>CAZSBF010000025.1:0-48371 GCA_964605185.1 uncultured Planctomycetaceae bacterium
CAGTTAATTAATCGTTGGGAAGCGGCATATCCGCCGGCTCTTCAAACCCCAATCCCTCGCACGATCCATAGGTGCTCGATATGAAATCGGCCCACGGCTCATTCGTCGATTGGCACTGCGTCGGTCCCGCCGGCGCAACCGTCACAACGACATCCGTATTCGCGTCCGCCGCTCCAAGCGGAATGCGAACCTCCAGTACGCCGTCGTCACCGACTCGAGAATGAATCTGAATCGTGCTCACGGTTTGACCCTCAATGGCACCTTATCTTAGCAATCGGCAACATGCACAGTCCACAACCAATTATCGGCCGCAACCGCCCCCTACGCCAACTGCCCCACGAATTCCAGATTCGTCTTCCACTTGTTCAACTCCTCCAGCATGCTCTCCATCTGCTTCTGCGGTTGCATGTTGAGAAGCCGGCGGCGAATCCGCGACATCTTGTCGTACATCTGCTGCCCCAGCAGCAGTTCTTCCTTGCGTGTGCCGCTTTCCGAGAGATTCATCGCCGGCCAGATGCGCATGTTCGCCAACTCACGGCTGAGCACCAGCTCCATGTTGCCCGTGCCCTTGAACTCCTGAAAAATGTATTCATCCATCCGGCTGCCCGTCTCCACCAGCACGCTCGCCACGATGGTCAGACTGCCGCCGCCCTCGATCTTCCGCGCCGAGCCGAACATCTGCTTTGGAATTTCCATCGCTCGAATGTCGAGTCCACCGGTCATCGTGCGACCGCTCGACCCGACGATGTTATTAAAGGCCCGGCCAAGCCGCGTGAGTGAGTCGAGCAAAATGAGCACATCCTCGCCCTGTTCAACGTGACGTTTGGCCTTCTCGATCATTAGCTTGCTGATGCGGGCGTGGCTCTTCACGTCGCTGTCGTTGTTGGAATAGACCACCTCTGGCGCATCATGCTGCCAGCCGGAGCCTTCTTTGCACAACGCCCGCTTCATCTCGGTCACTTCCTCGGGCCGCTCGTCGATGAGCAGCATCATGAGGAATATTTCGGGATGATTGATCTTGATGCCGTTGGACATCTGCTGCAGCAGCACCGTCTTGCCCGTTCGCGGCGGCGCGACAATGAGCCCGCGCTGCCCCTTGCCGATCGGAGCGAGCAAATCAATGATCCGCGTCGACATCGGCCCGCCCGGCGTCTCGAAGTTCAGCTTCTGATCCGGATGCACCACCTGCAATTCATCAAACGGCACCAGCTTCGAATACTCGGCCGGATGCTTGTCGCCGATCTTCTCAATAAAGCCCACCATCGGCTGCCCGCGGCCCTGCTTGCCGCGATTGATCTGGGCCGTCACCGTCTCACCGCCGCGCAGGCGGAACTTCTGCACCAGATCGCGCCCGACCTGCGGATCGCTCGCCTGAATCGCATAGTTGCGACCCGGATCGCGCAAGAAGCCCGAATTGTTCTGACCAAGCTCGAAGGTGCCGGTCACACTTCCATTGGGTTGATTCATACAAATCCTGAACTTACGGCGAGGCCCGATTCGCCAATTACCTCGGACGTGGTTCGTCCGCCTTGTTCGTTGGGAACGACTTTCAATCTCGGGCCGTCGGCACGCGTGAGGGCCTCTTTCCCGCAACGCTAATACCGAACGCCAAACCCCGAAAACTCGCCCGTGCCCGGCGACTCACTGACCTCGATCCCGCGAATGTGTACTGACAACTCCGAAGCGACTGCGGCCAGGAAACGGCCGACATCCTTCGACGCCCCCTCGACTACCATCTCAACACGCCCGTCCGACAGGTTCCTCACATAGCCCGTAACAGGGTAACCAACCGCGATCTCATATGTATGGTAACGGAATCCGACACCCTGCACCCGACCGGAATAAAAAACCGTCTGACGGATCATGGCTCGGATGCGCCAAGCCGCACCGAAGTGCGCGGCCCAGCATTCATGCTACCAACTCCCCCATCGAACTTCAACACGCCCCACTGTGAGTCAATCCACCGGGCGGGGCGGTACAAAAGAAGGGGAAAGGTAGCCCCGCGAGTTCAACTCGAACCCTTCACGCGATCAATTGAACTCGGCACGCTGCATAACATGGCTAATGCGAAGGGGCCAATTGCGTGGCACCTGAATCCTCTGGCGGCCGAATCCGAATTTCGAATTGAAAGGGTAAATTCCTCGAACCGCGGAAACCGCCTTCAATCGACCCCCCCACTATAACTCCAAATCCGGGGGCTGTCGACCGACGGTAAGCGGCGAGCGAATGAACGAGGTTTCGAGCGTATTGCGGCGCAAACCCGTGTGTTGGCGCCATGCCAGGCTCAGGGATAGCCAATGCACGTCAATTCACCCGTGCCGAAACCTCATAACCAGAGCAAGACATAATCGGTGAGAGGCTGAATATCGAGCCCATTCGCCTGGCCATCGCAATTCGCATCGGCAGCGGTGATATGAGCCGGTGTTGTGTCGATGCCCAGGTACACATCGACGGCAGCCGCGACATCGGCAAACGTGATAAACGTGTCTCCGTCAATATCACCGACAAACGGCGAGCAGGGTTGAACGATGGTCACCACGGCAGAGGTCGCGGTGTTGCCGGTCACGTCACTGCCGGCCGTCGGCCCGAGCACCCGTGTACGACCAAACGTGCCAAGCGTGGGAAGCAGTTGAACCGGCGTCGCCGGTGTGCCGACAAGCGCCAAGAACCGGAATTTGGCGATGATCATCGTCGCAGGCGCTGCGGGAGCGGTGGCCGGCATTCCGGGGAACGCCAAGACCGTGAAAAGTCCGTCTCCGTCCGCGAATGTGGTGTTAATGCCATCGGGGTCGTTCAAAAACCCGGAGATAAACCACGAATACCCGGCCATGCTAACGTCGGAATTGAGGAATTGAAGGTGGGCCGGGTTCCAACTGAGGATCGAGTCAATGGCGGAGAACTGCTGGCCCGGCGTTCCGTTCCATTGAGCACTTAACGTGACTTCAACGATCTGACCTGTGGCTCTGGTTTGTAAGGAGGGGGAAAGGAAGAGGTCCACAGTCCCAAGAACAGTTGCCGGTGCCAGCCAGTTCACCGCCAGAACGATTGAGAAAAAGAAAATCCGCTCATAATGCTTTTTCATGATCGATGGCTCCAGTCCAGAATCCGCCGTTATGCCCGATTGACTCAAGGGGTAATCCTTCGAACCCGGAATGCTCGGCGACAGATGGCATACCCGCCGAGAATGATCATCCACATGCTTGCAGGCTCTGGAACAATGGACACCAGCGCGGTGCCGCTGATATCACCGGTCACCGGCGTATTCGCGACAAACCCCGCGAAAATCTGTGTCTGGCCAAAAACTCCCATCGTCGGGACAAACCGTACCAGCGTTCCGGCTGTCGGGGCGAGTGCCGTGAATTCAAGCGTCGTGACGATCAATGAAGCCGGCGCCGGAGGAGCGAACGCGGGCGCTGCCAACTGGCCCAAACCTGTGTAAATGGCATTGCCGTCGCCCAGACTTGCATTGATGCCATCAGGGTCGGGAAGAAAACCCTCGACGAGCCACGAGTAGCCGGCCATGGCGTTCGTCACACCCGTCAACTGCAGCAGCGACGAGTCCCAATCGAGAATGGCATCCAAGGCCGAAACCGATTCAGGCACACCACTGTTCGCAGACAACAGAATGTTGATCTGAACATTCGCCCCCACATTAGCCACCTGCGCCGTCGGCGAGAAGCTCATGTCCACAGGACCGGCATGCGCGGGCCGCGTCAATACCGCGCAGACACCAACACAGAAAATTACACGCTTTAGAATTGTCATTCTCTCTCTCCCTGCTCCTTTTGGCATCGCGTCCGATGCGCCAACTTGTCCAAATAAGATCACGAGACTTTCATTTTACAGACTTAATTCGACAATGTAATCTGTAATTTTCATTTTATTGGCAACACATTCGTGTCATGGTCGGCGCGCACCGCATTTGGCGCAACCACCTGAGTTGCATGCAAATCTCCTTTTTTCGACCGACGCACTGGCACGACACGAGCACGTCTTACTTCTTTCGCTGCACCGGTCCTGTCGCCGGCTCGATCACGGTCTCTGCCGCCTGCGCGTCGATTGACGTTCGAATCTGCCGCGACAATCGGCCGTCCAGTGCAATGTGCTGCTCGAATATCTCTACGTCGTGAATATCAACCATGCCATCCTGGTTAAGGTCTGCTCGTTGTGCCTCCTCTGCAGACAGCCGCGATACCGGAATCTGCAGCTCTCCACGCGCTCGCCTCGCCAGACCTGAGCCGCCATCGTCGATGGCATCGGGCGTAAGGGCGCCGCTTGGACCCGGACCGCCAACCACCGGCCAGCCAGTCCCAGCGCAGCAACTTGCAAACTGCTGCCAGTGATCCGACAGGAAGGCATAATCTTCGGTAAACACCACAACGTTGTTGGAAAAATCCGCGTCCCGGAGGCCGTTCCATGGACAGGAATTGGGAATGGCGGCAGTCCCAAATCGTACGAGGAACAACGTCACATCGTTGATGTCGACATCGTTATCGTTATCGGTGTCGCCGCCGCGCAGCACCAGCATAGTTGCCGCCTGATAGACTGCGCCGAGGTCAACGAGGGCCGAACTGTCGCTCAGCGTATGCTGCTCGTCCTTTGCACAAATGCTCGTCCAAACACCACAATCGATCTGAAGATCGGACCCCGAAACCGTGCCCTGGGCCCAGGGACCGCTTGGGCCGACGCCGCCGGAGAACGTGACGTCTACGGCCACGCTGGGACCGCAGATCGCGCCGTTACGCGGAACAAACCGAATGCAGCGCTGAACAGGCGACGTCAAGACGACGCCCTTCAGCTCAATGGTGGCCGTCACAAGGTTCTTGGGCTGCACGGTAACGGTCTGGCTGCACATCGCGCTATTGCCGCAATCATCCGTCGCCGTCCATGTGATGGTGGTGATCCCCAGGGGATAAGGCGCAGCAAGCGGTTGCGCGTCGCTTCGAACACCTGACACGCTGGGCGCACCGTCGCAATTGTCCAAAACCACCGGCGAACCGATCGCAACGCCCGACGCCTGACACTCGCCTGCGTCGGCAAAGATATTCAAATCCGGCGGACAGGTAATCGACGGCAGCGTTGCATCCTGGACGGTTGCGGAATCCACGCATTGCGATGCAGCGTTTCCACAGCAATCGCTTGCATCCACTGAGATCGACACGCTCGCCGGGCAGGACACCAAGTTGGAAACCAAGATTGATCCGGTCACCAGAACCTGATTCGCCCCGTTCTGAGAGATGACGGTGTTCGGCGTGCCAAACGTCGCACCTCCGGCGGTCATGACGATGCACGAAACATTGCCGGCATTCACACAACAGTTGTCGTCGACGGTCGCGGAATAAGTGACGAGCCGCTGGCAGGTGCCGTCAACGTTCCCGCCCACCACATTGCAGGCGATCGTCGGAACCGTCGCGTCGGTCACCGTGGCCGTCAGGATGATCGGACCCGCCGTGTTGGCACAATCGTCGGTTGCAGTAATTGTCGCCGTGACACTCGCGGGGCACCCCGTGAGCGCGGACACCGGCACCGTCACGGACACATCGACTGTCTTCGAATCGATCGGAGTCTTGGTGACGACCGGGACGCCGTACGTCGCGTTGCCCCCCGTCGCCACAACGACCGTTACCTGAGCCGGGGTAACACCGCAGTTGTCCTGGATCGTTGCCGTTAACGTGGCGGTCGCCATGCAGGATGCATCGACTTGAGCCGACGAGTTGCTTCCGCTGATGGTCGGTGCGGTGGTGTCGTCCACCACGATGGCGTCTTTGAATGTGCTGTAGTTGCCACATTCGTCGTAGATGCGATAGATGCGGAGTATCAGCGTCGGACAGGTCCCCTGCTGGAAGGTTTGTTGCAGCGAAATGGTCATGTTGCAGGTATCCGAAACCTCGCCGCCATCCGCCAGAAGCTGAGCAACCGACGTGTAGGGCGCGGGGACATCCTCGATGCAGTCAACGAATTTAGTCGGCGGCACGGTCGTAATGTCCGGTTCCGTGTTGTCCTGAAGAACCGTGATGGTCTGGTTGCACGTGGACATGTTGCCTGCAATATCCGTTGCCTTGTAGGTTCGTGTGATGGTGACGTCACTCGACTGGCAATTGCCTGCCGAAACATCATCCACATGCACGACGGTTCCCATGCCGCACCCATCGGACACCGCGGCTCCCGGCAGCGCCAGGAATTGCGCAAGGTTGATCGCCGGCGCCGGCACCTGCGACAGACAGTCCACGGTGACCGCATTGGGGCAGGTGATGGATGGCGGAGTCTGATCGATCGAGAACGATGCCGAATTGAGCAGCGCCGTCACAATGGGAACGCCGTTCAAGCTCAGTTCTGAATTGAAGAACGGTACAGTGCGGAATGAGAAATTCGCCACAACGCCGTCATTGCCGGGATTCACTGTGAAGCAAAGCGTGGCAAGATGCGAATCCAAATTCGTGCCACCGCTGCCGGGCCCGACGAAGGGTGCTGCGCCGTCCAGGTTGATTTGGCCCGGCGCAACCTCGGCCGTGGCCATGGACTGAATGTGAATCGGGAACGGCGACGAGGTGTAGCTGCTGGAAGGCGGTCCGTCGAACGACAGCGCCGTGTTGTTGAATTGCAAAAACGCCTGAAAACCGGTCACGTTTTGCGTCAGGTTGGACATATTGACCTGCACGCAGATCTGGTCGCCCGACATGTAGCATGATTGCGGATTGATAATTTCAAGCGAAAGTGAGTTGTCACTGGACAACCGCGTGTTATCGATGGCGAGGTTTGCTACATCAAGAAAGGTGAACCACATGTAGCGATTGCCGCCGACAATCGTCGAAATCAGGTCGCTTGGATCCGACCGCGTCTCCGTCCACAATAGTACTCCGCCTGCGTTTCGCAGGTTCAGATCGACGGCAAGAACGCCGAATCCGTTGTTTCGGAATATCCATTCAAACGTGTACCACCCGGTGGCCGTGATTGTGTAGTGATTAATCGACCCAAGATCGTTGCGGCGAACAAAGTTGCTGTTGTTACTGCCGCCCACCAGGATTTGGCCGGGAGAACCCGCGGTGTGAAAAACAAAGTCGCGGCGATGGCCGCCAGACTGGTTGTTGGCCGCACATGAAAGATCCCAACCATACGTGTCCGCCAGCACGGCCGAATCGGCCAGATCCATGAACACATCCACAGAGGCCTTGAAGCCGCTGGCTGGAAAGACTGAGCTGTAACCGCCGAGCCGTGTGAACGCCCCAAAGAAATCATTGGGCGGCGCGGGCAGGATCGTCGAATCCAGATTCGCATGAAACGCGCCGGACTTCGAGGCAATCCCGTTCGTCCCCGAAGGCACGCGCGTCAACAGGCTGTTGTAATTGTTCCAGTTTGGAGGCGTATTGACCGTGAAGCCGGGGCTCTCGAATCCCTCAAAGTGGGGAGGAGCCGCTTGCGCCGATGAGAGTACCGCGATGCTAACCGATAATGTCATGCAGATTGCGACAGTTCGATTCACGAGACAGCCTCCTCGCCTGAAAACAGGCAGGAAAAAAAACCAAGCCGAAATTAAGTACCCTTCGTTTCGCCACCCGACACGAGGCCCTCCCGCTGGTTCGGAGAGCGGTCCTCACCAGCAGGAGTTACCTCGAGTCAAATTGCAACTTTTCGGCGCTTACTCGTTTCCGACGGCTCCCGACGAATCGGATGGCAGAGACACCGTCCGCATCTTCACGGACAAGTCATTCGGCAATCCCATTCGAGTTTCGAAGACTTCGACATCGCGATAATCCACGACGCCGTCAGAGTTAAGATCAGCCAACGCGGCCGCTTCCGGTGAAAGCTGTGACACCGCCACCATGGCGCTCGCCGACGACGAACTACCCATAAGGGCCAGCTCGGCGACATCTTCGCTCGAAGGACCGGTCGGACCCATGATCGGCCAGCCAAACGGATTGCAGCAGTTTCGGAACTGCAGCCAATTCGCGCTCAGCGCGGTGTAATCCGGCGAACCGATTGCGCCATTGAGGTCGAAATCGGCCCCACGGGTCCCGTTCCACGGGCACCCGCCGGATGCTTCAAGCGAGCCAAACTGAACCAACAGCAACGTCACATCGTTGATGTCCACGTCGTTGTCGTTGTCCGTGTCACCGCCCTTCAGCAGCAACGGGGCACAGGTGTAATGGATCGGCGGAGGAATCACGGAGGTCGACAAGAGCTGCTTGTCGCTCAGCGTGTGTTGTTCATCCTTCGCACAAATCTCCAGCCAGCCCGTGTTGCTGCACGCGGCCGTAAACGTAGCAAGTCCAGACGCCGGTGCTCCGCCGCTGAATAGGACGTTGGTATTCACCGTCACGACGTTGCAATTGCCAGCATCCTTCAGGATGAACCGGATGCAGCGGTTCATCGGTGAGCCGAGCGTTACGCCATCCAGCAGCACCGGAATCTCGAAGCTGTTGAGCGCGTTGACGGTCACCGTCTGATCGCACGTTGTGGACAAGCCACAGGCATCCGTCGCCGTCCAGGTGATCGTCGTCACGCCCGACGGGTAGGGCGCATTCAGCGCCGCCATGTCGTCTCGCGTACCGCCAATCGAGACTGGGCCCGAACAGGTGTCGGAGCCGGTGGCCGGCGTGATCGTCACCGAGGCCGAGCAACTGCCCGGATCGGCATTGACCGTGATGTCGCTCGGACAAGTGATCGACGGCAGTGTTGTGTCCTGAATCGTGAATGTCCGCGATGCAGAAGTGCCAACGTTGCCGCAACCATCCGTCGCGGTCCAGTGCGCGGTGATCACATGCGTGCCGCCGCAGCCCGGGACATCGCTGTCCTGAACGTAGGTCGCCGGGAGCACACCCGAGCAGATGTCGCTCGCCGTCGCACCGGCCTGCCAGGCCGCAAACGCGACAAGGTTGCCCATGCCGTCGCACTCGACCGTTGAATTCGCCGGCGGTGTGACCGTCGGAGCGGTCGTGTCCTGCACCGTAATCGTCTGGTCGCAGGATGACGGGTTGCCACAGGCGTCGGTTGCCGTCCATGTCCGCGTGATGACCTGCGGGCAGGTACCGGCCGACATGTCGCTATACGTCGGCACAACCGAGGTATCGCAGTTATCAATCGCCGTCGCCGAACCAGTGTTCGCCGGTAGCGTTGAATCGCCGCACTCGATGGTTACATTGGACGGACAGGTGATGACCGGCGCCGTCGTATCAACCACCGTGATCGTTTGCGGACATGTGACCGAGTTGCCACACGCATCCGTTGCGGTCCAAGTTCGCGCGATGGTTCCCGTGATCGGCGGACAGGCGCCGCCAGCCGTGAAGACATCGCTATACGTGACGAGCGGGAACTGCGTGCAATTGTCGGTCGCAAGCGCAAATCCCAGTGCCGCGTTTGGCGAATTGGCTGTAAACGTAATCGTGCCCGCGTAGAAATCCTGGCCGTTCACGGTGTCAAGCGTCGTGTCATACGTGAGCGTACCTGAGAAGTAGATATCCCCGTTCAGGCCGAAGGTCGCCATTGGCGAATTCGGTGTCATCGGGTTGTACCAGTGAATCAGATTGTCGGCCTTGAGTTTGCCGGCAACCTGCGCCACCCAGATGTTCGCGCTCGGGTTCGTGACAACAAACTGCGTGATCACCACATCCGTCAGGGGATTACCCGGAGACGGGCTGCGGAACAGACTATTGATGTCCACATTGGCCGGGTTACTCGGACCATTGGGAGCACCATCCTTGTAGTCGCTGATCTTCCAAATCACGGGGCCTGCCGCCATGCGTCCGGCAACCGAGTTATTGGTGTTCTCATACGCTGACATCGGAGGCGGCGGAGGGCCCATGAGCGTCAGCGCCACGAGCTCTACATCGAATCCGAATTGCGACGGCGGTCCGACCTGACCGAAGAGATTCGACCAGGTAAGCGGACCAAAGCCGGTCAACGGCAAATTGCTAAACGTAAACGGCGCGCCGTTTGGATTCGTATAGGAAACCTGGGCTTTGTAATAAGCCTGATTCGCTGGGATCTCGGGACCGGGGTTGTAATAGACCATCAGACCGCCCGACGTGGTGCCGAATGGAATACCCGGCACGGTGGAATCACTGCACTCGATTGTCACATCCGGCGGACATGATGTGATCATTGGCGCGGTCGTATCGACGACCGTGATAACTTGAACGCACGGAGCGCTCACGTTGCCGCAGTCATCCGTCGCAATCCACGTACGCGTAATCGAGCCGGTGCCATTGCACCCACCAAGGCTCGCCACATCCGTGAACGTCACGGTAGGCGATGCATCGCAGGTATCCGATGCCGTCGCCGAACCGCCGGTATTGGCCGGCGTGGGCGCCGTGCTGCACTGAATCGTGACTGGACCGGGGCAATATGTGATTGTCGGCGGAGTCGTGTCGACAATCGTCAGAGTCTGAACACAGGAAGCCGTCAGCCCGCACTGGTCGGTCGCCGTCCATGTGCGAGCAATCGTTCCGGTGTAGCCGCCACAGCCGGCCATGTTGACGACATCCATATACATAATGGTCGGCGCCGGACTGCAATTGTCGGTCGCCAAGGTCAGAAGCGACGCTGAGAAATTGTCCCAATAGATGTCGTAGGTAACGCCTGCAGCATTGTTGTGGCCCTGCAGGATGACGTTGCCGATCTGAACTGAGCCATAGGACGGAACGGACAGCGTCAGGTCTCCAACCGTATAGATCGCGTTCGGGCCGACGAGGTCGATTTTCATCGTGTACCAGGCGTCATAAACAAAACCGGAAGGAAGACCCATGTCGATCCACGTACCGTTGTCCCATCCGCGGAATCTTGGCAAACCGCTGCCATCGGGACCACTTGTGAATTCAAGAATCGGGAAAATGCTGATTGCATTCAAGGAATCAAACGCAGTACCCCAGAAGCCGGCCATCCGGCGACCGGTGGTTGCCCATGCCGAAGGCACATAGAGTTCGATCTGCATCGACGTCGCGTTTGCAAGGTCGTACTTGCGGCCCTGGGTGTTATAGAATGCGCTCGTATAACCGCCACCACGACAAGCCTCGCAGGCGCTTGCGTCGATCGAATGCTTGAGGCGATTGCCGCCGTCGAAGAACGCGCTGGCGAATCCGAACGGTGCATACCGATCGGTGTACCAGACGCCCGGTGCCTGGGTCGGGCTGAGCGTTGGACTGACGTCAAACGGCATCGTCAGCAAGAGGCCAACATCATCCGGATCGGTCGACTCGTCGCACTCAAGGGTCGCATTGGGCGGACAAGTGATGACTGGCGGCGTCACATCATTGACGTCCGCAGTCACCGTGCAGGACGAGGCCGGGTTGCCACAGCAATCCGTTGCATTGACCGCGACTTGCACGGTCGCCGGGCAGCCGGTCAATGAAGAGACCAGCACACTGCCCGACACGGTGACAGTCATGGCGTCCACTTGGGTAATCGTGATCGTCGGGGTCCCCAGCGTGGCGTTGCCCGTCAGGAGCGTGACCACGGCCGCAACATCCGCGACATCGACACAGCAATTGTCCGAAACGGAGGCCGAGAAGGTAACCGTCGCTTCGCACGAGTCGTCGACATTGCCACCAGTCGCTGTGCAACCGGAAATGACCGGCGCAACGGTGTCATAGCGAATCTCGGGAGATTCAGTGCGGCACGTTGGAATCGGAGTACCCTGGTAGCTCAATTCAGTGAAGAACGGTGGGCTGTCAAAGAACTCAAGAACGGTACTCTCACACTGCGCCCACGCCGCTGGAACTACGTTGAAGACCAATGTGGCAAGAAGCGCATCGCCAACGACGCCGCTACCGCCGAAATTCTGAGAGCCGTCCAACGAAAGCTGGCCCGCGCCGGTTAAAACGGTGTTGGGAACGAAGGTCCGTAGATGAAGTGGGAACGGAACACCAGAGTACCCTCCGGACGAATTCACAAATGTGAGCTTCGTGGAATCAAAGCTGACAAAAGCCTGGAATCCAGTGACCGGGGTCACGACATTTCGCATCCAGAGTTCGACGGTGATTTGCGTTTGCCCGTTTTCAATGCACGTGTCGGAAGCTTCCAGCGTCAAGAATCCATTGCCGGCCTGCCACGGGCAATAGTCCACATAAAGATCACTGACAAAATCGCCTGTTCCATCGGCGTTTTTCATGGTCGCCGGTGCATAGCAGGGCGGACTGCCGGCCTCATCGACACCGGTCGGATCGGCCGGGCCTGTGGCAGCGCCCCACAGATTATTTTCGGCGTTCTGCACGGTCGGGCCGGTCGCAAAGTACCCAGCGGTCACATTGCTGACAATCACGTTATTGTTCGCGGTGCACGAGACGGCGCCGCTGCCAGACTCGTCGGCGACGATGCCATAATCCCAATCTCGGATCTTGTTTTGCATCGCATTGATGCTGACGGCGCCGTTGTTGCTGTAACCATAAATTCCGGCCGTATTAGCAACGTCAGCGCCCATCAGCGTATTACCAAAAATACTCACTGACAGCACTGCACGTTCCCCGCTCGGATCGTCGCCATCGGCATCCATGCCCTGGGGCCGAGACTTGGGGCCGCTTGTGGCGCTTGTGAGATAGGCGGCATCTCGAACTATGTCGATTGCGTCGGGATAGCCAACATTAATCGCATTGCTGATCGTGTTATTGCCAATGGTGCAAGAGGCCGTGTCATAGAGATAAACACCGGGGCTGTTATCCGTAATGAAGTTGTCCAGCACGCTCGCGGATGTCGTTGAGTCAAGAACCAGAACGCCGACGGCGGCGTATCCACCACCGGTATAAATATGATCCGAGACATCGCAGTCCATGATCAAAGCGCTGGTTCCCGAACTGACCTGGATTCCGTTCTGCGCCGGAAGACCCAGACCGAGCGGGCCCGAACCGATTACCGTACAGCCGACAACGTTCGCATTCAGTCCTGCAAGAACCATGCCGTTCTTTTGGTAGTCGGTCACGGCCGTGTCAAAAACGTTCAACGAGTATGGTCCACCAGAATCGTGGTAGGCATAAATGCCCACACCGTGCTGGTTGCCAGAAAGCGGAGTCTCGCGGATACCGGAGACGTCGCAGCTATCAATCATTCCGCCCGCATTCCAATATGCGATTCCCTGAAAGCGGTAACTGCCGTTTCCGCGGCCCGCGCCATCAACCCGAAGGTTTTGGACGACGACACCGGTACAGTCATGCACGCCGATGATCGGGTGGTTGTTGTTGGGACCCGGCGATACATAGAAATAGGGGAGCGATACAGGAGACTTGACGATGCTGTCGACGGACGGGTCCGAACCAAAGCCGCTGCCCTTGATCGAAAGATTGTTCTTATTAACTTCGACCTGCTCTTCATAGAGACCCGCGTGGACGAGGACGGTATCGCCGACTGCTGCGTGGTTCACTTCCTCCTGAATCGTCGCGCCAATGACGCGAGTATTCGGATAACAACCCGCGTTGTATGTGTAATCGCGCGGCGCAAAGGGAATCTCGGTGATTAGCGCGACAGTCGCCTTGTCAAACGAGTTGCCGCTCCAGTACGAGCCCCAATTGAATTGAGTGTTGTCATAGTTGCCGCGCGCCTTGATGTATTGCAGGGAGCCATTGGTGAACGAATTCCCTGAAATCACGGCTCCGCCAACGCCGTAGACAAACCAAGGCACGCAGGTGCCGTACCCGTTAAAACTGACGCAGCTATAAACATCCGCATTCCCATCAAAGGTGTTGTTCTGAATCACCCGACCGGCTGCCGGGCCTGAAAAACCCGTGCCGCTGGCGATGTCGATGGTGACTCCGTTCTGGAAATCGCAGTCTTCAACGGTGTAAGACTGAACATACGAAATGTCATCGGTGAAAACACCGGGCGTACCATTATCATTGACACGCCAGTCATTCATGTAGAGTGACCCGCCGTACCCATACGTCACGTCTTGATCCGTAAACTGGCAATAGCGAAATGTGGCGTTATCGCCGAGAAGTTCGATCGTCTTGTTTGTTTCGACGGCGTTCTGACCGAAGTCGAGGCCCGTGATAGTGACGTTGTCGGCTTCGATAAATGTGCCGCTTGTGCCAAAGTTGTTTGTCGCATTGGTGGTGATGTGAGCCAGGACTGCCGCTGCGCTGGTGATGGGATTGCCACCTCCATCAACACCCTGGATGGTCAATCCGGACTTCGTTGCGCTGATGAACAAGCCGAACTGGTATGGTCCTGAGAGATCAAACAGAATGCTGCCCGCTGCGGTCTCGTTATAGTTGCCGGGGTACACGTTGATGGTGTCGCCGGGGCCGGCCGCATTGATGGCACCCTGAATCGTCGCATGGTCGGCCGGAACGTTGATAACGGCACGATTGCGACCGGGCTGCACGGTCGGTGGAGTCCAAGGGCGAAGTGGTTTCGGCGCGGTTGCGTTTTTGGGAGTTGCGCGAAGCGAGGAATCTCTGCCTTCCCGCACCGGGCTCGAAAAACGATCGGCCGGGATTCGACCGTCCGGTCCTTTCACGACAACTTGGGCGTTCGACGTCGGCGCCTTAAAAAGGAAATCGACAATTCCGCCGCTGACTGCTGGCTTTCGTCGGTCTGACTCAGAGGGTGCGGCCAACCCTGCGCTTACGTAAACAAGTGCCAGAAGTGCAATGCCAAGTTGTGTGAGACGTTTCATCTGCGTTTCTCCCTGCGAATGCCACATCTCGGAGTCCCCGATTCGGCAAATTCGCAATTTCCTTTCCAACAATCCACCTGCTTCGTCACAACGCACGCCGGATTCATGCCGTTTGCGAGTCCTTCGACGCGCGCGGGCTCGGCCGGCGGACGGTTACGGTCATTCATTCGCGGTCGACTGCGGCACGGCGCCACCACGCATTCGTTGCGAGAGGGTGTGCGGCAATTGATGAGCGGTTTCAAACAGCTCGACGTCCTGGACATCCACCACGCCATCGCGATTGAGATCCGCGGAAGCGGCAACCTCCGGTCGGAGTTTCGACGCTGAAATCGTCGAGACAACATCCTCGGCTACGAACAAATCTCGGTCACGATCGCGCGGTGCTCGTATCAACGTGCATGGGCACGACGATGCCTGGAGCCAGTTCGACGACAGATACGTGAAATCTTCCGTGCCGACATTGCCGTTCAGGCTGAAATCCGCACCGCGATTTCCGTTCCACGGGCACCCGCCATTGGCTTCCGGCCCGCCGAACGTAAAGATGAAGTACGTGACATCGTTGATATCCACGTCGCCATCGTTGTCAGTATCACCACTCTTCAACACAATCACGCTCATCGCGAGGTATTGCGTTCCCGAAACCGACAGCGGCGAAGTCCCCCATAACGAGTGCTGGTCATCCTTCGCGCACAGCGACGTCCAGTTCCCGCACGGAATGTCGAACGTCACATCCAAGGCACGCAGCGAACCACCGCCGCCGCCGTTGTCGCCGAACACGATCGAGTGTGAGATCGTGGCAGCGCAACTATTCGTCCGGAAGCGAATACACCGAGTCTTCGGCGCCGCAATCGTCACGCCATCGAGCACGATCGTGGCCTTGACCGTGTTGAACGCGTTGACCGTCACCGTCTGCGGGCACGTGGACATATTTCCGCAGGCGTCCGTGGCCTTCCACGTAATCGTGGTCACACCCTGCGGATACGGCGCGTTGAGAGGCTGGCTGTCGCTTCGCGTCGCCGAAATCACCGGTGCCGGATCACAATTGTCCGTGGCCGTAGCCGTGCCCACGCTGACGACGGCCGTACAACCGCCTGCATCCGCATTGACGACGATCGAACCCGGACATGTGATGACCGGAGCTGTCGTATCCTGAACCGTGATGGTCTGGACGCAGCTGTTGGTATTGCCGCAGTCGTCCACAACACTCCACGTTCGCTTGATCGTGGCGCCGCAAAGCGTCGCCGGGTCGAAGTTGTACGTGGCCGCGTTCACCATGACCTGGTCAACGTTGCCGTCAAACCCGGCCCAGATGCCGCCCGAGTTCTGGCCGGAGACCACGTTGAAGCCCGGCGCACCGCCCCAGTCCACGATCTTCGCATTGGGGAACAGCCCGATGTAATACGACAGAGGCTTGTACTCACCGCCTCCGCCCATGGTCAGCGGCGGGAAGTTCGCGGTGTACCACCATGCATTGTCGGTCGACAACATGTTCCACTGTTGCCATACGCCCTGGGTCACGGGTCCTTGGCTGACGGCATAGACCGGCTCGAACACCATCGTGGTGTCGCGCGTGCCATTGCCATCGAGATCGACATACAGATTGATCGCCGGTGCCAGGTGCGACGCAGCCGTCGAACCCAGACTGACGTAGGTGCTGTACTTGAACGTGGTTAGGCTGCTCAGCAGCGTGCCAGAATGCAGCGATGTTGCCAGCCAGATCTTTCCACCCAAGCCCGCACCATTTCCGGAGCCGGTCAACTGATGGAAGCTGCCCACACCGATCGGCGGAGCAGCCGGTCCAACGACCAGGCCGCCCGACGCGGTGTTCTGGCTGAAGAACACCCAGCCCGCAGGCGAGGTGATCGTGCCCGCCGTGATCACGTCAGAATGCGTGACCGCTGGCGCGCCATCACAATTGTCGGCCACCGTCGGCGTACCCGTGTTCGACGGAGCGGTCGACTGGTCGCATTCAACCGTCGCGGGCGGAGGACACGTAATCGATGGGATCGTCGCGTCGTTCACATTCGCCGAATTCGAACACGTCACTGCCGAATTGCCGCAGCAATCATCGGCATTCACGACCAGTTCGACCGTCGCCGGGCAGCCCGTAAGCGCCGATACGAGAACACTTCCCGTCACACCCACATGCGTCGCGTCAATCTGCGTCAGGGTGATCGACGGCGTACCCAGCGTTGCGTTGCCCGTTAACAAGTTCACCGCAACACTGACGTCCGAATCCAAAACGCAACAGTTGTCCGCGATCGTCGCCGAGAACGTGACAGTCCGCTCACAATTCGCATCAACGTTGCCCCCGACAATCGAACAGACAATGGTCGGAATCGTCGTATCGACCACATGAATCGTCTGAACACATGACGACTGATTGCCGCACGTGTCCGTTGCGGTCCATGTTCGCGCGATGTCATACTCCGGCGTGCAGGTGCCCGCGGTAATCACATCCCCGAACCCAATCGAAACCACACCGGCACAGTTGTCAGTGGCGGACGCCGTCCCGGTCTGCGCCGGGGCCGTCGATTGTCCACACTCCACCGTCGCCGTGGCTGGGCAGGTGATCATCGGAGCGATCGTGTCATACACGTCCGCAGAGGCATTGCAGGTTACGGCTGACAGACCGCAGCAATCAGCACCGCTGACGGCGATGGCGATCGTCGCCGGACAGGAAGTCAGTGCCGACACCGGAACGCTTCCCGTGATCTGCACGGTCTTCGCATCGATCTGCACCTTGCTCACCATCGAAGCGCCAAGCGACGCATTGCTTGTCGGATTGCTGATCGCGACCATCAAATCGTTCGCGTTGATGCAGCAATTGTCCGTCGCCAGAGCGGAGAACGTGACCGTCGCCTGGCAGTTCGCGTCGACGTTCGCCCCCGTCGCCGAGCACGTAATCGTCGGAGCGACCGTGTCCTGAACGGTGATCGTCTGAACGCAACTGTCTGTATTTCCGCAAGCGTCCGTCGCTGTCCACGTTCGCGAAATCGTCTTATTCGGCGTGCAAGCGCCCGGGGTAATCGAATCGGCCCACGTGATCGTCACGGTGCCCGGACAGTTATCCGTTGCCGTCGCCATGCCTGTGTTGGCCGGCGCCGTCGAGTCGTCACATTCAATCGTGATATCGGCCGGACACGTGATCTCCGGATTCGTGCCATCGGTCACATCCGCGGTGTCGTCACAGGTCATCGCATCGTTGCCGCAGCAATCCGTCGCCAGAACCGAGATCTTCACAGTCGCCGGACATCCAGTCAGCGCCGAGACCGGCACCGAGCCGCTCACCGTCACCGTGGTGCCGTCCACTTGTGTCGCCGTGAACGAAACAGACCCAAGCGACGCGTTGCCCGTCAACAACATCGCCATCGCCGAAACATCAGCCGAGTTGACGCAACAATTGTCAGTAACCGTCGCGCTGAAGGTCACCGTCGCGGTGCACATGCCGTCAACCACCGCATCATTCGCCGTGCAACTCACGCTGGGCGCCGTTACATCACGTGAGTAATCCGGCGACACAACCAGGCTGGTCAGCGGATTGCTGACTGGCGATCCCTGATAACTCAGTTCAGACGTAAACGGTCCGAACGCCCGGAACGTGACCGCTGTCGTCGTGCATTCCGGCCAATTTGCGCCGTTCACGTCAAATACCAGCGTTGCAAGCAGAATGTTGCCCGTCAGACCCGGCGGATTGCCCACCAGATTCAATGAGCCATCCAGATTGAGATTCCCAGCGGAGACTTCCGCCGTCGCGATTCCCTGTACATGCAATGGGTACGACGCGCCGTAACTGCTCGCGCCGCCGTTGTACGAGAGCTTTAAGGAGTCGTATTGCAGGAAGGCCTGGAAGCCCGTCGCCCCTGGCGGCAAAACGTTGGCCGCCCAAAGCTCAACGACAATCTGCGACTCGCCAACACTTACACATGTGTTCGGCGTGATCGTGCGAACCGTCTGCGAATTCAATAGCGCCAGTGAATTGTTCGGGCAGGTCTGGCAAACCTGTGTCTCGCACGCATCGCCAATGTTGTTGTTGTTCGCATCTTCCTGGCCGGGGTTCGCTACGATCGGGCAGTTGTCGCAGGCATTGCCAACACCATCCCCATCCGAATCCTGTTGACCGGGGTTGGCAATCGTGTCACAGTTGTCATTGCAATCCGCGACGCCGTCTCCATCGGTATCCGTGTCGGCATTGCCGCAACCGCACTGACCCGGAGCGATCTTATTGAAATCGATCGGGCAGCCGTCAACGCAGTCCGCTGTGCCATCGCCATCGGTATCGATATCGGGCGCACCGCAACCACACTGGCCCGGAGCGATCTTGTTTGCATCAAACGGACATCCGTCGTTGCAGTCCGGCGTGAGGTCGCCATCGGTATCCGTTTCCGATACGCCGCACCCGCAGACGCCAGGAACAACCTTGTTCGGGTCATTCGGACAGCTGTCATTGCAATCGGCAACGCCGTCGCCGTCCGTGTCTGTGTCGAGCACGCCGCACCCACACTGGCCGGGTGCTGTCTTGTTGGGATCATTCGGACAGCCGTCCTGACAATCAACCGTTCCGTCGTTGTCAGAGTCGGCGTCTAAAATGCCGCAACCACATATCCCGGGTGAGGTTTTATTGGGGTCATTCGGACAGCCATCATTGCAATCCGGCGTACCGTCCCCGTCTGCATCCGTGTCCGCAACGCCACATCCGCACACGCCCGGCGCAGTCTTGTTCGGGTCATTGGGGCAAAGATCATTGCAATCTGGCGTACCGTCCCCATCGGTGTCCGTGTCGGCAACACCACAACCGCAAGCTCCCGGAGCGACCTTCAGCGGATCATTCGGGCACAAATCATTGCAGTCTGGCGTACCCTCCCCTTCTGTCTCCGTGTCGGCCACTCCTCAACCGCATAGGCCCGGAGCGAGTTTGTTCGGATCACTCGGACAGCCGTCATTGCAATCCGGAGTGCCGTCACCATCAGTGTCCGTGTCTGGCGTACCGCAGCCGCAGACGCCCGGCGAAGTTTTATTCGGGTCAGTGGGGCAACCATCGTTGCAATCTGGCGTACCGTCACCATCGGTATCGGTGTCGGCAACGCCGCAACCGCAAACGCCTGGAGCGATCTTCAACGGATCATTCGGGCATCCGTCGAAGCAATCCGGCGTGCCGTCTCCATCGGTGTCGGTATCGGACACACCGCAGCCGCAGAGTCCCGGTGAAACCTTATTCGGGTCGTTCGGGCATCCATCACATGCATCTGAAATCCCGTCGCCGTCAGCATCCGGTCCTGAGTTCACCAAGACAACGGTCTGACAGGTAGCCGGACAGGTTTCATCATTGACGATCAGTGAGAGCGTATAGCTGCCGTTTGAAGGAGCGGATACCGAAACCGACTGATCGGTGGAGTTGCCGTTGATTGATGCACTGCCGGCGCTGATCGACCATTGGTAACTCGCCATTCCCGCGGGCCCCATGTATGTGTCGGTGCTGTTTCCACAAACCGAGCCCGGGCCGGAAATCGAACATGAGGGAAGTGCATTGACGGTCAGTGATCCCGAATCGGAGATCTCTGTACAAACCGAGAGGCTGTCGGACTGGACGATACAGTTGTAACTACACGCGGCATCGGCGGCCTGAACATTGCTGATCGTGAGCGTAGCGCTGGTTGCTCCCGAAATGGTACTTCCATTCCCGCTGGGGCCATTGACAAGAGGAGTGAATCCACATCGCCACTGATATTGAAGCGAATTGCCAATTGCTCCCAGGGTGTAGGTGGCCGTGCCTCCCGCGCAAACCGTTTGGTTGCCGGGCTGAGTGACAATCTGTGGGCAGTTAAGCTGATTGGCGTCCTGTTTGTCGATGACAAGGGACCATGCAATCAGGGTACCGGTATCCGCTGCGACAAGGTCGAAGACAAAGAGCCGCCACGTGCCGTTCGCCTTTTTTCCGTTCAACGAAGAGAACGCAGGCCCAAAATCCGGCTTGTAGGGACCCGTCGGGTTTGCAATCCCGACCGTCACAGGCGGGTTTTGATAAGGTCCACTCGCAGCATCGCTCAATACAAAGGGCGTTGCAGAACCAGGGTTGCCAAGATTATCCGTGTCGAATCCTGTAGAGCTTACTAATGGAACTCCAGGCCGATTCACAAGGACAACCAGTGTTCCATCCGGCGCCTGCAGCACGGCCCGCAAATCCCCTTGCCAGGTATGCGCGATCAAGAGCTGAACTTTCACGTTTCCAATGCAGTAGTTGTCAGTGACAACGATGGAACTGCTCATGCCTGCTGCATTGTTGTCGGGGATTGCCAACGGCGTAGGAATGGTGGCGTTGTAGGTCATCGCCGTGTTTGCAGGCGCAGTATTACAGCTAACCCCGCATCCCTGAAAGCAGCCGCCTGCCGTGATACAACTCAGCTTTCCTCGAATCTCGCAACACGCATCGCCAAGACAGCATGCACCACACTGGCTTTGCAAGGATCCGCTGTTTCGCGGTATCGGCGTACCGGTCGAAAAGTCGCCGCCATTAACATTGGTATCCTGACAACCGTCATACTTACGAATGTCCGCTGTTGTATTTGACGGCGCCGGCGCCAAGAATGAGCCTTCAGCACAGTTGGCCGCCCCGTATCCGATGAAATCTTGAATGGAAACGGCACCGGGACAGGCGCCGGTCAGAGCCGTTGTCGAATTGACGAGGGCAACTTTGCCGGCCGTTGCAGACATGTTGATCGTGCCGGTGGAATCGGCCGTCGGCAATGCCGATCCAACCGCTCCGCCGCTTCCTTCTTGCACAAGAAAATAACCCCCGGGTGGAATCATGACGGCCGGCCCGGAGAGGGGCGTCACGGTCCAACTCGTGCCCGACGCCGATGCATACTGCACGGACCATCCGGCCATGTTGACTGTCGTACATCCACGATTGTTCAACTCAATAAAGTCGTTTGTGAACGGCGCTCCCGAATTTCCGCCGCCGCCATAGATCTGACTGATGACGACTTGTGCATCGGCGACGCCCGCCCCCAAAACAAAAACTCCCACGATCCCAATTCCCAGAAATCGTGAGAGCTTCGAAGCATTCCAGCTCGTCCGTTTTGCCTTGCCTGTACACATTTTCAATTGCCCTTTACATCCCCCGCTGGTCGAAGACTGCGATCGAGTTGTTTCGAACATGTTCATTTCCTCTTCGATACTGCCGGTCTCCGAAAACCTCAGCGACTTCCCTGCGTCGCAGACGCCACCTGAACGCACCACGCGGCCGTTCCACGTCGGCTTACGGCTTGCCGGAAGAATCCGGCGAGCCGGGCCGTACGGGGCGCCGACGCGCCCGTCGCGGTAAAAAGCAGGCAAATGCCCGAAAAATCGACCGGAAAAAGGCCCGGTCCATTTCGGCCACATGCCGCCTTGCTTCTTCGACATCCTTGTTCACCGTCTGCTGCCTCCGAATAGCCAATGTCTTCACATACCTCTGCTCATCGTTTCTGACGCAACTTCAATTGCGGCATGCCTCGCACATCAACCCTCGCACATCAACACTCTTGCGCCCATAACATGCGCCGAATTCCCTTTATGCAGAAAAGCCAAAGGACCCGGGTGACCTGAACTGCTCCGTCGCCGGCGGAGAGAGTGAGCCCCCAAGCGCCTTCGAGCGCGCTCAGGCTCACCGGGGTCAAAAAACCTTGATAGGAAGCCCCTGCGGGCCTAGGATGAGAATGGCGGGCAGTTGCCTTACGAGGTTTTCTGTCGGCTAGTCGTGGACCGGCGCGGTGTCCCTAAACGTCTCGCCGGTCCACTCTTTTTTTGAATACAAAGTTGTGCTTCACTATCCTCCTGTTTCCCTTATGCCCCGTTACACTGCACATCGGCAGCGCAAATATTTCCGGCGAATCACAATCGCTAAACAAAGCTCGGGGCGGATCTCGCTCGCCGAGAAATCAAATGCCTGCAATTTAAGCGATGGCACTGCGAAATGCGGTACGCAGAAAGGCGAATCAACTCGACTAGTCCAAAGGATGCACCATTGCATTGGTTGCATCGCCTCCATCCCTTGGTTCCCTACCCTATACTGCCCTATTAACTGAAGACCACTTGTACTCGACTTGCCCGATCCGATTCAAGCTAGCTGTAGAGATAGGCACGCGTCGTATGCATAGGGTAATCACCCTATGGGTGACTGATTCTACAGAATTGCATGCCCTTAGCTAGCGCTCTTCTCGCACTGTGCGCACCGATTTGTGCATTCCCGCCACGCCGAAAGCACGATCTCAAGCTTGTCCGACGTCTTCGATTTGGCATGGATATTCTTAATATGAAATCGCACCGTCGCCCGGCTGATCTTCAATCGCTTCGCAATCAACAGGTCTTTGTTCCCCTGGCAAATCATGAGCAATACCTGCGTCTCGCGGGCTGTCAGCCCCTTTTCTTGCGCAAAACGCTTCAACGCCGCCATCATGGCAGGCGTCACGCGGTACTCGTCCGTGCCCGCGCTTTGCCCGCCGTGATCGCCAGGTGATGCTTCTACCGGCCCAGAGGTCACAACGACCATTCGATACCTCCCGTACTAGTCAAGCACTGCGCCAACGCAATTGGCGCGCTCAAACTTGGGCACTCATTCAAAAAAAGTAGTTGTTGAGGCCCGAAATGCGTTCGATGCGGGTCGGCAAAAGGTGTCAAAAAACACAATGGCCGCCGCCCAAATCGACGGATTCTCGGGAAACAGCCCTTACCTCCGGTTCCCCGAACAAGTTCACCAAATAACACATCGCATTACCTAAGTCAAGTCTTGGATGCATAACGATGTCAATATTTACTACTTCGCATTACTCGCTCAACCTCGAGTTGCGCGACAAAATCCATTCAAAACGTTCAACAAGCTTTGCCGGCGCAGTCATTCACGTCCGCAGTTTCCGTGCCGGAGCATCTCTACCACGCCGACAATCGGTCACTATGAATACATGCGTCAAATCCAGCTAAGCCGCGCAAGTTTCGATCAGAATTAGTCATTGGCTTGACACGACTTACGTCGATGAGCCCCCGATGCCCTCTCCTTGAGGATCGTCATTGCGCGCAGGCGCCGGAAACCCACCGCAGCGACGCTTTACCCTCACACGATCACAAACGCCGGCCGGTCTTCTATAATCGAAACCGTGGGCTCGACGGCCATCGAACCGACCACTAAGAGGAACAGGCGTGTCTCGCGGCGACCAACTACTGCGGCAATGGGAACTACTCCGCACCCTACCGACACGGGGGACAGGAACTCCCCTTGCCGACATTGCCGACCGGTTCGAGGTCAGCGAACGAACCATTCAGCGCGATTTTGAGATTCTCCAGGAGCTGGGGTTCCCCATCGCATTCGAGGCCGATGAGCAGGGAAAACGCTTCTGGCGAATGCCGCACGATTTCTTCAAGAACGGCTCACTGACCATCTCGCTTACCGAAGCCGTCGCACTGCATCTGGCCGCGGAACTCCTCGTGCCTTTTCAAGGAACCCACCTCGCCGACGGCCTCGCCGAACTCATGGCAAAGATCAGGCGAACCCTCCCCGAGGCCGTCCTGACTCACTTCGCCAACCTCGGAGAAGTCTTGTACGTTCGCCGCGCAGGCCGAACCGACTATTCAAAAAAAGCCGACCTCATCCGCGTGCTGTCCGACGCATCCCACGAGTGCCGATGCGTGGAGATCGTCTACCGCTCCCTTTGGCGCGGGCAGGAATACGCCACGCGCTGCGATCCCTATGGACTTGTCTTTCACGACGAAGACCTCTATCTCGTCGCCCATTCCCACCGTGCAGGCGCGATTCGTGTCTTCAAAATCTCCCGCATCCTCTCGGCCGAGCCGAAGGACGATCACTTCGAGCGACCGACGGACTTTCGACTGGAGGAACATTTCCGTACAAGCTTCGGAATTGTCCAGAGCCATACCCCGCCGGTCGAAATCGCCGTCAAATTCTCCGGAGCTGGAGCGGCGCTCGTCGAAGAGCGCATGTGGCATGAGAGCCAGCAACTGGATTGGATCGAATCTGCTGGAACATTGTTCGAACCCGCCATCGAAGGCGCCGAAGGCCTTGTCGCCACCTTCACCCTCGGAAACGTCGTGGAGTTCAAGCGGTGGATCCTCGGATTCGGCCCTCTGGCCGAAATCCTCCGCCCGGACTGGCTCCGTGTCGAAGTCGCGGAAGCCCTTCGTCTCGCGGCGGACCAGTATATGCCGTCGGCCTGACACATCAGAAAATCACTCCTTATCAAAAAACTTTCCACCGCAATCTGACTCCCAAATACGTGTTTATCGTGCGATGCAAGCGATTCCTTGCGGACCTGCGACGCGACGTGTCACCCCTTACATCTGTTAGGCCCGACAAAGTCTGACAATCCCTCGTCTTATATTTTTCACGTTCGGTGGACAGTGTCTTCCGAACCCAATCTCGGTGCCGACACCGATTGGAAGGAGGCGCCTTGGGGCCGCGGGGAGGCCTGTCCGAGGTGAGCGATTCAACCGGATGGACGGCGCAAACCGCCCCCATCCGACCGTTCATTTCGGCAGGTCTTCCAGCGCCGCACCGTCTCAAAGCCGCACAACATGCCGCCTTGGCGCCTCCGAGAACACAGACGATTTCTGCCTACATCGCTCGAGACTTGGAACACAAAAAAATGTAATCAGAAAAAAAGCTGCGTAATGGGTATTGAGCAGCCTCTGAGTGAATGGCGGGAAAAGCAATGCTAATAGTCTGAACTGGGTAGGGCCGGAATTGAACCGGCGACACACGGATTTTCAGTCCGTTGCTCTACCAACTGAGCTACCTACCCGACACATCGCGCGCCGATGCGCGAAGCGGGAATTATCGAGTGACACCAACGCCGGGTCAATGGCCCGCATCCAATTGGAAATGTCGATGGATGCGGCGAATCCCGCTAACTGGAGAACTTGCTCGGGTCCAGCGATCCAAGCCCGATGCCGCCATATTCCACGGTGAGTCCGCCGCGGCGCGAAGCCGATTTCGCCTTCTTCTTCTCGCGATCCTTCTCTTCCGCCGCGCGACGCCGCGCAATCTCCGCCTTCTCCTCTTCCGTCATTTCCTTCGGCGGCGGCTTCATTGACAGGCTGATCTTCTTGTTCGCAGGGTCAAGCCCGATCACGCGAACCTCAACATCGTCGCCCGGCTTCACCTTGTCGGTGACAGCCTTGATCCGATGTTCCGAAAGTTCCGAAATGTGGATCAAACCGTCGATGCCATCTTCGAGATTCACAAACGCGCCGAACTCCGCCGTCCGCGCTACCTTGCCCTTGATCGTTGATCCGACAGGGTATCGTTCGGCGATGACCGCCCACGGATCGGTGGAGGTCTGCTTCAGGCTCAGTGAGATTCGTTTCTTTTCAGCATCGATGCCGATGATCGCGACATCCACGACGTCGCCTTCCTTGACCACCTCATTCGGGGTCCGCACGCGCTTCGTCCAGCTCATCTCGCTTAGCGGGATCAATCCATCCACGCCCGGCTCAATCTCGACGAAAGCGCCGAATTCCTGCAGGCGAACAACTCTGCCTGAAAGCTTCGCGCCGACCGCATACTTGGTCGCGATCACCGACCACGGGTCGGGAATCGTTTCCTTCAGGCTCAGCGATATCTTTTTCTTCTCTTTGTTGATCTTGATGATCTTGGCTTCGATTTCGTCGCCCACCTTGACGACGTCTTCGGGTTTCGTCACCCGGCCCCAGCTCATGTCCGTGACGTGCAACAGGGCATCCATGCCGCCGATATCGACGAACGCGCCGAACTCGCACAGGCTCCGCACGCGACCGCGCCGCACCTGCCCGACTTCGATCTCGGTGATCAGCTTCTCCTTGCGATCGACCGACTCCTTCATCTGCACGTTGCGCCGCGACAGGATGATCGTGTCATCCGCCTTCTCGAACTTCATCACCTCGGCGCGAATATCCTGCCCGATCAGATTCGATATGTCCTTCACAAAGCGGACATCCACCTGGCTCGCCGGAATGAACCCGCGAAGCCCCTGAATTTCCACTTCCAGCCCGCCCTTGTTCATCCCGGTCACGTGCCCATCAAGCACCATGCCGGGCGTCAGGCTGTCGAGGAGCCGACGCTGCCGCGCCTTCTTCCGGGATACGCCTAGCAGACCATTCACAGGTTCGGCATCCCCGATCATCACTTCGATGTCGTCGCCGACCGCATACGTTTCATCCTTGCCGAACTCCGCCAGCGGCATCGTCCCCAGACTCTTCCCGCCGAAGTCAATGAGCACATCCTGTGAACCGATATTCGCAATGCGCCCCTGACGAATGGCACCCGGGCCGTCCGGGTTGCTCGCTGCCGCAAGGCCCGCGCCACCGGTCATGTCCGCCGCGCTCACGCCCGTCATCGCGTCGTTCACTGCTTGGTCGAGTGCCGAATCACCGCCCGTCTTGATTTGATCCAGGAGACGACCCGGCGCAACCGGCGCGCCGCCCGGAACGGACAGTGATGGAACACCCGATGCGTCAGCGGTCGGCGACGCATCACTCGATGGAGTGAAATCGGTCATGAGATTCGCAGTGGTTCTTGGTTTAGGCGTTAAGACCGCTCGGCCCGTCCCGGCATTCCCGCCAAGTCGCTACTAGTGTACCCATGCGGCCGGGGCAAGTCGACCCCTGTCCCGCCGCGCCCGCATGAAGATTCGATAACCAAAAAAACGGCCCGCCGGTGTTCGCCGACGGGCCGTTTGTTCAATTTGTACATCAACGTGTCCACGGTCGGCTAATCAAGATCGAAACCGGTCTCTTCCGGCATCGTCAGGTTGCCGTCCTTATCCATGAAGCCCTCCAGCTTGCGGCAGCGCACAGGGTGCTGCAGCTTGCGGATGGCCTTGGCCTCGACCTGACGCACGCGCTCACGTGTCACCTTGAAGATCTTGCCGACCTCCTCCAGGGTATACGTGTAGCCGTCGCCGATGCCATAGCGGAGCTTGATGATCTCCCGCTCGCGATAGGTCAGGCTCTTGAGCACCTGCTCGATGCGATCCTTCAGCATCTCGTTGCTCGCCGTGCTCACCGGGCTCTCGGCTGTTTCGTCCTCGATGAAATCACCAAAGTACGAATCCTCGCCTTCGCCCACCGGCCGATCCAGCGAGATCGGATGCCGGCTGATCTTCATCACCCGGCGCACTTCGCTGATCGGCATCTTGGCGCGCTTCGCGACTTCCTCGGTTGTCGGCTCCCGGCCGAGTTCCTGCAGCAAGTCGCGCGAAATATTCCGCAACCGGCTCATCGTCTCGATCATGTGAACCGGAATACGGATCGTCCGGGCATGATCGGCAATGGCCCGCGTAATCGCCTGGCGAATCCACCACGTCGCATAGGTGCTGAACTTGTAGCCGCGGCGATACTCATACTTGTCCACGGCCCGCATCAGGCCGGTGTTGCCTTCCTGAATGATGTCGAGGAACGGCAGGCCGCGATTGCGATACTTCTTTGCGATGGAAACCACGAGCCGCAGGTTGCCGCCCGACAGTTTCCGCTTCGCATCTTCGTATTCGACGAAGATCTTGCGAAGGGCCGCAACACGCCGCCGCAGCATCATCGGCGCTTCGAGCACCAGATCCTGCAGGCCCGCGAGTTCATCACCCATCGCCTCGATGTCGTCCTGCGTCATACCGGCTCGCACCCGCGCATCCGTCAGGTTGGACTCGAGGTTGGTCATCTTGTCACACAACGCATACAGCTTGCGCATCAGCGGTGTGATCTTGCTCGTGCGAAGGGCCAGCTCTTCCAGCAGCGAGACTGACTTGCTCCGCCGCTGCATGACGCCGCGCCAAAGCTCCGCACGGGCGGCCGCGCTGGGTCGCCCCTCGTGCAGCTTGGCCCATGCGTCCTGATTCTGCTGCATCAGCTTGCGAACCGTCACCAGGTTCCCCGGCAACCGTGCCATGACCGCGGCCTTCGCCTGGTTTTCTCCGGTGGAAATCTTCATTGTGCGATCGAATGGCAGGGTGCCGTCGTTCACCTGCTGCAGCATCTCGACGGCCGCCTGCAGACTACAGTCCGACTCCAGCACCTTGCGCCGAAACGCCGTGCGCGTCAGTTCGATCTTCTTCGCCAGCGTGATTTCCTCGGTGCGCGTCAGCAGCGGGATCTCGCCCATCTGCGTCAGGTACATGCGCACGGGGTCATCGATCCTGCGACTCGGTGCCTCCACCGGGAAATCGTCCTCGGCCGGAAGCGCCTCCGCCGCGTCGAAGTCAGGCTTCTTGTTCGGGTCCGCCGAATCCTCACCGAACGCCACCTTTTGTGCGTCGGCCTCATCGACCATGTCGATGCCAAGCTCTTCCAGCTTCTGCAGAATCACTTCAAGGCGATCCGGATGCACCGCCTCATCAGGAAGCGAGTCGTTCATCTCTTCCCACGTCAGGAAGCCACGCTGCTTACCCTTCTCGATCAATTCGCTGATGCTCGCCTCCACCGGATCCACGTTTTCAACGGGGCGGGGCTTCGGCGATGCCGCAGGCGTCTCTTTGTTCAAAACTTTCGTCATTGCGTACCGACTCCAAATACTGCGCCGAACAGTGCGCCGTCCGCTCATGCTGCGGCAGGGGCGCACCATCCAATTCGGTTTTGCACGCGCGACGCAACCATGCGCCGTGCGGCGTCCTTCTCACCTCAATATTCTCACACCGCTCGGCCGAGCCAGACTGTGTTTGCCCGGCCGCGCTCTCACTACGCCGAAACATTGTCGGCAGTGTGCGCCTCGCTCGACGCGGCACCCGGTATCAATGGGGTCGCCGTCATGTGTCTGCGAGCCGCGAAATGACTCATCCTCCGGGCCGCCTCTCCCGCGGCGCGAAGCTTGGATGATGCCTGATTCGTTTCCCCTCGTCCTTCAGCCGTCAGCGCCACGATGCGCTCACGGTCCCGTACCTTTTGCAACGTCGCCACGGCGCCTTCCACACGCGCTGCGAAATTTCCGCCTCGTTCACCCGCCATCTGCAAATCGACGATCAACCCCCCGATCCGCACCGATTCAAATCGGCCGATCAGCGAACTCACCGTCCACTCACTGCCGGCATCCGCCATCTCGGCGAGCCCGCGGGCGATCTCCGCAAGGTCCGCGTCCGCGACCTGCGAGGCATCGAACTCCGATCGAACCGATTCGTAATACGTCGGTTCGTTCAACAACACTTCAAGCAGATCCCGCATCGCGGAGTCCGCCGCATTCGACGGCGGCGCGACGCGCTCCACGGCCGTCGGCTTCGACGCCGACACCACGGGCGCTTTGCGCCCGAGAATACGCATTTGCCGGTTGATCTCCTCGTTGGAGAGTCCCAGCAGCTTCCCAACCTGGTTGATCAGCAACCCCCGTTGGATGGGATCGCCGGCGCCGAAATCCTGCGACTGCGCAACCAGTCCCAGGAACTCTTCAACCGCACGACGAACATCAGGCCCACCATCGCCACTCCGGCAACGAGACAGTACCTGCTTCCACTTCGATTCTAGCGCTCCGACCGCCGAGGTCAAAGCCGTCCGCAAAGCCTCTGCACCCTTTTGGAGCAGCAAATCCGCGGGGTCCTTACCTTCTGGGACCTGCGCCAACCGGAGCGAAACGTCCGAAGTAAAGAACAACGGCAGACTCTGGTTCGCCGCACGCTGCCCCGCCGAATCCGCATCAAACAGCAGCACGACCTCATCTACATATCGCCGCAGCATCTGAACGTGATCCAGCGTCAATGCCGTTCCCAACGTCGCCACCGTCTCCGTGAAGCCAAACTGGTGCGCCATCAGGCAGTCGATGTAGCCCTCGACGACGACCGCACGCTTCCCATCGCGGAAGGCGTCCTTCGCCGCGTTCAATCCATAGAGGCAACGGCTCTTGTCGAACAAAACGGTCTGTGGCGAATTGAGGTACTTCGCCTTGTCATCGCCCAATGTCCGGCCGCCGAACCCGATAACTCGACCCATCGCATCCTGAATCGGAAACATCAGCCGATTGCGAAAGGCGTCGTAATATCCATTGCCCTCGTCGCGCTGCTTTATTAAGCCTGCCGCAAGGAGAAGTGTTGTCGGAATATCTTTCTGCGCCGCCGCGATGGCGAGCGCCGACCAACCGTCCGGGGCAAAACCCAGACCGAAGGCCTTAATCGACTCCTCCGTTATGCCGCGCGATCGAACATATCCCCGAGCCGACTCGCCATCGGTACCCAAGAACTGCTGCTGAAACCAAGCCGCTGCCCACCGGTTGACCCGCTCCAAGTCCGGCTTGCCGATCGACTCACCGGCCGATTCCGCAGGCCGTTCATGTTGAAGATCGATTCCTGCCTTCGCCGCCAGGATTTGCCGGGCCTCAAGGAAATCCACGCTTTCGCGCAGTTGAACGAATTTGAAAACATCCCCGCCCACGCCGCAGCCAAAGCACTTGAAAATCTGCCGATCGGGCGTGACGTGAAAGGAAGGCGACTTCTCGGAATGGAACGGGCAAAGGCCCCGAAACTGCTTGCCAGCACGCTTCAGGGTGACGTAAGACGAAACGATATCCACGATATCGCTCGACCGACGAATTTGCTCGGTAATTTCGACGGTATGCCGCCCGGCCACTCTCTCTCCTAAGTATATTCGGCCCAAAGACTTAGGCTGCTTTCGCAGCCAGAACGGTTCCGCCGCCTCGCTTGCCGCCCCCCCAAGAACGGGGTGAAAAACGACCCTGTATTATAACACCAAATTCAGGATCGGGCAAATGAAAAGGGACGATGCAGGAAATCAGCCGTTCAATGAAACTAGCTTAACCTTAGACATGAAAATGAGTTGCGCAACGAAAGCTTGGGCACTAATGCTAAACGGACCTATAACTGAAGTGATGCGGCCCTATCAGTAGGGGTTACCCTACTGACCGCCAGCCCGAGATCGCAGAGCCTGCGCGAGCCACGGAAGACTCACCAGCGCCGCCGCCGGGTTCGCCGAAAAGATCGGCTGCCGGCTCGTCGTAGACACCTTTACGCCGACTTCGTGGACTTTCTCGCGAACCATTCGGCTATGCGCAACGACGCCAGCCATATAGACCACCGACTTGTCCGGCAATTGAATCGCCGCCTCGACCGGCTGACCCGCCGCAACCGACCGCGACAACAACAAACTCATCCCTCCGGCCGACAGATTCCGGACACACCCCGTCTCACTCCGCGTCTGGAAGGTCTCGGTGAAGGTCGTCACCTTGCACACCATCGCCACCTTTTCGCGCCGCTCGGAACGAACATTGGCGGCAACCGGCGCTTCGCTCTCGTTCATCTGCGACGCAACCGCCGCAATCACCTCCGGCGCGACGGCCGCCGGCCCCGCCGAAAATGGCGAGGAGGCTTCTGATTCATCATTTACATGGAGTCCGCCAACGAGAGATCGGTTCTTACCGGATTTCTTCGCCTTGTACATCATTCGGTCGGCAGCACCGAAGGCCTCTTCGACCGTCATAATCGACGTCGGCACACCGTGCGCAACGCCGACACTGGCCGTAACCGGACTGCTCAAACCCAGCCCCTTGAAATCGATCCCGCGAATCACGTCGCATACCGATTCACCAAGGAGTCGCGCACCGGCCTCGTCCAGGCCCGGCACCATTACGATGAATTCTTCGCCGCCATAACGGCCGCTGCATCCCGGATCCTGGCCAAGCCCCGCAATCGCAACAGCCACCTTCTTAAGAACCTCATCGCCCGTCTTATGGCCAAAGGTGTCGTTTAGCTTCTTAAAATTGTCCACATCAAGAAACGCCACACTGAGCGTCGATCGCGCCTCACACGCTCGGCGAATGCACTCCGCCGCCGCCTCGCTTAAGGCTCCGCGATTCAGCGTGCCCGTGAGCGGATCGCTCGACGCCCGCTTCTTCACTTCGCCGAGGACGTTCGTCAATTCCGCCTGTCGCGCCTCCAGCTCATTTCGCTCGGCGACAGCCGTCGATACCTTTTCTTCCGCCTGGCCCGCGACAGTCGTCAATTGGGCATTGGCCTGGCTGAGCAATTCCGTCACATCGACGTCTTCCGGCAGTGCCTCGCCTAGCAGCTCCGCCATTTCTTCGTAGCTTTTCGCCGCGTCGGCAAATGCCTTCTGAAACGCGGCGTCATCCAGACGCAGAGCCTGTGTCGCGTATTCCCGCGCCGGGTCCACGGAGTTTTCACTCGCATCGTGTTGAGCGAACCGCATCGACCCCACCAAATACGCAACGCCGGCCAGTTTGTCCCGATCAATGCTGATCGTGACGGGGGTGTGATGCGTTGAGATCGGCTGCGCGATTACGTCGGGTAGTTTCCACTCCTGCGCGATCGCCGCCGATGCCTCGACGTGGGTATGCGCCGCGGAGCGCCGTTCGGCCTGAAAAAACGTGACGTGGTCCTGGCCGAACTTGGCGAACAAGTCGGCATACTCTTTACCGAGGATCTGAATCAGCAACAGAATGCCCGTGTCCTGCAACAGGCCGACCAGAAACGCCTCTTCCGCGAGCTTTGGCACGATGATTCGTGCCAGCTCCCGCGCCACGCAGCCGCGAAGCACTGCGTGCTGCCAATAGCGCGTCATGTCAAATGGACAACTTCCCAGTTTGTTCAAGTGCCCGACGAGTTGGAAACCAAGTGCCGCCGTCCGAACGCGTGCAATTCCCAGCACAGTGACGGCTTTTTGAAGGGTGGTGACCGGCGTGCGCTGACCAAGCGAGGCGGCGTTCGACATCTTCAGCAGTCGCGCCGCAAGCGGGCCGTCCATCTGAATGAGCTTCGCAAAATCCTCGGCCGATGCGTCCGGGTTTTCGGTCAACTCCAGAATCTTCGTGGCCAGAACAGGGCTGCTCGGAAGCTTGACCTTGTTGAACAAGGACAAGAGCTTCTCGCGAAGCGATCCCGCCGAAGCTGGTCGAGTGGGTTCCTTCGGCCCGGCCACTACTACATTCGAACTTCCCATTAGGCTCAGATCCCTCGCCAAATCGCTTAAGCGTTTTACCCATCGATCGCTACCGGATCGGTGGAAAAACTGGACTCAAGCGCGCCGAATGGAGGTCTCTTCGGACCTGTTCGGCCTCGAACACTGGGCAACGCATCCCTATTTCGTAATAAACGACGAATCACTGAATTAGGATTGTCCCTAACTGTTTAATTGCCATACGTTTGCGACTTGTCCCCATGTGGCTACGGACCCAATCGTTGCGGGTTTTTCCCAACGATTTCCATTCGCCGCGGTTTGGCGGCAGCTAACAACGACAGCTTCGGACCTTGGCTTCGGGGGGTTGCTCCGAGAACAACAGACGGGTCCGCAAACCCACCCACAGAGGGGACCTGCACAGCCAAAACCCCCGTCAGGGCTTGCATTGCCAAACGAAGCGGCGTAAATTCTATTGGCTCGATAGTCGATTTGGACCGGGGTGAAGACCTACCAGGATCCCACCCAGACCTAACCTCCCGGCCCAGCGAAAGTAACGACGAGCCAGAGAGACCTCCCAACGGCAAGGGAAAAACCGGGGGAATTGCCGAAATTGCCATGCCGATCCGTACCAAGACGGATCCGTTTGTTTAAGTGATCGAAGGAGATCCTCATGCTGCGACTCCGCATTCCATGTGGCATGTTCGTCCTCATCCTCTGCGCGCTGGCTCTGCCGGTTCGTGCCGATGACGATGCACCGGCCGATCGACTCGCCAAGGCCGTCAAGCTCTACGATGACGCCAAGTATCAGGAGGCGCTCGACCTCCTGAAGGGCATCTCGGGCGATGATCTGGAAGAGGAAGAGCAGCAGCTCCAACTCCAGCGCTACACCGACATGGCCACGAAAGCCGTCGATGCCGTCGCGGATGCCAGTGCATCGCTCAAGGCCGGCGCCGCCGCCATGAATGAGAAAAAATGGGATGCCGCCAAGGCCGCCTACGAGAAGATCATCAAAAACAAATTCGCGTCGCCCGAAATGAAGGACGACGCCAAAACTCAGCTCAGGGAAATTGAGAGAAGGTCGAAGTCGCAGAAATCCGAACCCGCCGCGCAGGCCGATCCTGTCGAAGAAACCGCGGCACGATCCGACGAAATCAAAACTCAGCCCGCGACCCGCGCCTCCACCGGTGGCTCGTCCATCGTCGAGCAGCTTGCCGAAGAACACGAACTCCTCTGGCAGCAGGCCGCCAAGACCTATCGCGACACCGAATCGAAGATCCGCAAAGCCGTCCTCGCCGAAGATTTCGACGAGGCCCGCCGCCTGCTCGATTTCGCCAAGCAGACGCTCGAAATGAACCGCCGCTACGCCTCGCCACCCTCACGCTACGAAGACCTGCGAACACAGGCTTCCGAGCTTGAGAAGTTCCTCGACGACGAGCAGCGCGACTTTGACGAGCGCGAGATCCAGAAGAAACATCAGGAAATCGAGCAGCAGGAAGCCGAACGCGTTAATCGTATTCGCTCCACCAAGCTCCGCCAGGTCGAGCAGTTGATGCAGCAGGCCGCCGAGCTTCGCAAAGAACGCCGTTACGACGACGCCATCCAGGTCCTCAAACAGGTCCTCGCCATCGACCCCGAAAACAATCAGGCCGCCTGGATGAAGGACACCATCGAAGACTTCTCCGTCGCCAACCGCGATCGCGGACTCCTCGACACCAAGTATGCCCAAACCCAGGACCTGCTCGTTGAGAACGACGAAACCATCATCCCGTGGCACAAAGATGTCATGTATCCGAAGAACTGGCCCGAGATCGCCTCGCGCCGAACCGGTTCCGAGGAATCCGCCGAATCCGACAGCACGCGCGTCGCCCGCAAGAAGTTGCAGGCCGTTGCCCCCGAACTCGCCTTCGAAGCCAAGCGTTTCGAAGACGTCATCGAAAGCCTCCGGGCCCTCACCGGCCTGAACATCGTCCCCAACTGGGCCGCACTCAGCGCCGCCGCCATCGAGAAGGAAGCCGAAGTCAATCTCAAGCTGCAGGGCGTCAAATATGAAAAGGCCCTTCAACTGATTCTCAATGCCGTCGGCGGCGGTGAAACCGAACTCGCTTATGAAATCGACGACGGCGTCGTCACCGTCTCCACCAAGGAAGACCTCAGCCGAAACAAGGTCACGCGCGTCTACAACGTGCAGGACCTCATTATCACCGTCCCCACCTTCCGAAGCCGCTTCACGCCATACAACGTCCCGCAGTCGCAGAATCAGCAGGGCGGTCTTGGCGGCGGTCGCTTCCTCTTCGGCGGCGGTCAGGGCGGCCAGCAGGGCGGCGGTCAGCAGCAAGGCGGCGGTCAGCAAGGCCAGCAGGAAGAAACCCAGCAAAACCTGGGCGACCCGCTCCAACCCCTGATGACCCTCATCCAGCAGACCATCGACCCGGAAAGCTGGCGCGATGCCGGTGGAAACGTCGGTGCCATCTCTGCGCTGCAGAATCAGGTCATCGTCACTCAAACCACGACGGCCCACGGCCAGCTACGCGACCTGCTTCGCCAATTGCGACAGGCCCGCGCCATGCAGGTCGCCGTCGAGGCCCGCTACATCACCATCACACGAAACTGGCTTGAGCAAATCGGCGTCGACCTCGACGTCGTGCTCAATAACGGCAATGCCGGTTTCGACCGAACCACCATTCGCGATCCGGCCACCGGCAACCCGGTGCTGGTCCCGAGACAGTTCGTTCGCAACGGCTATACGCCCGGTGCCCCCGGTAACGTCGGTATCAACCTTCCGACGCAGCCATTCGCCCAGCCCTATGGACAGCCCGGCCTCGTCCCCGCGTCCGGCGACGTCGGCCCGCATAGCAGTCAGTGGACACCGATCCCGATCGTGAACAACACCCTCGCGCTGGCCACGCCCTCCGACACGAACATCAACGGCTCGCTCGCCTCATTGGTGAATTCGTCGCCTGCGTTCCAGGTCTTCGGGAGCTTCCTCGACAACATTCAGGTGGACTTCCTCCTGCGCGCCACGCAAGTCGACCGCCGCGCCAGCGACCTCGACGCCCCGCGCCTCGTCCTCTTCAACGGACAGCGCGCCACCTTCGAGGCCTTCGTCCAGCGCGACTACATCGCCGCCCTCACGCCGATCATCGGTGACAACGCCGGAGCCTTCCTGCCCGGTGTCGCCACCGCGCCGACCGGCCGCTCGCTCGACGTGCAGGCCACCATCTCGGCCGACCACAAGTATGTCACGATGACGGTCCGAACCTTTACGACGATCACCGGCGACTTCCGCACGGTCTTCTTCGGCGGTTCTAATACCGTCGGATCCGGTTTCATCGAACTCGCCACCCTAACGACGCAAGATGTGCGAACGACCGTCTCCGTCCCCGATGGCGGCACGCTGCTCATTGGCGGATTGAAGCTGTCGGCCGAACGCGACGTGGACGCCGGCGTGCCGATCCTCTCGCGCATCCCGGTGCTGAAGCGCGCCTTCTCCAACACGTCCAACGTGAAGGACGATCAGGTGCTGCTCATCCTGATCAAGCCGACCATCATCATCCAGGAAGAGGCAGAAGCCGAGGCATTCCCGACGCTAAGCAGCGCGGGAAGGTAAGTAGCGCTGAATGTTGAGAAGCGTTCGGAGCGGCAGCAATTCTGCTGAACCGTTGTCGTAGGCGTCAGCCCGTCTGTTCCCTCCCCTTGCGAAGGGGATTGAGGGGCGCCCGGGTAGGAAGCCCCGAAAGGGTGGGGGCTTTGATTCAAGGTAATTCCCGAACACGGAATGCCGCTCAACAGTTCGCCCCACGCAATCCGTCCACATCTCGGCCTCTTTTGTAATTGGTAATTCGACATTCGCCATTCCCTTCCCGCCGATAAACCCCTATGCCCCCCGCGAGTGACAATCCCGCGCGCCGCGATCTACCCGGCGCAATCGCTTGCCTCGCCGCCGCCGCCTTCGTCCTCGCCCTCTCCTGGCACAAAATCGAAAGCCTCGACACCGGCTATCACCTCGCCTACGGCAATCACTTCCTCGACCACGGTCAGATCGTCGACCGAGATCCTTTCCTCCTCCCGCAAAACGCAGTCACGTTTGTAAATGCCAACTGGTGCAGCCAGATCATCATCGCCATCGCCCATCGCGCCGCCGGCCCCTCCGGCCTCATCGCCCTGCGCACCGCGCTCACACTCATCACCTTCGCCGCCATCGCCCTCGTGCTACGACACTCCACTCGCTCACTCCTCTGGCTCGCGGCAACATGGCTTCTTGCCGGCGTCGCCGGTTACGAACGCTTCAGTCTCCGCCCCGAACTCTTCAGCTACGCCATCATGCTCTCAATGCTTGCGTTGCTCGCGCACCCAGCGCACACCCGCCGCCGCGCCGTCGCCATCGTGGCCCTGCAACTCCTCTGGGTGAACCTCCACAGCTACTTCCTCGTCGGCCTCTTCATTACCGGCGCATTCGTCGCCGCCGATCTCATCACCTCCTTCACAGGCCCGCGGAACGCTGAAAAGACAACAACCCTGCGAATGCGCCTCTGGACCTTCGCCGCCCAACTCATCGCCTGTTTGGTAAACCCCTGGGGCTGGCGCGGTGCAATCTTCCCGATTGAAACGCTCTCCTATCTCCGCCGCACCAACGCAATGGCCGGCGGCCCCACCGACGCCGCCGCAGGCGCGTGGTCCCTCATCTCCGAATTCCATTCACCGTTCCGCTACGTCGGCGAACTCATCAACGCTCGCACCATGCACGCCTACTACGTCCTGCTCGCCGTCGCCGCCATCGGCCTCATTGCTTGTCTCATTCGCCGCCGTTTCGCCCCCATGCTGCTGCTCATTCTCTTTGCCGCGATGTCCTTCCAGATGCGCCGCAACATCGCCCAATTCGCCCTCGCCGGCGCGCCACTGGCCCTCGGCGCCATCGCCGCACTCAGAACTTGGAAGCCCAATCGGCTCAGACTTCTGCCATTCCTGATCCTCACTACTATCTCGATTCGATCTAACGACGGCCTCGTGAACGGCCGCTTCTACTACACCGAGCGCCGCATCACCCGCCAGTTCGGCACGGGCTATTCCTCGCGTACCTTCACCACCGACGCCGTAAAGTGGCTCGCCGCGCACCAGGATCTGCAACCCAATCTCTTCGTCGATTACTTCTCATCGAGCAACACGCTCCCCTGGTTGCCCGACCGCTTCAAACTCTTCGTCGATACCAACACCTTCGCCTACAAAGAAGAAACCCTCGCCGCCGCCTTCGACCTCGGCCTCGCCAAACGCCCGCACGCCGACATTTTCGACCGCGAGCAAATCAACATCGCCCTGCTGCACGTCGGCCCCGACACCCAACCACTCGTCATGCGCCTCGCCGCCGACTACACCAACTGGGCACTCGTCTATTTCGACCCGCAGGCCGTCATCTTCGCCCGCCGAATCCCCGCACACATCGAACTCATCAAGACGAATCACCCAACCGCCGCCGACCTCGATCCGAAGAAGTGGATCGCCGCCTACGACGAACCGGCGTACACCAAAGCCCTCTCCCTCGGCACCGCCGTCAACATCCCCCTCGCCCTCGGATACCACGCCGCCGCCGCCGAGTTGATGCGCGAAGCCACCCGCCTCGCCCCCGACTACCACGACGCGTGGTACTTCCTCGCCATCAGCGAAGCCAACCTCGGCAACGCCGCCGCCCGTGAAAGCAAGTTTGCCGACGCAAGCACGCATTTTGGCAAAGCAAGTGACGCGGCCCATCGCGCCAAAGAGCTTGCCCCCTCAAACACGCAATACCAGAAACTCTGGAGCGACATAAAGGCCGTCCTCAGCACGATGCAGAAGTAGCACGCCGGGGTGGCGTGGGTCAACTTGTTGACCCGTGGCGACAAAGAACAACTCGTTGGACAATGCACAAACCATGACACCACAAGTAACTCGTAGGGTGGGTCGTACTCGACCCACCTTCCATCGAATCGCAGGTTCACTACTTGCCGCAATTACCTTGTGCTTCGCCTGCAACCGCCCCGCGCCCACCACTCAACCCTCCACCCCGCGCATCGTCGACTTCCAACCCGGCATCCGCATCGACTACCGCGTCCCCCAGGTCGAAATCGACGGCGAGATCATCCTCCGCGAAGGCGCTCTCGAACTCTTCGCCTACGCCAAATCACCCACACCCAAGGAACACGAATCCATCGTCCTCCTCCGCTCCTCACCCGAACACATCTACCAAGCCCTTGGCCTCATCGGCCTCACCCCCGGCAAGCCGCCGCGCTACTTCCACGAAACAAAAACCCAGCGCCCCGCCACCGGCGACGCCGTCGACGTCTCCGTTCGCTTTGAAAAAGACGGCAAGCCAGTCGAAGCATCCGTGTGCGATTGGATGTACGACCTAAAACGCAAAGGCCCGATGCAACAAACCCCCTGGCTCTTCACCGGTTCCGAGCGCAACGACGACGGCTCATTCGCCGCCAACGTCGAAGGCACCGTCGTCCCCGTCGTCGACTTCCCCAGCTCCCTTCTCTGCCTCCCGACGCCTCATACAGACGCCGATGCCGACCTTTGGCTCAAGGCGAATACCGATCAAATCCCACCGCTCAAAACGAAAGTCACCCTCATTCTTCGCCCGGCCTCTTCGCGCAAATAGCCTATAACACACTTACGGGTAACGACTTACGGCCGATTCGCGTCCGATCCCACCCCCCGCCGACCGCCAAAATCCATCAAACTCTATTTTGACTTCCCCCACTCTGATTGCGATAATATCTATGAGTGAGAGCAAGGAGTGCGACCACCGGTCGCCCCCGCCCAAGACGCCGGCTGCACGGGAAAGCCCGTCCTACCGCCGGTTGCCGCGAGTGTCCTCGCCCACCCGCTCGTGGAGTTGTCGAATGAAGTCATTCTGCCACGACCAGATCGCGCAATTGGCGCATGAGCTGACGCTCGCGCCGCTGCGCCATCGCCTGCGTCAAATCGCCGGCATCGGTCGCGCAATCGATCTCATCGACCCCGCGAAGGAATACCCCTACGCCCTCATCTGCTTCCACATCACCGGCTATCGCCCCAAGCGAACCGCTGACTCCATGCTCGCCGGCAAAGAGTTGATCGCCGACCTTGTCGAACTGCTCGACTCGCTCACCGCCGCCGCGCCGATCCCCGCGCTCGCCTTCGACGAGCCGCTCTACGACGCCGAAGCGCTTGCCAAGCGATTCAAAGTCAGCACGAAAACAATCTCACGCTGGCGATCGCGCGGCCTCGCCGGCACCTGGATCGCCACCGACACCGGCAAGCCCAGGCTCGCCTTCACCAGCCGCGTCATCCAGCGCTTCATCCATCGCAACGGCGACCTCATCGCCCGCGGTGCCAACTTCCAGCAAATGTCGGTCGCCGAAAAGGCCGGCATCATCGAGCGCGCCCGCGATCTCGTCGCCGCCGAAAAGGCCTCGCTCCACGTCGTCACGCTTCGCCTCGCCGATGAAACCGGCCGCGCCGTGGAAACAATTCGCTACACGCTTCGCAAGTTCGACGCCGAGAACCCGGCGCTGGCCCTCTTCGACCGCGCCGAGCAACCGCAGCCCATCGATGAAGACACCGTCATCTACGAGGCCTACGTCGCCGGCGACACCGTGGCCGATCTCGCCGCCCGCTTCAACCGCAAGCCCGGCCAGATAACCCGAATCGTCACTCGCATCCGCGCCGAGCGCATCGCCGCTCAGCCGGTCGACTACATCTACAACGCCGCGTTCGATGCCCCCGACGCCGACCGCGAAATCCTCACCGACAATTTCCCCGGCTCGCGCGACGACGCCGAACTCGACCCGACGCTCACCCGCGTCCCCACGAATCTCCCGCCCTATCTGGCGGATCTCTATCGCACGCCGCTGCTCACTCGCGCGCAGGAGGCCGACCTCTTCCGCCGAATGAACTTCCGCCTGCATCAGGCCTCCGGCATCCGCGCGAAGATCGCCGCCGACACCGCCAAGGCCGTCCCCGCCGACATCGCCCGCTTCGATGAAGCGATGGACGCCGCCACGCAGCTCAAAAACCGAATTACGCAGGCGAACCTCCGCCTCGTCGTCAGCATTGCCAAGAAGCATTTGTTTGCGAACCCCGCCGCGAATCTCTTCGAACTCGTCAGCGACGGCAACCTCTCACTCATGAAGGCCGTCGAAAAGTTCGATTACTCCCGCGGTTTCGCGTTCAGCACCTATGCCTCCTACGCGATCATGCGTGGCTTCGCCCGTAGCATCCCCGAAGAGCGAAGCCACGGCGACCGCTACCAGACCGGCTGCGACGACTTCCTCTCCGTCGCCCGCGACACGCGCGCCATCGAACTTCCGGTCGAAGATGAACAGGCCCCCATTCGCGCCGCCCTGTCGCGCGGCCTCGGTTCGCTCGACGACCGCGAACGCGCCATCATCGAACGCCACTTCGGAATCGGCGAATCCAAAACGCCGACCACCCTCGACGAGATCGGCCGCGAATTGAGCCTGTCAAAGGAGCGCGTCCGTCAAATCGAAATCCGCGCCTTCGCCAAACTCCGCACCGTCCTCGGCGATTCCACCGCCGCACTCCTGGCAGGTTAATTCGAATCACAGGATCGATTCTGCATGCCCAATCCTCTCGATTGAGAGAGTGCGCCTCCATTCCCTCCCCTTACGAAGGGGAGGGTCAGGGTGGGGTCTTCGATCACGAGTTGTGCATCGACTCAGGCTTGCCGATTGGCAGACCATCTGAGCGCGCGCCGCTCTCAACACACCCGCCCATCCAAGATCCGCACCACCCGCCCCGCCCGCGCCGCGATGTGTTCATCGTGCGTCACCACCAGCAACGTCATCCCCAGCTCCAGTTGAATCTCCCCGAGCAACTCAAACAACTGTCCGCCCGTTTTCGAATCCAGCGCCCCCGTCGGCTCATCCGCAAGCAAGAGCCTCGGCGAATTCGCCAGCGCCCGCGCGATCGCCACGCGCTGCCGTTCCCCACCCGAAAGCGTCGGCGGCAGTGCATTCATTCGATGCAACAAACCCACGCGCCCAAGAAGCTCCTCCGCCCGCGCTGCCCGCTGCGCCGCCGTCCGTTCACCCGGCATCATCGCCACCTGCACATTCTCCGCCGCCGTCAGTTGCGGCAACAAATTGTGCAACTGAAACACCAGCCCGATCACCCCGCTCCGCAGCGCGTCCGTCTCGGTCTCCGTCAACGTCGCCGCCCGTTGCCCAAACACCGCCAGCTCCCCCGCATCCGGCCGATCGATCCCCGCGATTAGGTTCAGCAGCGTGGACTTCCCGCACCCCGACGGCCCGCACACCGCCACAAACTCCCCGGCGCTCACCTCCAAATCCAGCCCATCGAGCGCCGTGATCTGCCCGTTCTGATACCGCTTCACCAACCCCGCCGCCCGAATCGCCGGCGCGCCATTCGCATTCATCGCATCACTCATAGCGCAGCGCCTCCACAGGCGATATCCGCGATGCCCGCCATGCCGGCGCAAACCCGCCAAGAATGCTCAGCGACACACCCACCGCCATGCTCACCAGTACCGGCGCAGCGTCGAACACCGGCTGAATGAACCGACTCGTCGTCGACCACAGCGTCGTCGCATTCGCCAGCCCAAACCCCAGCGGCGTACCGATCACGCACGCCATCACCCCCACGCCGAGCGACTCCAGCAGGATCATTCCGATCACGCGCCGCCGCGACCACCCCACCGCCCGCAAGACGCCGATCTCCTTCGTCCGCTCATGCACCGACATCCACATCGTGTTCAGCACGATCAGCCCGCCGACAATCGTGGAGAGCACTGACACCGCCACCTGCATCTTCGCAATCATGTCCAGCCCGTTGTCCACCTTGTTGTATTGCGCGGCGCTCGCGATCGCGACGACATCGGGATTGGCCTTTTCAATCCGCCACGACACCTCCACCGGCTTTTCCCCTGGCGCGACTTTCACCTGAAACGTCGTCACCAGCCCCGGCCGCTTCGTCAGCTTCTGCAGCGCGGTCAGGTTCATCACCAGCGCCCCGTTATAGAAAACCACCTCGGTCTCAAAGATGCCGACGACCTTGTATTCGCGCCCCCAGATGCTGAGCGTGTCGCCGACTTTCTTATCCAGCGCGCTCGCCGCGAGCTTTCCCAATGCCACCTCGTCATCCGCCTTGATCGTCCGCCCCGCAATCAGGGTAGTGCTCTTCGATGAGTAATCATCCGGCCGCACGCCAAAGGTAATAAAGAACGGCTTGCCGCCCACCGGCATCACATGCGTCAGCGCTGCCCCGACATCCGCCACACCCGGCACCGCCCGCAGCGACGCCTCCGTCTTCTTCTCATCGAGCGAACTGAAAATGTCCCCCGCGACTCCCTTTTGGAACACCAGCAAATCCGTCCCGCCCGCCGTGATCGACCCCTGCGTCGCCGCCCACATCCCGCGCACCACCGCCGTGAACGCCACCATCGCCACGCCGCCCACCGACCCCCCCAGGATCGTCAGGCTGGTCCGCAGCCGCTGCCGGTACAGATTTCGCAGCGTCATCCCAAAAAATGTCAGCGGCCGAGTCTCCATCCCCGCAGTGTAAGTGAGACCCCACCCCCTGCGGATTCCCACACCCCCAACGGATAATTCCACACCCGCCGCCCCAATCCGAGCACAAGGCGCCAGCCTTGTGGCATGTCGCGCAACGCGTCGAGCTTGCAGCCTCAAGCCTCCCTCTGGCACATCACTTGCATCACATAACTCCAGAGGATCCCCCGCGCCTCACCGCAACCAAAGGAGCCTCCCATGCCAGCCGACGACAAACCCGCCCGAAACTCCGAAACCCGCGCCCACCCTCGCACCCGCATGATCCACGGCCAATCCCGCAGCCGCCGCTGGGATTACTCCCACCATGTCGTCCCGCCCATAACCAGTTCCGCGACCTTCCGACTCGAATCCGCCGCCCGCGGCGCGCAGGGCTTTATCGACTTCGCCCACGACGAAGCCGACACCCACGACCCCATCTACATCTACGACCGACTCGAAGAGCCGACCCGCTCCATGCTCGAAGACAACCTCGCTGCCGCCGAAAAAGGCGAATCCGCCCTCTGCTTCGCCTCGGGAATGGGTGCCATCTCTGCGGCACTTATGACACTCTGCGAAACCGGCGACCACATCGTCTCCCACCGTGTCCTCTACGGCTGCACCTACTCACTCATGACCAACGGCCTTCCGCGCTATCAAATCAAGACTTTCTTCGAAGACCTCACAAACCTCGACGCCCTCCGCAGCGCCATCACCCCGCGCACCCGCGTCGTCTACTTCGAAACCCCCGTCAACCCCGACATGACCATCATCGACATCGCCGCCGTGGCCGCCGTCGTCGCCGATGCCAACAAACCGCGCGAACCCATGCACCGCATCCGCATCGTCGTCGACAACACCTTCGCCACACCGCACTGCCAGCGCCCCATCGAATTCGGCGCCGACGTCGTCTGCCACTCGCTCACCAAGGGCATCGGTGGCTTCGGCACCGACATCGGCGGCGCGGTCATCTCCGCCCACGATCTGCGCAATCGACTGCTCATGTATCGAAAAGACTTCGGCGGCATCCTCTCCCCCAAGGCCGCCTGGGCCACGCTCGTCTACGGCCTGCCGTCGCTCGCCGCCCGAATGGCCAACTACCAAAAGACCGCCCACCGCGTCGCCGACCACCTCGTGCGCCACCCCAAGATCGAGCGCGTCTTCTACCCCGGCCTCGAATCATTCCCCCAATTCGCACTCGCGAAAAAACAGATGCGCGACACCAAAGGCCACTTCACTCCCGGCAGCATGTTGTACTTCGTGCTCAAGGATCGCGCCGGCGACGGAAAGGTTGGCGAACGCTTCGTCGACTGGATCGCCCAGAACTCCTACGCCATCAGCCTCGCCGTCAGCCTCGGCCAGATCAAGACCCTCGTCGAGTGCCCCTTCATCATGACCCACTCCGCCATCCCGGCTGACGAAATGCGCCGTCGCGGCGTCCTCCCCGGCGGCATCCGCCTCAGTTGCGGCCTCGAAGACTGGGAAGACATCGTCGGCGACCTCGAAGAAGCCCTCGACGCCGTGTAATCTGGTTTCACATGATGGCGCCGTTCAAGCCACTGTGTGGCAGCGACTATTAGTCGGTTCCCATGCAACTCCCGCGCCGTCCAGCCCTGCCAAGGGCGAAAGTCCATAGCCGAGGGCGCAAGCCCTCGGACCACAGGCGTTTTCCTTCAAGCCCTGTAAGGGCGAAAGAGCCGTCGCATCGCGCATGAACTCTCAGAATCCCGTCACCCGCTCGCCATCCTCCACATGCACTTCTATCATCCACGCCGTGTCACCGCGCATTCGCATCGCCATACTCATCTTCCTCGCCCCCCTCGCCTGCGCCGGCCCCGGGCCGCGCATGTTCCCCGTCAACCCCGTCGAATCGCGAACAACCTCCGACGGCGCCGAACGCCTCTACGACACCGACCGCGACGGCAAACCCGATTACTCCCAGCGCCTCAACGCTGATGGCCGCGTCACCGTCCTCCGCTTCGACACCAACGCCGACGGCACATTCGACCAGGAAATAAACCGCCTCGCCGCCAACCCCAACGATCGCCACCTTCTCATCATCCTCGACAGCGTCCCCTACGAAGTGATGGAGAGTCTCTGGCAGGCCGGCCGCTTCCGCCTTTTCCACCCGCCAAGCTGCACCATCAGCCCCTTCCCCGTGATGACCGATCTCTCCCTCGCCGAGTTCTTCAGTGTCTCACCATGCCCCGGCGCCGAATCCGAATACGCCGATGCCACCGGTCTCCGCGGCGGCTACGACTACTACGCCAACGAGCACAATTGCATCTGGCTCAGACGCACCGACTACCACATGATCAACTTCGCCCATGCGATCGCCTACCTCCGCCCGGATCCGTGGTTCGACCATGAACTGCACTACATCCAGAAATATTTCCTCGCCGGAAAACAGAGCGCCTTCATCGGCTACGCCGTCGGAACCTCCGCCCTCGGCGCCAACTTCGGCCGCAACGGCCACCTCGCCAGCCTCATCCGCGTCGACCGAATGTGCGAGCAACTCATGTGGGAAACACGTGGCAAACTTCAGATCACCCTCTTCTCCGACCACGGCCATGCCCTCATTCCCAGCAAACGAGTCCCGCTCAGCGAAACCCTCTCCCGCGCCGGCTACCACGTCGTCTCGAACTTGAAAAAGCCCGGCGACGTCATCGTCCCCGAATTCGGCGTCGTCACCTACGCAGGCATCTACACGCGCGAGCCTGACGCCGTTGCCCGCGACTGCGCCGGCATGGAAGGCATCGAACAAACGATGTACCTCGACGCCCAGGACCGCGTCGTTGTGCTCGCCGGAAAGGGTGCCCGCGCCACCATCGCTCATGCCAATGGCAGATACCGATACACCTGCGAATCCGGCGACCCATTGCGCCTCGCTCCCATCACCACAAAACTCGCCGACGCCAATGGCTGGATCGACGACACCGCGCTCTTCGATGCGACCAAGTCCCACGACTACCCCGACGCGGTCCAGCGCCTCTGGCGCGCCTTCCACGGCCTCATGGTGAATCCGCCCGATGTGATGCTGTCAGTGTCAGATGGGTGGCACTGCGGCAGCAAATTGCAAACCGCCCTCGTCGACATCCAGGCCGCCCACGGAAACCTCGGCCGCCCCGGCTCCTCCGGCTTCGTCATGTCCACCACCGGCCAAGTCCTCGGCATCACCCGAATGAAAGACCTCCCCACCGCGCTCCAACGCCTCGGTGTCCCAACGCGATAATCCGAGCACCGCGGCGCGAGTCGTAGAGTTGCCGTGGCGACCCCGGTGGAATGTCGCTCAACGTCTCGATTCAGGCTCGCCGTTTGGCAGATCGCTTCCAGCGAGCGCCTTGTCGAGCCCGCCCTTCTGTTCCCTCCCCTTGCGAAGGGGAGGGTTAGGGTGGGGTCGTTGAATAAAGGAAACGTATCGGAATAAGGAACAGACTACTCCCGCCCAACCCGATACACCACCAACCCCCGCCGCCCATTCGCCTCTCCAAACCGCGCCGCCTCGCGCAGCGCCACCATCCGCCCCGTCGCCTCAATCCGCACGCGCTCCGCAGCCTTCTCGTTGCTCGGCAACACCAACCACGTCGAATCCCCCAACTCCGCGCAAGCCGAAAGCCCCGCCGTCGTTTCGCACCCCGCCCAATGAATCGCTCCCGAGTAAAACGGAACCCATCCATCCATTGCCACAATTCCCCGATTCACCTCGCCGCCATTCTCCTTCGCGATCCACGCCGCCGCCTCGCGCACATACCCGCGCCCCTCATGGATGTCGCGCACCAATCGCGGCGCAAGCCCCGCACAACTTACGACCAACACGAGAACGCTTCCCCACTTAGCCGCCTCACGTGCGACGCGCAACTCCCACGCATGCGCCAACATCCCCGCCGATAAAACCACAAAACAAACATCCAAAACCAGACAATGCCGGCTCGACACATACCCCGCGCGCATCGCAAACCAAACCAAGATCGCCGCGTGTAGACTCCACCACATCCCCGCGACAACTCCGTTGCTTCCCGAAAGCGCGCGCCCGCGCCTCACCACCAGCCACGCCGTCCCCCAAATCATCCAAACTCCATTTAGTGACCCAAACATTTTCTCCACCACAAGCCCGATCGCCGAAAACACGCCCGCGCCCGAATAGACACCCTCGCCTTCAGCCCTGGAAGGGCGAAAGCCAATAGCCGAGGGCGCAAGCCCTCGGTCGCAGGCCGAGGAAAACTCCAGCCCCGAAGTGGCGACAGATCCATGATCATTCGCGCACATCACGATCACATCGCACCCACCAACCAACGAACTATTCCCCGCCCGCGCCTCCCCCATCCACGTCTGCTTGTGGAGAACGCGCCCGCCCGCAAGGATTACGT
>CAZSBF010000026.1:0-3859 GCA_964605185.1 uncultured Planctomycetaceae bacterium
AGCCATCTTCCGTGCCACAGGTTCGCGGCGGCATCGTGGGGCGTGCATCTGATGTGTGCATGGGGGCAATCCGTTGGTGTCGTGGTGATGGTGATGTTCATGGTCGTGCGATCCTTGGTGTACGTTGTCGGTCGTTTCTTCTCACTTGGCTATGAACGCTTCTTATTATCTATTTCTGTTCGCGGTCTCGAAAGCGACGAAAAGCCGGGCGAAGCACCCACAAGGCGTACGCGGTCATCCACAGCGGCGCGATGCCCGCGCCGCACGCGCCGGCGCCACACACGTTCGGCGGCAGTGCTGCGGCAGCGGTCGCTCCGACGGAGACCTGCCCGCTGAGCGGATCGACGTTCAGCGTCTGACCCTCCGGCAGACCCTCGACGCGGACCTCGGCGAATTGACCAACCACCGCGCCGCCGAAATCAAGCGTCTTCAGTGAATCGCCGTCTCTGGGTACGAAGCCGTCGATGAACTTCACCAGCAGCGTGCCGCCCAGCGTTGTATTGCCGGTAACCTTGAGCACGTCAAACTGGCCTGTGTCGGGACCCGCGACTTCGATGATTAGCGTGCCGCCCTCGCCTTGCTCATAGTCGCCGTTGATGGTCAGCGTGCCGGGCGAGAGTCCAGGCGAGATGAAGCCGTCCGGGTTGCGGATACGAACGCCGTCGAACGTACCGATGCCTTCGATACGGCCGCCTGCGTTGACCACTGCGATGCCGATGACGATCAGCTCGCTGGAAGCGGCGAGCAGTTTGATCGTGCCCGGACTGGCACCGCCCACGCCCAAGTCATGAGCGACGAACCTGCACTCCGCGCCGATCTCCACCAAGCCCGTTCCGCCGGCCGGCGAGCCACCGACGCGCGCGAGCCCCGTAGCCACGGCGCTTCCGCGATTCTCGAGTCGCAGCACGCCGGGGCCATCCTGCCCGATGAAGCAATCGCCGTTGGCGTCACCATTGAGGATGGCCAGACTCGCGCCGTTGCCCGGCGTTCCGTCGCGCACAACTATCTCCGCCGTCTCGGATGTACTCTCACCACCGAGACGAAGGGCAATGGCGGCGATTGAGCCATCGCTCTTGATGATCACATTGTCGCCGGCCTCAAGGTCACCGCTGACCCGCATTGTGCCGTTAACATTGATTGTGCCTTCGGTGACGGCTACCCTTCCTATCCCGCCGGTTTGGAACGAGTTCACAACCAGCTCGCTGCAAGTCACCTCGCCGCCAGTATTGACCTTCAGCGTTGCGAAGTTGTCGAATCCGACCGTGAGCAGACTGGTGACAAGATTGGCCGGATTTCCGGCATCGCCGGCGCCTGCCACCGTGACGTCGGTGGTCCCGCCGGCGCCGAGCGACAGGTTCGCGAAGGTTGCCTGCGCTGCTTCGAGCACCTGGAACAGGCCGGAGCCCAGCTTGCAAGACTTGGAGACGACCAGTGAAGAGGGCAGGCCGTCGCTGTTTGTTCCGCTCACGAACAGACGGCTCTCCTGCGCGTTTCCGAGGTCGATCGGGGCGAAGTGAAGTTCGTCGGCGTTCGCCGACGCGCCGTCGCGGATCCTGAGCAAGCCATCGCCGGCGACGCCGACCCGCAGCGCGCCCGTCACTGCAAGTCTAGAAAAATCAACGCTGGAATCGCCACTCAGTTCGATGGCGCCGTCACCGCCGGTTTCCTTGCCGAGCACAACTTCCCCCGCGTTGACTCTGCCGCGACCTATCAGCTCCAACGTTCCCTCGCTCCGCTCGCCCACGACGATCTGATTGACGACTTCAACGCGGCCGGATTCGAGCACCTGGAGCGTGCCGGCGGCGCTGATCGCGCCGACCGTGAGGCTATTGGTATCCCAGCGCGAGTCGGCGCCGCTGATCGTCGCCGCACCGACCGCTCCGTCGCCGATGATGGCCTGGTCGCAACTGAGCGTGGCCCCGCCGGCGAGAAACAGTTCGCCGTCGCTGAACTCGCCGACGATCAGTCGGCCGCTGAACGAGCAGTCGCTCGTGTTGCCGCTGATTTCCATCCCGGCCAGTGAGCCCTGCAACCCCGGAGTGAAACCGACGCTGCCATGAACGCCGGAGAGCCTCGCGCCGTTTTCTAGAATCAGCCGCCCGCCGCGGATGAGCGAAAGCGACGGTATGAGACTCGATGGTTCGAACACCCGCGCATTGCCGATGAGAGCCAAGCTGACCTCGTCGACGATGAATCTGTCAGCCGTCGCGCCGATGGCGGTGACGGCGTAGTTGTTGACGTCGTTAAAGCTGTCGTCGGTGAGGAAACCAAAAATGGCAGTGTCGATGAACTGCCCGCCGTGCTGCGGAAAGTCGCAATCGGGGTCCCAATTGGTGGGCTCAGAGTAGGATCCTCCAATGAATTCGGTCCAGCGAAACGTGCGCGAGGTCTGTAGAGGCACAATGTCGACTGTGAGCAGCAGGCCTGAGACCATGGAAGCGCTGCCACCCGGATTCGTCTCCGCCTCCATCGCAGCTGCCAGCGAGATAGGTCCGTCGGCCTCGGAAAGCACGAACGTCTCAGGCGGCCGGGACGGACTCGGGATGTCCACTCCGTCGGTCATAAATGCACTACGCTCTGTGACCGTTACTTGAACCGGTCCGCCCACCACGCGCAGGGACGCATTAAGGTCAAAGAATGCACGGAAATCGAAGTCCGGAGTCCCATTAGCAGCGGTGCTGCACAATCCGCTGATCGCGATTCGTGAGCTGCTCTGCGTCATTGTGACGGAGGCCGTCGCCGCCACAGACCCATTAAGGGGCTCCGGACATGTCACCGGACCCGCAGTTCCGGGGCCGGTCAGGAGTGCCGACTGGAAGCAACCTCCGAGCGGGTTCGATGAGCTGACTAACAGCACCTTGGGTTCGGCGCTAAACGTAATCTCAACCTGGGAACCCCCGCACTGCGCTTGTAGGTCGGCAGCGACGGCCCAAGTGACCATGAGAACGACGCACCCCATTCGCACACGATTCATCATGACCCCTTTCCTTCCGGCTGAACGACCCGCGCCGCCGCCAGCCGCCGCCTGCTGCGCCGGGAGCGCGGTGCCGAGGGCCGCCAGGATCAGACCGAAAACTCCGGAACGAGTGGAAACGAACAAGTCGCGTCTCATTTAGTTTCCAATTTCAACGTGAGCACCACCTTTTGAGCCGCACCGTCTCGCTTACGGGCAGGCTCCTCCGGTAAGGCACGCGACAAACGGCGCGATGTCGCCTGCGTCTGACAGGGTGTCGGCATTAATGTCGGTTTTGCAGGCGACGGTCGCGTCGGCCGGGCCGTTGAGCAGGTTGTTGATGAAGTCTGGGATGTCGGCAGGCGTTACGACATTGTCGTTATCGAAGTCGCCCTTGCGACCGGGACAGCCCGTCACGCCCAACTCCCAGGTATCGCCGTGGAAGACCTGGGCGGAGGAGCGTCCCCCAAAGAAGACGGTCACGCCGCGGGCCGTGTCGAATGCCATCGAGTGAAAGAAACGCTGACCGGGGCCGCTGATCGCTAGCTGCGTCCAAGCGCTCCCGTTCCATTCCCATGTGTCGTCCCCGCCGCTTGTGGATTGTCCTCCGTAGAGGACGGTCACCCCGCGGGCTGAGTCGTACACCATCGAGTGAGACACGAGCGTGCCAGGGCCGCTGACCACCCGCTGGGCCCAAGCGGTCCCGTTCCACTCCCATGTTTGGTTATTGGAAGTGGGGGCGGCACCTCCGTAGAGAACCGTGACGCCGCGGGCCACGTCATAGGCCATCCCGTAATCGCGCCGCGCCGAAGGGCCGGTGACTGCCCTCTGTATCCAGGTAGTCCCGTCCCATTCCCAGGTGTCGTCGGAGGGGGGAACGTTAGGGATGTGGCGGAGGAGGCGCAC
>CAZSBF010000026.1:3869-48345 GCA_964605185.1 uncultured Planctomycetaceae bacterium
TGTTGGTGGGACCTCCGTAGAGTTCGGTGACTCCGCGGGCCGAGTCGTATGCCAGCTTGTGTTCGTATCGCGGCGTGGGGCCGGTGACCTTGCGCTGGGTCCATGTAGTCCCGTCCCATTCCCAAGTCTCGTCGCTGGGGCCATTGGTGTTACTGTAGCCCCCGAAGAGCACCGTCACGGCGCGGGCCGAGTCGTAGGCCATTGCGTGGATGGATCGCGGCGAGGGACCGATGACCATCCTCTGGGTCCATGTAGTCCCGTCCCATTCCCACGTATCGCCGTTGTAGCCGGCATTGGTCTCGAAGCCCCCGAACAGCACGGTCACGCCGCGGGCGAAGTCGTAGGCCATCGCGGAGGTGTGCCGAGCCGAGGGGCCGTTCACCACGCGCTGTGTCCACTCGACTGACTGTGCATGTGCCTTTGCGAATCCAAGGACATAAAGGGCCACCAGTGTCAAACTATGAACACCGAAACGAGTGGGATTGACCATTGAGTATTTCCTAATCATCCAACAACTGTCCTGAGCGCCGCATTGGGGGCGGCCCCCTCTGTAACACACACGCAATCGGCGGGTAGAGACCGCAAGGCATTCTCAATCGCTGCTTGATTGTTTCAGCGAGAGGGTCGCTAGGTACTGATCTCACAACCGGTTAGAATGGACTTTCAAGTCGATGAGGGCATCTGGAGCACCGCGGCATGTCATCTTCCACTCAGGCAACCAACACGCGCCTGCTGGCTGATCTTCGAAAAGGCAACGGCTCCGCCGCTGACCAGCTCCTACCGCTCGTCTATGACGAACTCCGGGCCATCGCGGCCAACTACTTCTCACGGCAGCCAGTCGATCACACCATGCAGCCCACCGCCCTCGTCCACGAAGTTTTCTTGCGGTTGGTGGACCCAAACTGCGTTCAGATAAAGGACCGAGCGCACTTTTTCGCCTTAGCCGCCAAGGCCATGAGGCAGATTCTGGTCGATCATGCACGGCGCAAGCGCGCAGCCAAACGAGGCGGTGCGATGCACGAGGTGCCGCTCGACGAAGTGGCCGCGCCAGATTCGATGCTGCCGGTCGACCTTGTGGCACTGGACGAGGCCCTCTTACGGTTGGCGAAACTCGACGACCGACAAAGCCGGATCGTGGAAATGCGGTTCTTTGGTGGACTGTCAAACCAGGAAGTGGCCGACGTGCTCGACATATCCCTTCGAACGGTGGAAGGCGAATGGTCCATGGCCCGCGGATGGCTCCGTCGAGCCATCGACGGCGACGACGGCTGAAGGAACCCGCATGACGCCCGAGCGCTACCAACAAGTCAAGGAAATGTTCCTCCATGCCCAGCCGTTGAACAACTGCGAACGCAGCCAGTTCCTCGATGATTCTTCTCAGCACGATCCTGCGCTGCGCGCAGACGTGGAGTCGATCCTCTCCCATTGCGATCGCTCATCGGACTTTCTGGAAACGCCAGCATTCTCGCTGGAGTTCGCCCGCACTGCGTTCCTCGACGATACTCCCGACGACGAGACGGTGTTGGTCAACCGGCGCCTCGGCCCGTACCAACTCGTCCATCAAATCGCATCCGGCGGGATGGGGACGGTCTGGCTTGCTGAGCGAGCCGACGACCAATTCAAGAAGAAGGTTGCCGTCAAGCTCATTAAGCGAGGGATGGATACGAATGAGATTCTGAAGCGATTCCGCAACGAGCGGCAGGTTTTGGCCAACTTGGAACATCCGAACATTGCACGCCTGCTCGATGGCGGAGTCTCAGACGATGATCGTCCCTATCTCGTCATGGAATACATCGAGGGCACACCCATTGATCGCTATTGTGACGACCGCCTGCTCTCCATCTCGCAGCGTCTACACTTGTTTCAGATCGTTTGTGCGGCCGTACAATTCGCCCACCAAAACCTCGTCGTTCATCGTGACCTCAAGCCCGGCAACATCGTGGTCTCGGCCGACGGGTTACCGAAACTCCTGGATTTTGGGATCGCCAAGATGCTTGGTCCCGATGGCGCGGGCATGTCCGCCGTCGCCACGGTGGAAGGTTCTTCATTTTTTACGGCGGACTTCGCCAGCCCTGAACAAATCAGCGATGAGCCCATGTCCACGTCCAGCGACGTATATTCACTCGGCGTCGTGCTCTATGAACTCTTGACAGGGCATCGCCCGTATCGAGTGACACCGCGCGATCGCGGCGAGATCGCCCGGCTTGTCCGTGAGGCCGAGCCGCCCAGGCCCAGCACGATCATCCAACGCACAGTTGATACACCTGACCACGAAGGACGACCGACCGCCAGGATCACGCCGCATTCGGTTAGCGCGGCGCGCCAAACCGAGGCAGACCGCCTTCGGCGTCAACTGGCGGGCGATCTTGACACCATTGTTTTGCAAGCGATGCAAAAAGACGCGAGACGGCGATACGCCTCGGTGGAACAACTGTCGGAGGACATTCGCCGGCATCTGGAGGGCCTTCCCGTCGGAGCACGACCCGATACATGGCGATATCGCGGCGCGAAGTTTGTCCGACGAAATAGATTTGCGGTCGCTGCCGGCGCGGCAATGTTGGTCAGCTTGTTCGCGGGATTGAGCGTCAGCACGGTTCTTTTCCTTCGGGCCGACGAGGCTCGCAAGGATGCCCAGAAACATGCGGCCAAGGCTGGAGCGGTCAATCTATTTCTTCAAGACCTATTGGGCGCGGCCAATCCGATGACCGCGAAGAGCCCGGACTTGACCGTGAAGGAGACACTTGATCGCGCGGCGCAGGAGATCGAATCCGGCGCGCTAGCGGACCATCCTGAAGTTGAAGCGGAGGCGAGATTGACGGTCGGGAACACATATCGTTTCCTGGGCGAGTACGCCGCCGCGGAGCCGCAATTGCAAAAGGCCCTCGATATTCGCAAGGCTCTGTTCGGGCCGAATCATGCGTCGGTCGCTGAATGTCTGCGTCACCTGGCGAAGCTCCTGCAAGCCCGCAGCGATTTGGACGGTGCCGAGCCGTTGCATCGTGAAGCCCTTGGCATCATGCGAAAGGTCCTCGACGCCCCCAATCCCGAGTTGGCCCAAGCCCTCAATGACCTTGCCAAGTTCATGCAGCTCAAGGGTGATTCGGCCGAGTCTGATCGGCTGTTTCGCGAAGCCCTGACCATGCGAAAGAGGCTCCCTGGTGATGCGGCGATCGAAGTGGCCGAAACACTGAATGACTGGGCGATCTTAAAGGACGCGGAAGGCGATGCAGCCGGTGCAACGAGCTTGATGCGCGAGTCGCTGATCATTTTCCGTCAAAAGTTTGGAAACGAGCATCCCACAACCGCAACATCATTGCACAATCTCGCCGAACTGATCAAGTTTCAGGGCGATTATGCCGGTGCCGTGCTGCTGCATCGAGAAGCCCTAGCCATTCGGCGCAGGCTGCTCGGCGAAGAACATCCTCACGTCGCTCTGAGCAAGAGAGGACTTGGCGACGTCTTGCGGATGATGGACGACGACACAGCAGCGGAGCCTTTGCTCCTCGAGGCCCTCGGCACGCAGCGAAAAGTCTTGGGGCAACAACATTATGAGGTCGGCACCACGCTCGCGAACCTGTCGTCCTTGCTCAAAGAACGAGGCGATCATGCCGCAGCCGAGTCTGTAGCGCGCGAGGCGCTGGAGGTCTATCGCAACGCATTCGGCCCGGACCACGCCTACTCAGCGGCAGTTTTATATCGCGTGGCCGAGCTGCGCGTCGTGCAGCAGGATCTGACGGAGGGCGAGCGACTTCATCGTAAAGCACTGGCCGTGCGCCGCGCGAAGTTGCCACCGGATCATGCTGACATCGCGCTCTCCCTTGTAGCTTTGGGTTCTGTCCTGGTCGACATGGATCGGCTTGAGCAGGCGGAAGCTTTTCTGCATGAGGCTATGACGATTGTGAGCAACCCGGCGCGGAAAGCCGACTCGTGCGTCGGCTGGGCGAAGAGCGGACTCGGTGCCTTACTCACTGCTCAACACCGATTCCATGAATCCGAGCCACTCCTGGTAACGGGCTATGAATTGCTTCGGAGAGACTCCTCCATGTCGTTGCGATTACGTGAAGAGCGTGTTCGCACGGCATTGCAACGCATTGTGATACTTTATGAGGAGTGGGGCCAAGTTGCGCGGAAGCCGAGCAACTCGGAAAAGGCCGCCGAATGGAGAAACACACTCCAAACATCAATCGGCCATTCTCCGCAATGAAACGAAAACACAGGTTGCTAAGCCACGGCATGGTGCCTACGAACCTCATCACTAAAGCCAAAACAGCAAGTGTTGCTACGCCCATTGGCATATTATCTGACAACATTGTTCGCAAACGCCGAGGGACGGCGAGTGCCGGTGGGTCCGCCGCGAATCAGCGGCCGACCAGAGGTCATTCGACGCAATCGGCGAGCATCTTTGCATGTCGCGGCCGACACCGTGTGGATAAAACGCGATCCCCATGTTTAGTTGCTCGCGAAAGCACCAGGCTTTGCCTGACGAATCGAGAATTCTCAGATATCGTCCGATCAAGGCCAGTTTAAGCATTGCCTGGAAGTTGCCGCCACTTTTTCGAACCGCGTGGCGGTGGTGCGGTATTCTTTCAACCATCTGCCTCTGCCGTTAACCTTTGCCGCTTAACCAAAAGGCGACAACGATTCCCATGGGATTGTCTTGAGCTCACTTATGCATAATGTGGAGTCGTCGGAGGCTAACACGTGAGGCTTAAGCCACGCGAGTCCGCCGTCGTATGCGAGTGGACTGACGGTCGTATAATGCCGTTTCGAATAGGAGCTCGTCGTGTCAACTGCTCACTCGGACGGACAGGCCCCGGCTACTGAGGACCGGTATCGGGCATTGCTCGCCGTTTCCGAGGCGATCGTCACGCACCGTGATCTGCCCGCGCTGTTCAAAAAGTTAGCCGGCCAGCTCGCGACGCTGGTACATTTTGATGCCCTGTCGTTGGTGCTGCACGACTCCGCGACTGACACGATGCGCCTGCACGTCTTGGAGACCGGGGAATCCGTCTCCTCCGGATTCGAGATTGTGTTGCGTTCGGAAGACGATCCCGCGGGGTTGGTCTGGCAGACCCAGCAGCCGCTTATCATCTCGAACGTGGACGAGCTACGCCGCTGGCCGCGGCTACTGGAACGCGTACAACCATACGGGGTCCAGAGCCTTTGCTGGCTGCCGCTGACCACGGCCCGGCGCCGACTCGGCGCGCTGGTTTTCACGTCGAAGCAGCCGTCCGCCTATGGCGAATCGGACGTGCATTTCCTGCAGCTCGTCGTCAAGCAAGTCGCGATCGCCGTTGGGAATGCGCTGGCCTTTGAGGAAATCGAGGCGCTGCGCGACAAGCTCGCCGGGGAGAAGGCGTACCTGGAGGAGGAGGTTCGCGCCGAGCACCATTTCGGCGACATCGTCGGTGAGAACGCCACGTTGCGTGCCATGCTCAAGCAAGTCGAAACGGTCGCTCCGACTGAATCCACGGTCCTTGTTCGCGGGGAAACCGGCACCGGCAAGGAACTTATCGCTCGAGCTGTGCATGATCTGAGCCCACGCAAGAGCCGCACATTCGTCAAGCTTAATTGCGCCGCGATTCCCACGGGGCTGCTCGAAAGCGAGTTGTTCGGCCATGAGAAAGGGGCCTTCACCGGCGCGATCAGCCAAAGAATCGGACGCTTTGAATTGGCCCATCAGGGGACATTGTTCCTTGACGAGGTTGGCGATATTCCGCTGGAATTGCAGCCCAAGCTGTTGCGCGTACTGCAGGAAAACGAATTCGAGCGCCTCGGCAGCACAAAGACAATTCGAGTAAATGTGCGTCTCGTAGCCGCTACCAACCGAGATCTCGCAGAGATGATCGCAAATGGTCGCTTCCGCAGTGACTTGTACTATCGGCTCAACGTTTTCCCGATCACGCTACTGCCGCTGCGCGAGCGTCCGGATGACATCCCGCGCCTGGTGCGCCATTTCACCCAGAGCTTTGCCCGCCGCATGGGCCGGCGGATCGAAACCGTTCCCTCATCGGTGATGGATGCCTTGGTGCGATACCCCTGGCCCGGCAATGTGCGCGAACTGCAAAACGTCATCGAGCGCGCGGTCATCCTCTCTCCGGGGGCGACGCTTCAAGTCCCGACGGCCGATCTTAACTCGGCAACCGTTCCGATCCCAGAATTGACCGGCGACGCGTCCGACACGCTGTGCGACGCGGAACGAGAGCATATTCTGCGAGTGCTGACGGAATCGAATTGGGTTCTCGGAGGCCCCAAAGGAGCTGCAACCCGCTTGGGGATGAAGCGTTCCACGTTACATTGGAAAATGAAGAAGCTGGGCATCTCCCGTCCCCAATAGCGCGCCAACCTCCTGGCGCAGGCGTCAAGCGGTTGGCGCCTTGGCGCTGACACGCCTCGCGGTGCTCCAACTCTATCGCATCCCTTAAGTCCTTACTCCCACGTCTCTTGGGCAATGATTGTCCGGCAATATCACCATTGGCATGGCCGTTGCTATGAGGTGTTCAGGCGAACGAAACGAAATGCGGCGAGATCGCCGCCAGGAAACGAAAGCGAGTCGGCGATCAGCGGCTTGAGAGCGAATGGCCGAGGTGGGTTTCGATTTTGCGAAAACACGGTGAATGACAATCCGCGGGTCCTCGCCGTCCGGCACGAAAGTAGACTGGAAGGGTCGTGGAGTCGCGAACTGGAGTAAAGCTGGCGCGGCAGATTGGAAGGCGCGAGCCAGCTGGAGGTAGTACCATGAAGAGCAGATTGGTATGTATTGGAACGTGTGGCGCCTGTTTCGCTCTGCTCGGCTGCGCAAGCGAGCAACAACGGTTTACCGGTTTTCTCGACGATTACTCGATCCTGGAACCACACCCGACAATCCAGGATGCACTCGTGTGCTGGAACCCACGAATCGATCCTAAGCAATATAAGGCCGTACTTGTTGAGCCCGTTGAGGTCCAGTTCATGAGACAAGGCGAGGGAAGCCGCGCAAAGCCCGAAGACGTGGTGGCGTTTCGCAAGTTTGTCACTGACGAGTTGACCAATGCAATAAGCAAGCATGCGGCGATCGTGACACAACCGGGCCCGAATGTGCTTCGTCTTCGCCTTCAAGTTGCCAATTTGCAGTTTACGCGATCGATCGGTAAGCCCTGTTATCCGTGGTCGCCGCCCGATCACGTGTTGGGCTCAGCCAACATTGAAACCGAGGCCCGCGACTCGATTTCCGGTGAACTCGTTGTGGCTTTCGTAGGCCCACGCGGCAAGGGAATAATTTTCACTCCGCCCGTTATGGCAGCTCCGCTCGATACTTGGGAAGCGGCGAAATCAGATTTGCGAGATCGCATAGCAACTTGGACAGACCACGCAGCTCAGTATTTCGTACCTGAACTCAATGGAACACAATCGGCCATGAGATCGCCGGCCTAAGACGAACATGAGTCAGCGATCCGCCGCCCCATGGCCATCATCGATTGCCGGTGTTGCGCCTACGCAAACGGAGTGGACAAGTCCGAAATCGAGCAACGGTCATGGACAGGATTCGACCACGCGGTGGGAGCCGCAAAATGACACCGAGCGCTGCAATAGACAATGGCCCGGCCACGCCCACACGAACGCCACTCTTGCTGCGAATTGCGCCCGGACTAAAGGCGATGCGTCGCTACCGGTTCAATGAAGCCTTTCGGCATGACGCAATTGCGGGCTTATGTGTGGCGACCGTAGCAGTGCCCGTGGCTATTGCTTACGCCCAGCTTGCCGGCTTTAGGCCCGAGGTGGGGTTGTATTCGAGCATCATTCCCTTGGTTGCTTACGCCATCTTCGGGACATCGCGCCACTTGATCATCAATCCGGATGCGGCTGTCTGCGCGATGGTCGCCGCGTCGGTCGCGCCGCTCGCAGCCGGCGACCCGGAGTTGTATGCCTCAATGTCGGTCATGCTGGCGCTTCTTGCCGGAGTGTTTTGTATCCTGGCCAGCTTCTTTCGACTTGGAGCAATGGGGGATTTTCTTTCCAAACCCATTCTCGTCGGTTTCATGAACGGAGTCGCGCTCTTCATTTTTCAGGGTCAGATTGGAAAGATCTGCGGGTTTTCGGTCAACGCCGCGGGAATGATGCGGTGGTTCCCGGAGGTTGTTTCGAAGCTCCCGCAAGCGCATGGGCCGACGCTGGCAATTGGCTTGGGCTCCCTTGTGGCGCTGTTGCTCCTGCGGCGTTTAGCGCCGCACGCGCCGGCCTCCTTGATCGTGATGATCGTCGCCGGCGGACTCATCGCCGTCCTGAAGCTCGACAGTAACGGCATCGCGGTTCTCGGCGTCATCTCCGGCGGCCTTCCTGCGCCGCGCTTACCCGTGGTTGCACTGTCGGCGCTTCCCGCTCTCACCGCGAAGGCGGCGGGACTGGCACTGGTAATTGTTTCCAGTGGCCTGGTGACCGCGCGTAGCTTTGCCCACAAAGACCGCCACCAGATCGACATGGACGCCGAACTTGCGGCCCTCGGGACAGCGAACATTGCTTCAGCAATGGGGCAGGGGTTTGCGGTCACGGGCGCCGACTCGCGGACCGCCATGGCTTACGCCAGTGGCGGGCGAACTCAAATGACCGGCTTGGTTGCCGCCGCTTGCATAGGTTTTGTACTGCTGTTTGCTTCCAGACCGTTGCAATTCGTGCCTGTGCCAGCCCTGGGGGCGATCCTGATCGTCGCCGCTGTCTCGCTGTTCGACCTTGCTTCGTTGCGGCACATCTGGCGCGTGGACAAAATGGAAGCCGCCCTCTCGCTTATTACAACACTTGGCGTTGTGCTGGTCGGGCCAATTAACGCGATTCTTCTCGCCGTGACTCTTGCGCTGGCGCGGTTCATCCGCGGTACAGCTCGGCCCAAAGACGAAATCCTTGGCAAGGTGAAGGGAATGCCTGGTTTTCATTCCATCAAGCGGCATGCCAGCGCACAGACCGTTCCGGGACTACAGATCTATCGCTTCAGCGGTCCAATCACGTTCTTTAACGCTGCCTACTTCAAGGAGCGAGCGTTGGCCGCAGCGAATGCCGCGGGGCCTGAACTCCGTTGGTTTGTTGTTGATGCCATTCCGGTCACATCCGTTGATGTGACCGGCCTGGACGCGCTGGATGAATTGCGCCGGGAACTTGCCGAACGCGGCATCACCCTCATCGTCGCCGGTCGCAAAACCGAATTCCTGGCGTGGCTGAGCCAGATCGGCCTAAGCCGCGCGGAGGATGACCAGTTCGTGTTTCCAACTTTGAATCGGGCGATACGGGCTTTTTCCGAGGCGCAGCAACCGTCAGCACAGTCTCAACTGCGACCAATCGAGGCATCATCATGAGTCGTCTATCGCAAGAAAACGGGAAACTAAGCAACAAGGCGTACACGAAGGAGTTGCGCCGACTCCAGGCGGAGTTGTGCAAGCTCCAGGACTGGGTCAAGCATAAGGGTCTGCGCATCGTCATCGTCTTCGAAGGTCGTGATGGCGCTGGGAAGGGTGGGACGATTCGCGCGATCACCGAGCGCCTTAGTCCGCGTGTGTTTCGCGTCGTGGCGCTTCCGACTCCGACGGAACGGGAAAAGTCGCAGATATACCTGCAGCGCTACCTGTCGCATTTCCCCGCGGCCGGCGAAGTCGTGATCTTCGATCGCAGCTGGTATAACCGCGCAGGCGTCGAGTATGTCATGGGATTCTGCTCAAGGGAGGAGCACCGCCACTTCCTCAAAGTTTGTCCGCAGGTTGAGAAGTTCGTATCCCACCACGGCGTCCAATTGATCAAGTACTGGCTGGAGGTGAGCGACAAGGAACAGAGGCGACGCTTTGAAGCCAGACTGACCGATCCGCTTCGCCAGTGGAAACTCAGCCCCATCGACCTGCCTTCGCGAAAGCGCTGGTTTGATTATTCCCGCGCCCGTGACATGATGCTCGACGCAACGGACACGCGGCACGCGCCTTGGCACATACTGCGTTCCGACGACAAAAAGCAAGCCCGTCTTAACTGTATTCGGCACCTGTTGAGCCTGATTCCCTATAAGCGTGTGCCTCATGAGAAGGTCCAGCTTCCCGAGCGATCGATGAAGCGCGCGTACGACGATCAGGCTGCTCTCCGCAACCGGAGATTCGTTCCGGAAGTTTATTGAAGCCAACATAAGATGCACACGAGACACGTCGGCCCCCCAGTCGTTGTAAGGGCCTCTGTCCGTGAGCATCACGAAATCTCGTTCTCGGCTTGACCCATCTCACAATGAGACGGTCACGCCACACGCCGCTTCAGCAGTACGGCCACCGTCCGATTCAACTCACCAAAGAAGATGAAGGGCTGTACGACCGGCCCCTGCCATTCGACACCGTCCTGCCCCTGAATGTGGCCGGCCCGGGCGACGGATTCGAGGCCTTCGCTCGCTCGGTGACTTGCTGAATCCTCTCGTTTCGGAGGCGGTGCGGGAGAAGAGCTTCCTCACACCGGACCCAGCGGAACGAAAGCACATACTTCAGATCTACTGAAGCGAAATGGGTTTTCGCAAGCGCAAAAGAGCTGCAGCCCGCCTGGGAATGAAATTCTCCACATTACATCGGATGACAAAGATGCTCGGCCTCTCCAGGCCCGAGTTGCGCGCCAACCGGCCGGCGCTAGCGCCAAGCCGTTGTCGCTTAGGCACCGGCGCTGTTTGCGCGGCTCCATCGCACGATCACAGATAAGTCCTTCCTCCTACGCCTCTTAAAGAAATAAGCGGCCAACGACTCATCTCTGGCACGGGCATTGCTCTTGTACTGCATAGACGAATGGTGCAGACGTTTGCCCAGGAGTCTCAATGACGTGTTTCAAAGGGAGTAAGAGATGAATGCAAAAAGACGTTCAACGGTGCTGGCTGCGGCCTGCGTTTTTCTACCGGGAATCTGTGGTTGCGGCACATTTCTCGCGGACTCGGTGCTTAAAGGCACCTGGGATCTTGAAGTGAGCAACCCGTCACCGGTGTTGTCGAAGCTTACGGTCACCTTTGATCGCGAGGGCAAGGTGTCCGAGACGTCGTATTACTTCAACGACAAGGCCACGGTGACGTGGAATAACCCAACAAATGAAGTCAGCGTCAATGGAGATCAGATTCATGTCTCCGTCACGCACTTTGGGCAAGGCTTCACGTTTACCGGCACGCTCAACTCAACGACCGCGCCCACCAGCGCACCCGGCATACTGAATCTGAATTTCAGTATTGGCAACATCGACCTGTCGGTGTTGGGGGGCGATGCAACGCTCGTCAAGCAGTAGGCAAGAGGCTGGCGTGGTCTGCGATCGGCGGTCCCTGGTTCATCTAACGAGGTGATTTCAATGTTACGAATCACGACGAGCGAATGTCCCCGGGTTCTCACCCTGCAGCTTGAAGGACGATTGGAAGGGCCATGGGTGCGTGAACTGGAACAGTGCTGGCAAAGCCTGTTGGACGGCGCAAGCCGACCGACGGTTCACGTCGACCTTACCGGGGTGACGTTCATCGACGCTGCGGGTAAGGCTCGGTTAGCAGAGATTCACAAGCAAGGGGCCGAGTTCATCGCCGGCGACTGCGAGACGAAGGCCGTCGTGGCCGAGATTGTCGGGGAATGAACAACATAGCGTAACGACCGCGCTTTGAAAACGGTCGACTCAACGTGCGAACGGAGACTCAGTATGACAATGCTCCACAGAAATCGAATTCGGCGGATCAACGGGAAGCAGGTGGACGGAGAGTTGGAGGCCGTCGAAGCAGGTGAGCTTGACGACTGCAATCCCACCGAGGCCGAGGTCCGGCAGCGTGCTCACGAAATCTACCTGAGCCGCAACGGTGAGCCGGGCAACTCCGTCATGGACTGGCTGCAAGCGGAAATTGAGCTTCTCGCTCGAAAGGCCAAGGCGCACTCCAATTGAGTTGTGCATTTCGTTGAGCATCCTTGTGGACAACGCGTGTGTGGTCACAGGTCACCCAATAGGAGCAACAAATGGCTACGGATACGTCAGATCAAGTTCTTCAACTGCGAGAAGAACTCCGCCACACGCGTGAGGAATTGGATCGTTACAGTGAGATGCTGCTGGCAATTCAAAGATCCATATTGCCGCAGCAACTGCCCAGCGTTCCGGGCCTTGATGTGGCCGTGCACTTCGCCGACGCCGACGGTATCGGCGGCGATTTCTATGACATGCATCCCGTCGGCCCGGACCGCTGGGCGATTCTCATCGCTGACGTCGTTGGCCATGGACCCGCGGCAGCCGCCTTATTGGCCATGGTGCACGCCTTGAGCAGCGCGGTCCGGGGGCCGGAGCCGGGGCCGGCACCTGCAACGGCACTTTCCCTGGTCAACCGGCCACTGGCGACACGCTACTTGGTAGACAGCGGGCGGTTCGTTACAGCGTTTGTGGGACAGTACGAGGTACGAACCCAATTATTGACGTATTCATCAGCCGGTCATCCATGCCCCCGATTAGTCCGGGGGAATGTCGTGCGGCGCCTGGACGCCGCATCGGGAATGCCCCTGGGCATTTCCGGGACGAGTGTATACGAGGAAGCGATTGTGCAGCTATTGCCAGGCGACCGGTTGGTCTTTTTCACCGATGGTATCACCGAAAGCACAAATGCAATGCACCAAATCTTCGGTGACGAGCGCCTTGATTCGGTCGTGTGCGCCCCGGCAAACACAGCCGCAGACCTGCTAAGCCACATTATCAATTCTGTCGTCACGTTCCGGGCGGGACGATCAGTGCTTGATGACGAGACGTGCCTCGTTGCAATTGTCAAGCCATTCAACAATTCAGCTATCCGGCAAGGTGAGGTAGTGCGATGACGATTACGAGAAACAACAACTTTCATACTTTTCACGAAGCAGAGCGCATTCTTCCTGATGCGTCGCAATCCGCACAAGGAAACGGTCTGCCGACTGCTGCGGCCGATCAACTTGTTTGTTCGAACGAACCAGAGACTCCAACAAACCCTGTTCTGAGCTCGGCGCCGGAAGCGCCCGGCACCAGTTATCGATCGCATTTCTGGCGCAAGCGGCTCACACCTTCCGACGGGGCCGTGGCCGCTCGCTTCCGGCGAAGACTCACGATGACCATCATTCTGTTGCTAGGCAGCACGCTTGCCGCGACGGGCTGCAAGCAATCGCCACAGCCGATGTCGCCCTCAACACCGGTCGTCAACGTGAGCCACCCGGTGGAGCGCGAGGTCACCGACTATGCGGAATTCACCGCTCGAGTCACCGCCGTCGAATCCACTGAGGTGCGTGCTCGCGTCAGCGGCCAGATCGTGGCGGTGCCATTTCAGGCAGGGACTGTCATTCGGCAGGGGGACATACTGGTAGAAATCGATGTGAGGCCGTTCCAGGCAGAACTCGACGCCCGCATTGCTGAGGAAGCACGTGCGGCGGCGCTGCTTAGTCTGGCCCAGATTGAATTCAACCGCATCGAACGCATTCCGCAGGACTCGCGCACTGCCAACGAGTATGACGTGGCGGCCGCACGCCTTCAGGAAGCGCGAGCTGTGCAGGCGACCGCCGCTGCTGCTGTCGAATCGGCCCGTCTAAATGTGGAGTGGTGCCGTGTCGTTGCGCCGATCTCGGGGCGGATCAGCTACAAGTATGTAACCACCGGCAACCTCGTCACCGGCGGGATCGGCAGTGGCACACTCCTGACCACCCTTGTTTCGGTGGATCCGATGCACGCCTACTTCGACGTCGATGAGCGCACCGTCCAGCGCATCCAAAAACTCATACGCGAGGGCAAACTCGAGTCGAACGAAACCAGGAACGTCGCGGTTTGGCTGGGTTTGGCGGCTGAGGACGGCTTCCCCCACCTCGGCACGATCAACTTCGTGGACAACCAGGTTAATCCAAAGACTGGTACGCTGCGCGTACGGGGCGTGTTCCCAAACGCGGACGGCGCATTGTCGCCCGGTTATTTCGCAAGGGTCAGGGTGCCAGTCTCCGCGCCTCATAAGGCCGTGCTCGTCTCCGATCGCGCCATCGACACGGACCAAGGACAAAAGATTCTCTTCGTCGTGGGCGGGGACAACAAGGTTGCCGTTCGCCCAGTTCGTGTCGGCGCGCTTCACGACAGCCTGCGCGAAATCGCCGACGGCCTGAAGCCCGGGGAGCGGGTGATCATCAACGGCCTGCAGCAGGTCCGGCCGGGCGCCACGGTCGAGCCGACCCTGGTCGATATGCCGGGCCCGATGGCCCGGCATGCGAATGCAACGACGCACCCGGCGATGTCCGCTTCAAGCAATTGACCCGCAAACACAATCCCCTTGTCTTCTCTTCCCTTTGGCGGAGAGGACGAGGGGATGAAGGAGAATACCATGCTTGCCCGTTTCTTCATCAACCGTCCGGTCTTGGCTTGCGTGTTCTCGATCGTGATCGTACTGCTTGGGGCAATCGCGGCGGGGCTACTTCCCGTCGCCGAGTACCCCGACGTCACGCCACCGATGATCCGCGTATCCGCGAACTACCCCGGTGCCAACGCCCAGGTCGTCGCCGACACGGTCGCGGCACCGATCGAGCAGCAGGTGAACGGCGTCGAGAACGCGATGTACATGTCGTCGCAGAGCAACAACGACGGCTCGTACACGCTGGACGTCACGTTCGAGATCGGCACCGACATCAACATGGCCCAGGTGCTGGTGCAAAACCGCGTGGCTATCGCCCAGCCGTCGCTACCCGACGTGGTCAAGAACATCGGCGTGACCACGAAGAAGCAGGCGGCGGACATCCTGCTGGCCGTCAGCCTGTATTCCGAGGACGACCCCTCGACCGGCAAGCCGTATTACGACATGCTCTACCTGAGCAATTACACGACCATTCAGCTCAAGGACGCGATCGCGCGCATCCCTGGCGTTGGCGACGCGGTCGTGATGGGGCAACAGGACTACTCCATGCGAGTCTGGCTGAACCCGGACCAGCTCCAGGCGCGGGGTATGACGGTCGGCGACGTGATCCGGGTGCTGCGCGAGCAGAATGTGCAGGTAGCGGCAGGCCGGATCGGCCAGCCGCCCGTACCCGCGGGCCAGGACTTTCAGCTCACACTTAGCACCTTGGGCCGCCTGACCGAGGTAGAGCAGTTCGCCGACATCGTCCTTAAGACGGATTCGAACGGCGAGATCACGTATCTGCGGGAGGTCGGCCGCAGCGAGCTGGGCGCGCGCAGCGAGGATCTGACGTCGCGGCTGGACCGCCGGGATGCGTCGGGCTTGGCCGTATACCTACTGCCCGGCGCCAACGCGTTGGACACCGCCGACCAGATCAAGGCGAGAATGCGCGAACTCGAGGCCAGATTCCCGGTCGGGCTGAAGTACGCGATCGTCTACGACACCACGCCCTTCGTCCGCGAGTCAGTCAACCAGGTGGCGCACACCCTGATCGAGGCCATCATCCTCGTGACGGTGGTCGTGCTGGTGTTCCTCCAGGACTGGAAATCGGTGCTTCTGCCCATGATCGGCGTGATCGTGTCGTTGGTCGGCACGTTCGCCGTCATGATCGCGATGGGTTTCACGCTGAACAACCTGACCCTGTTCGGTCTCGTGCTGGCGATCGGCATCGTCGTGGACGACGCGATCGTCGTGCTGGAGAACATCGAGCGACACCTCGAGATGGGCAAGCCCGTCCGCGAGGCCACGACCGACGCGATGAAGGAGATCAGCGGGCCGATCCTGGCGATCACGCTCGTGCTCAGCTCGGTGCTGCTGCCCAGCGCGTTCCTCAGCGGACTGGTCGGCCAGTTCTTTCGGCAGTTCGCTGTCACGATTTCCGTGTCGATGATCATCTCGGCAATCAACGCGATGACCATGACACCGGCGCTGGCCATGTTGTTCTTCCGCAATCGCAAGCCGGGCCACCACGGCGACGACGGCAAGGAAGCGCTGCCGTGGTGGAGCTTCGCGCTATTCGGCGGGCTTGCATCGATGTGGCTGCTCGCGCCGGACCTCGGCCCGTGGCTTGGTTTGCCGCCCGGACAGCACGGCGGTGAGGCGGCGCCCCGTCGCTTGAGTGCAAGTATGCGATCCCTGGGTGCGCACGAGCTTCTCTTCCTCCCCGGTGCCGTTGTCGGCGGCGTGATCGGTCGTCTCCTGATCCGCGCCGTGAACTGGGTGCTGGGTCGTATCTTCCGCGGGTTCAACTGGCTTTTCGAGTGGGCAACGAACGTCTACGGCACGACCGTGGGCTGGTCCCTTCGCTTGTGTGCCGTCGTGCTCCTGCTCTACGTTGGGTTGGTCGGGCTGACGGGCTTCAGCTTCAATCGCATCCCAGCCGGGTTCATCCCGCTTCAGGACAAGGGGTACCTGGTGTCCAACGTCGTATTGCCTGACTCGGCCTCAGTGGAGCGCACGCTCGCGGTGACCGACGCGATCGAGCGGATCGCGCTGGAGACGCCCGGCGTCGCCCACACGCTCTGCATGCCGGGGATGTCCTACGTCCTCAACGCCAACAGCTCCAACTACAGTAACGTGTTCGTCATCCTCAAGCCGTTCGAGGAGCGGCTCGACCATGCGCTCGGGGCCGAGGCCGTCGCGGCCCGCATCCGCGAGCGGCTGGCGCTGGAGGTCCCGGAGGCCAGCGTGAACGTGTTCGGGGCGCCGCCGATCTCTGGCCTCGGGAAGTCCGCGGGATTCAAGTTGATGGTGGAAGGCATCGGCGATGTGGACTTCGAAGCGCTCCAAGCGCGTGCCGACGATCTGGTCACAAAGGGCAACGAGCATCCCGGTCTCGCCGGCCTTTTCAACAGCTTCCGTGCCCGTACGCCTCAGCTCTACGTGGACATCGACCGCGAAAAGGTCAAGTCGATGGGCGTGCCGCTCACGGACGTGTTCGACGCGCTCCAGGCATACCTGGGCAGCTACTATGTCAACGACTTCAACCGCTTTGGCCGCACCTGGCAGGTAAACGTGCAGGCCGACGCGCCCTTCCGCACCGACGCGGAGATTGTTCGGCAACTCAAGGTCCGAAATGACGATGGCGACATGGTGCCACTGGGGGCGGTGGCAGAGGTGCGCGATTCCACTGGACCGGTCCAGGTGACGCGCTACAACATGTTCCCGGCCGCCGCAGTCACTGGCACCCCGCTGCCTGGGACAAGCACCGGCGACGCGATGGCGGCCATGGAGGACCTTGCCAAAGACCTGCCGCGCAACATGGCCACCGAGTGGACCGAGGTGAGCTACCTCCAGAAGGAGGCGAGCCAGCTCAAGCAGTTCCGCGACCTGCTGAAGAACCCATTCAGCGCGTTCGCAGTAGGCGTGGTGCTCGTCTTCTTCGTGCTGGCCGGCCTGTACGAGAGCTGGTCGCTGCCGTGGGCGGTGATTCTCGTCGTGCCCATGTGCCTACTCAGCGCGCTAGTGGGACTGTTCCTCGCCGGCATGGACGTCAACATCTTCGTGCAGGTCGGCTTCGTGGTTCTCGTCGGTTTGGCAGCCAAGAACGCGATCCTGATCGTCGAGTTTGCACGCGACCAACAAGTCCAGGGCGCCAGTCGCTTCGACGCTTCCGTCGAGGCCGCCCGCGTGCGGCTGCGGCCGATTCTCATGACAAGTTTTGCGTTCATCCTGGGCGTGTTCCCGCTGGTGATCGCGCACGGTGCCGGCGCCGAGATGCGGCAGACGCTGGGCATGGCCGTGTTCGCCGGCATGATCGGCGTGACGCTGTTTGGAATCTTCCTGACGCCGATTTTCTACTACGTGATCCGCGGGCTCATCCCAGCGCAAGCCCCCGCCTCTGCTTCCCTGAAAACAGGAGAGGCTGCGATGGTGATGCCGGGATAACCAAGCGGCATGCCAGCAGCCGGCGACTGTCGGTGCGATGTTGATGAAGCGTTCGGTGTCCGAGAAAGGACGCCGCAGTGTAAACCGACCATCGGACGAATGGCGGAACTCTCAAGAATGGAAATTCGCTTGAAAACCCAACGTGTCACAGGAGGTAAGACCATGAATTCGATTACAGCACATCTTTGGGCGATTGGATACGACAACTTGAATCGCGCTCGACAGGCTCGGGACGTAGTGCGCGAACTTGCAGGTCCTCAGCCCTACCTTTTTCTTCTGGATACACTCATCGTTCTTCGAAACGCAGATGGGTCGTATTCCGTCGATCGCGAATCGCGGCACACCGCCAGCGCAATTGCAGCCGCCGGTGCCCTTGGGGGCCTGGTCGGCTTGGTGCTCTCCATCCAGCCCTTGTGCGCTGCCGCCGTGGGTGCGTTGCTCGCTAGTGTGAGCTCTGCAGCCACGAGTGTGCCATTAATCGACGAGAAGTTTGTTGAAGAAGTCAAAGCCTTGATGAAGCCAGGAACTGCAGCACTCTTTGTGCTCGACGATGCCGGAGACATGGAAGTCATCATCCACAACATAAGAGGGCTGGGCGGCACCGTGCTGAAAACCAATGTTGATATGGAGCAAATGCGGCTGGTTCAGGCGGCATTAAGGGCCGAGTCGCCAAACTGAGGCCACTAGGCACCGTACGACCAAAAATAAAGATTTTTTTACTACACGCCAACAATGGTTGTTCCAGCGCATCGATGTGGTGTTGTTGTGGCGTGGGCCGGCGCGCCGGTCCCGGCCCCGTCGATCACATCCCCAAAATCACTCCAAAAAAGCGGCGATGGGCATAAAAAACAGGGAGCAGCACAGTTGCAGGCCCCTGCCATTACTGTATTCCGAAATATTAGAGCCTGTTATGAGCTTTTGCATGTTCCGCTGAGAGGGTATGGCCAGGAAAGCCTACCCGAGCGACGGCACGGATGACGAATGGTGGTTTGCGTTGCCGTCTCTGTTCTTGAGGTGGGGAAGACGCTCCTCAGCGCGGGTTACGCGGAGATCCAGCAGGTCATCCGCGAAGTAGAGCCGCAGGAACCGAGTACCCGAATTTCGACATTGAAGGGCGAATTGCCATCGGTCGCGGCGAAGCGCAAAACAGAACCCAGGAGACTGTCCAGACTGGTTCAGTGCGGCCTGGACTGGATCGTAATGAAGTGTCTGGAGAAAGACCGGACCGCGCCGTTAGGAGACCGCCAAGGGGCTCGCAGCGGACATTCAGCGATTTCTGGGAAGCGAGGCGGTACTACGAACGGTGTTGGACTAACTTAGAAACTGAACTAAACCCAAGGGGAAGGTCAGATATAGTGTTTACTCGCTCGAATCGATCGCCCAATTGATTATCGATGAACGGCGCACTCGTACTAGTGCCTCGCGCCAACAACATGGCACGGATGCGCGGGGCCTCGGTATCGAGCCCCGGCTGCGGAAGTTCGGCCGCTAGGGCCGCGACAGAATCTGTCCGGGCTATGTAATCAGTACGTTGATCCCAACCGGCGCCAGAGCTTACGGCAGCGACAGCAGCAATGTCGCCAGCGCGGATGCATCGACCAAGTCGAGTGCATTGTCTTGGTTGATATCAGCCGCGCATTGTTCAGCCGCGTTCGCCGCGAACGGATCGACCAGGACCTTCACCATCCCCGCAATATCGAGGCCGTCCACTTTGGTGTCGCCATTGACGTCGCCCAGCGTGACAGCACCGCATGACTGCGGCACAAGTCCGATGACTTCGATATCGTCAATGTTCCAGCTATGGTAGATAACGGATCCGTCGGTGGTTCCCATTCCCCAGCGGAAGTAAACCGTCGCCTGATTGTCGGCGGCCGCAACGTTGTAAGTCTGCAGGGTCCACGCCTGCTCGTTGATGGTGGTCGCGGGATTCTGCCAGACGTTGGTCCACGTACTCCCGTTGGTCGAGACATCGACATATACATGGTCGAACGACGCACTTTCAACGCCCAGCCATCGGCGGAATCGCAATTGAACGGCGGTCGCATTGCTGCAGTCGAGGGCATTGGTCGTGAGGTATCGAGTAGGCGTCAACGTGCTTGTATAGCAGCCCGCCAGGTTGTAACCATACACGTTTGAACCGGTAAAGCCGCTGGATGGATCGAGCCGGTCGGCCCCGCACGATTCCGTATTGGTCGGCGTTCCAAGAGCCCAGCCGCCGGCGTTTGGACCGGTTCCACCCGGACCGGGATCAGCAGACCAGCCCGGATCGGTGTCCAGCGGGAACGAGTGAATCACCTGCGGCCCGCCAATGGTCACATCGACATTCGCGATGTTGGAATCATATGTCCCATCCGTAGCCTTGAACGTGAACAGGTCCGTTCCTTGATAATTGAACGTGGGTTTGTACAGGACCGTGTTTCCATTGGTGAGAAGCGAGTAGGGCACGGCGTTGATGATCGCGCCGTTTGGATCCTTAAGCAGGCCGTGCGTCGGCAGCGACAGGATCACCCACGTCATCGTATCGCCATTGGGATCCGTGGCCGGGAGGACGATGGGTGCCATCGTGTTGATTGCCGTCGCCGCGGCTGTGTTCTGGGCCGTCGGTGCATTGGCGAAATCCAGGCTGACGTTATCCACGAACCAGTCGTCAAAGGCCCCAGCTGTGGCAATGCAGCGGAAACGCAATCGGAAACTTGAATGCATCGCCCCCGCGGGCAGCAAAATCGTCGCCTGTTGATACGTGGTCATGTCAGGCAGCGTTCCAAGGTGCCGTTGTAATTCCACCCAGGTTCCCACGTTATTCAGGTACTCAACGATCAAGTCATCGCCCGTGTCCGGGCTTTCGCCTCCGCCCCGGCACTCAAAGTAGTACGTGAGGCGGACAAGACCGACTGACGACAGATCAAAGGCGAACGTGCGAATTTCGTCGCCGTTGGCCGTCGGATTACCGTTGAGTCGTGCGGAGTTGGGCTCGCTCGGCTCGGCGATGCCGAGGCCGTCAATCGTGGCGTTCTGAACGAGACCCCACTTGGCACTGTCAAACGTCGTCGTCGGGAAATCGTCGAAGAACGGCAGCGTCAGAACAGGCTCGACGAGAATCGAGACCGTCGCATTGTTGGAATCAAACACGCCGTCGTTCACCCTGAAAGAGAATTGGTTGTTTCCACCGAACCCGATGTTCGGAACGTAGCGAACCACGTTTCCATTACCGGCAAGCGTGTAGGGCACGGTCAGGATGTCCGCCAGGCCGGCGCCGGGGTCCTTGAGAGTTCCGTTGGCGGGCAGGGACAGGATGATGTAGGAAAGTGTGTCGCCGTTGGGGTCCAGCGCACTGAGTGTAATATCGAGGAACCCGTTGAACGGCGCAGTCACCGAGCTGTTGAAAGCATCCGGGGCATTTGCCACGGCGATGCTGACGTCGTCGACAAACCAGTCGTCAAACGCGCCGGAGGTCGCCGAATTGCGGAATCGCAAACGGAATCCTGCGTGGAACGCCTGGGGCGGCAGCAGAACATTGACCTGTTGATAGGTCGTCATGTCGGCTCCGGTACCCAGGTGCTGGTTGATCAGCTCCCAGCTTCCGACGTTATTGAGGAACTCAACAATGAGGTCCTCGCCGGCGTCCGGCGACTCGCCGCCTCCACGAATCTCGTACCAGTATTTCAACCGTACGGCCGTCTCGCCGGAAAGATTGATCAGGTGCGTGCGGAGTTCGTCGCCACCATTGGGGTCACCGTCGAAATGGGCAGAATTGGGCTCACTTGGTTCGGCAAGACCCAAGCCATCGATTGTCGCGGTATCCACCAAGTACCATTTCTGTGGATCAAACGTCGTCGCTGGGAAGTCGTCAAAGAACGGCAGCGAAAGCACCGGGTGTACTGTGATCGCGACCGTCGCGGTATTCGAGTCGCCGCCGCTTGGAGGCGTGCCTCCATCGTTGACCTTGAACTGGAAGCTATCCGTCGTCGGTGTGCCGCCGCTGTGGTAGCGGACTTGTGTGCCGCCGGAGAGTGTGTAAGGCAGATCGCCGGGAACGATCGTGTGGTTGTTGCCAAGGTCCTCCAGCGGAAACGCTGGCAAGGTGGTGATGATGTAGCTCAGCGGGCCGGGAATGCCGTCGTCGCCCGCGATGAGCGTGATGTCAAGCGGAATGCTGATCGGCGTCTCCACAGACCGGCTGGCCGCGGCCGGCGGCTGCGGACCGCATGTCGCAGCCGCTGACAGGTTCATTTCGGTAAAGTCCGGCGGAATTCCGCCGCCCGCCGAAAGACCGGTAATGCCGGCGGTGAGATCCACAGTCAGTAGACTGATTCGCAGCCGACCATCGAAGTACATCTCAACTTGCAGCGTATTGGTATTGGTGGTGGTGGCCTGCGGCACATTCTCCCAGGTCACGACCGCGCGATCGGCAAGTTGCTTCCACGACACGGTGCCGCCAGCCGCCGGATTGAGATTTGCGAAAAGTGCGGAGATTCGCGGCGTGTCAAAGTGGTCGAGAACCGTTGGCGTTGAATCGGTATCGCCGGCCGTGAACGTAATATATCCGTTGCTGCCGACGAAGAAACCTGAGTAGTTCACGCCGTATAGCGAAACCTGGGCCCCGCCGCCGAGCGTGACGTTGGCATTGGCATTATCCGCCAGCGTAAGCACCGTTCCGCCCGCCGGATCGGTAGGAAGAACCGTGATGGGGCTTGAGCACATTGCGTAGAAGTCGATCGAAGCATTTGGCGTGAATTGCAACGAGACGTTGTCGAGGTCGAAATCAGCAGCCGCGAATTCCTCCGTGAACGAATCGGGAATCTCAGGAGTGGTGAAGGTGTAGCAAGCGCCGCCGTTATCGTCGGTCGAGGCGTTGGTCGCCGGATCAATCGCGTCAACAGCAAAGAAATACTGCGTATCGTCGAGCAGGCCGTTGATGACCAGCGAATGCGAGGTCCCGAACGCGGCCTCTTCCACGCTGCCGGTCAGCGAGCCGCAACTTGTCCCGTAGCGGACGGTCCCCTTGGCGGATTCGTCCGTTGTAAACGTCACAGTTGCGGTATGAGGACCGAGATTGGAAGTGGCCACACTCGAAATCACCGGCGCAACGCAATCGACCGGTGCCATCGCCGTCACGGTTACATTCATGCCGCCCATGCCGTCGTCGGCATCGAGGTACGTCATCGTTACCGTGTCGCCGTGAGCGACCTGCAATACTCCCGAGGAGTTCGTCGGCGACAGGTTAATGGTGCCCTGGAACAGCGCGGTCTGCGCGCCAGTTTCAGTGAGGGTGACTGTTTCACCAGTAGGTTCCGACGTGGATGTAATTGACACGTTGACTGTTTCGACAACCATGTCGTCGGTGTTCAAATCGCAATCGACGACCGTCAGCGTTGCTGGCGACGTGCATGGGTAGACGGCCCGATCGAGACTTGCCGTGCCCTGTTCTGAGCAGTTAACCAGCAGCGGCGAGGCGCACAAAGAGAAGGGCTGCGGGCCTTGTGGGACATTAAAGCCGCGAACCTCAACGCGATAAACGCCCGGGGTCGGGTTGGCCACGTAGACCTGTTCGATGTTGTCCAGGCTGTTTTTCTGCGTGCGGACGGCTGGATTGCCGGGATTGTTCACGTCCAGCGTCCACGGAAAATATTGGGTATTGGAGGCGTCGAGCACCACCAAGTCGAGATCGTTGACCAGCGTTCCGATGACAACGGCTCCTGACTCAGGGTCGTCCCAGGCGAGCGTCACTTTCAGCTCGGGCGCGCCGGGATTAACCACCACGAGCACGTTGTAAACCCCGCCCTGATCGACCGAGTTTTCGAGGAAGTTGTCGGATCGCATGAAATCAACGCAGGGTTGGATGCGCACCGAACCGTAGCCGGTCTGGTTGTCTGGACCGGGATTGAACAGATCAACGGCCGTATGCGCCAGCAGGATCTTCAGCGTGGAGTTACGAAAGTCCGGTCGGGCTGGAAACTGAGCTCGGAAGTCTTGCAGGAGAAGCGCCGAGAGGCCGCACACGGTCGGGCTGGCCATCGAAGTACCGCATTTGACGGCGTAAGCCGTATCGCTTGCGGAGCCGCAGGATCGCACTCCGCCATCGCCGCCGACCTCGCAACCCGGGGCGCTGATGTCCGGCTTCATGCGGCCATCATCCGATGGGCCCCAACTGGTAAAGGAGGTCACCGAATCGTCGTTGGAGTTGAGAGCGCCGACTGTGATGTGATTCTTGGCGCAGGCCGGAGGCGCGGTCGTGTGATAGGTTGTGCCGCAGGTTGAAACCTGTCGCTCGTTTCCGTTGGCCCACACAACGCGGAACGGGGCGCCGCCGGGGCTAACTGCGCCACGAACGACGGCGTCGATCAGCGAACTGCACAAACCGTAATCGCCTTCCCAACTGCACGGGAAGCCGTTGGGGGCGGTGTTGGTGCCGATGGAGTTATTGGCGATATCGGCGCCGTAGGTGTTGATAGCCTCCCCATAATCGCCAGCCAAGTCACCAGGGTCGGTATAAAGAAAGCCCGATGAAAGCGAGCAGCCTCCTCCCTGGTTGTATCCGTAGGATATAATGTCCACGGCCGGAGCCATGCCTTTTTCATTAACATCCGCAACGCCAGCGCCGCCGATAGTGCCGGCGACGTGCGTGGAGTGATCGCTTATGCCCGTACACGCGAGTTCTCCCGCGCCGACTTGCGCACGGCCCGTAAAGTCCTGGTGCGTCGTTCGCACGCGACCGCCGTCATACACCATGACGGTTACACCGGCACCGTTGAGTCCATAAGGCGCCGCCTGTACGGTATTGGCCCCTGTCCGTACCCGGTTCTCAGCATTGACTTCGCTGAATCTCGGCAGCGGCGGTTCAATCCATGCCACTGAATCGTGATCCGCCAGTGGCTTAATCTGACTGTATGGCAACTCGATCACGAGGCTATTGATTGGCTTAAGCTGAGATCGTACGGCGGCCCCAAATTGTTGAACAACTTGGATCGCATCGGGATCAAGAGTCACGTCCTTATGGAATTTGATGTATACACCAACCATATGGTCGACCGGCGGATGCTCGCCGTCCCCGGTGGATGGTTCACCTTCGCCCAGCGCTTCGATGCTCGCGCCGACCACCATCCAGTCGAATATTCTGTTGAACAGGAGATCGGGGTGGAGTTTGTGGCTCTGCTGAATAGCGGCGACCCGTGTTAATGCGGGAACCGCGGCCAGGGCGCCCGTGTTGAACCGAGCCTGTGAAAGCGAAGCAAAGAACGCGTTGTCGCCAAGGTAGTCTCCCAGGGAGATACCGGCCGCCTGGAGCTTGACCTTCATCTCCGGAGTCACCGGAGATTCGAACTGAACAATAACGTGCGATGACTGGGCGCGCGACGCGTGTGCCGACAGTTCGGTCTGAACCTGCTTAGGCGTCATTCGGCTCATCGCCAGAGCGCCGTTCTTGAACTGAATCGGTCGAACCTCTGCAAAGGAAGTTGAGCTAACACACAGCGCGACAAATACCGATATCGAAGTTTTTGTAAACATGGCAGGTTCAACCCTCCAATTCCGTAACAGGAAAGCTAATTGTCAACCTACACAATTTCGCCTTAAGCCCCCGGGCCTTAGGCGCCGACCGAGAGAGCGGGGCTCGGTCGTTGTTATCGTTAAACATTTAGCATAACGGATCGACTGGCAGAATACAACAGAGCCTTACGGACGACTGACTCGCATCCAGTGGTGCTTTTGAGCATCCAGGCGAAATCTTTGCTTCCAAGCAAAGGCCCCGATTTTGGAAACCCCGACAAGCCCCTTCTTCGAAAAATTGGCGGGGTCCCGCAAAGAACTCTCGACGTCGGATTTTGGCCTCCTGATCTACTCGTTCTATTGAAGCACGGTGTTAAGATGTGATTAAGTTAGGGGATTGCTTCCAACGATCGATTGCCGTTGACCCACCTGTGAAGAGGCTTGAAAAGGCCATTTCCTGACACTTTCGCTCTGTATTTGTGCGGATCTACTTTTGCTAAGCCTAACGCCTAACATTAATAAAAAAGTACGTAACATGGAATCTATCTTCATCCCTGAATTGACATTGCGCCCTGTGATTTGATAAACTGAACTTGAGGATTGGATAGACTGTTGGACTACTTCCTCACCGGGGGTTCGTCGAACCCCCGTGCGCTGGCAGGCTTCATTCGCTAAGTCCGGAGGTGAAATGTGATTTCTCGAAGGTCCAGTTTACTATCTCTTTCATTGATAACGATAACTTTCACATCGGTCCAGGCGTTTCAAGGGCCCACTGTCATTTTTTCAAATATCGCGTCGTCACCGACATCCGACGTTCCCGGCTTGCCCGGTCACAAATTCAATCCCGGAACTTCGACCCAATTCGACCGGCCCTTCATGAGTCCCGATGGCACGCGATGGGTTTTCGGTGGAATCGCTGATGACCCGGTTGCTGACTTGGATATCGTGATTTCAGGTATGGGTATGTCGGGGGTCGGTGCCAGTCTGGGTGCCAAGGAAGGTGACGTCGTTCCCGGCATCGCGCCCGCAGCCACCATCACCTCAATTCGAACGCAAATGGGAATCAATAACTCGGGTCACTTCACGTTCAATGGCGATTCATCCGCAGCGACTGCATCGGACGACGTCGTGCTTCGCTGGACGTCCGGAGCAGGAATGGAATTGATCGCCCGAGAAGGTACTGCGGCCCCAGGTCAGGGAGCAGGGATTGGTTACGGATCGACCAACAACGCCTGCAATATCACCAATGATGATGCGGTTTGGTTCCGTTCTTCCGGATTGACGGGAGCAACAACCCAGCAGGTTCTCTATAAAAACCAATCATTGGCCATTGGTGCTGTCATCGCTCAAACTGACAGCACAATCCCGGCCGGTCAGCTTGTCGCGCCCCCTCAGAGCATCGACAATTTCTCATCCGATCGATATCGCGTGGACGCAATGGGCTTGCATTCCATCTATCACGCCGACTTGAATGGGCCAACGGGTACAGACGTTGTGATGGTGTACGATGGCAGCGTGGTGGCCCAGGAGGGCGCAGTGCTGCCCGGTTCGAGCTTCCTGTCACTCGTCAGCGTCATTAGCGGCGATGCCGGCAGCCAGCAGATCTCTCACAACGGCACCCATTATGCTTTTCGCGGCACCAATGTGGACACAATCGACTGGGTCGCAGGTAACGGTTCGATCCTGGCCGTAACCGATACACCGATCTACGCGGGGGCGACCGAGTTGTTTGATGACGCTCCCTTTAGCACAACGTTTTTCGTCAACGCGGTCAACGGAATGGGAGATTACATCATCGGCGGCACCACGAACAACATCGATCCGCTGATGAATGCCGTGATGGTCCTGAACGGCACAACCGAAGTTCTGCGCGAAGGCGATGCGGTCGACGTGAATGGCAACGGCTTCTTTGACGACGACGCCTACATCAGTACGTTTAACAATGATGACTCCTTCCTGACTGACGATCTGAGATACTATTTCAATGCCGATTTGCGAAATGGTGCCGGAACATCCATCGGCCAGGCGTTCCTCGTTGCCCGGGTGCCCGAACCAGCAAGCCTGGTGTTGTTCGCGTTTGCGGCCGGTGCCGTCCTTCGTCGCCGAAACAGCTAACGCTAAGACGGGGAGAAGTCAAAAGACTGAGCCGCGCCCGACTCTCATCGGTCGCGGCTTTTTTTATTCGACTGGAGCATTCTTGTGAATCGCATTTCATCTGGATCGCATTTCTCCAAGACCACGCGCCTTGCACTACTGACAGGTGCCCTGCTGGTGTTCGGGTCGCATCGTGCCGCGACGGCGCAGGATGTCCCGGTCCCTGAAGGGACTCCATTGCCGGACTATGCCCAGCGAATCAAGATCAAGGAATCGCTGCCGGGCCATGAGTTCCAGCATAGTCCGCGCGGGACTTTGCCAGTCATCGTGATTACCGGTTACTGGCCGCCGACGAATGAGATGATTCGTCGATGGAGTGCCAATCCCTTGCAAAACCCGATGGGGTGGATCGGCGGCGACTGGGAAGGACGTGGTTACGACATTTACGCGTTTTTCCCCGAGTTTCCGACCGGCCTTAATCGAGGTGAAGGCGATTTCGAGGTGGATTACCAGGACACGTCCGCTGATTGGTGGTCGATTATCCCGGCCTATTCACCGATCGCCATGATTACGTTCAGCCGATCCAACTCGACGAACGGTTGGGAGTTGGAAGGCGGAAACCGTACCTATACACAACTTCAATGGACAGCCGACTATCTGGCTCCCCTGAGACCAACCCCCGAATTGCCGATCATGCAGCAGGAACCGCCAGGAACGACACGATATTCAACTCTGCCGATTCCCGAGATTATCGCCGCGGTCCAGGCATCAGGTGCCGCGGTCAGTCCATTCAGCACGGTGATCGACGACGGCCGCTTCCTGTCGAACTTCATTGGGTATCACGGATGCTGGTACCGGGTTTTGCACGGCGCCACGAGCGATCCGGCATGGCTTATCTGCTCTGGTCACATTCACGTTGGAATGAACACGGATCTGGCCGCGGCGGTGACGGCGACCGAAGCAACGCTGCGAACGCTCATCGACTATCTGGACAAGCGAATTATTCCCGGAGACATGAACTGCGATGGGTTTCGGAACGGCGATGATCTGCAGCCGTTTGTGCTTGCCCTGCTCGATCCGGCGGGGTATGCGGTCGCTTATCCATCGTGCGTCATCAAGAACGGCGATTTCAACGGGGATGAAGCCGTTTCGGACCCCGATATCGAGTTGTTTGCAGCCGCGCTATTACCCGAATAAACTCCATTGCCCGCTTCGTGCTTGTTTTTCTTGCTTCCTTCTTCCCAAGCCGCACTTTCAGCGCACCTATCTCGTCACATTTATAAGTTCTTTGCTTTGTTTGAAAGCGATGAGTACATGAAAGCAGCGCGTTTAAGCGAACCGTTCCGTTGATCACAGCCCCCAAATCACCCCGGAAGCGGCGATGGGCACAAAAAAACAGTGGCCATCCCAGTTGCAAGCCCCTGTCATTGCTGAATTTCGAAACACTAGCGGGGGCTGGACTCGAACCAGCGACCTCCGGGTTATGAGACGCCCAAATGCATTTTTATGCAACTTTTTACAGCACCCGGATTTGCATCGAAATGCAGTAGCGACAAGGCGTTAGCTCACTGCAACTTCAATCAGCATATTCGCCATGATCACCATGGTCAAGCGCTTTCAACCCCAGAATCACCCCATGGAACGAAGATTGCAGGATCAGATGCTCCCGAGCTTTGATCGCTCTGATTGATGACATCCTTCGCCAGCACGCAGCCGAGTGCCCTGATGGCGGCGACGATGCCGTCGATCCTCTCGCTGGATCTGTTCTTGAAGGGCTTGACGTTCCGGGCCGCATCGGTCTCGACGGCGACGTTGGAGGCCATCCAGCAAAGCACCGGGTGAACGGTGCCACGGCACCGATGGTGCTGCCTGGCGCCATCGACGGTGCGGCCTTCACCGAATACACCACGCAAGTATTAGCGCCGACCTTGTGGCCAGGCGACATCGTGGTCATGGACAACCTGACGTCTCACCAAGTACCGGGCGCGATCGATGCCGTTGAGAAGGCTGGCGCAACGGCCGTATTGCTTCCACCCTAGTCGCCCGACATCAACCCCATTGAGATGATGTGGTCCAAGGTCAAACAATCTCTGCGATCAGCAGCAGCTCGAACGTTTGATCAACTCTGCGACGTCATGAAAACCGCCATTCACGCCGTCTTATCCTCCGATGGTCTCGGATATTTCTCCCACTGTGCGATCGCTACAGAAAAGCGCAAACTGGTCTAAATGGCTAAGGCGCAGGCTTCTCGAAATGCACCACTGAGTTCAAGCCCATTTACGGGACAAGAAGCTTGACGAAGTTGGCGACATCGCGGCCATCCCTTACCGTGTCATTGTTAACATCCGCGAGCCCGATCTGACAGGCCGGAAAGGCGGAGGAATAGCTCGTAGGATCGAGCAGGGCTTGCACAAATGGGTCGACGTCAAAGAGGTTGACCGTCGCGTCGCAATTCATGTCGCCAAGCGTGGGGGCGCCGGGAATAATGGCAGCCCCGCCGTTTATGAAGCACACATCGTCGATTTCGATGTTTGTAATTGGACCGGTAGTGCCGAGCAATTCGAACAACTGACTGACTTCCGAAAGATCCACGGCATCGGAAAATGCCGTCATGGGGATTTCGACGACGTGCCATTGCCCGTTGCGTACGAATCCGTACGGATCGCTTCCGTTTGCAAAAGTGATCCACTTCTGCCCGATGTCATTTACATTCCCGCTTTTCATTCCAATGCGGAATGTCGCCGTCGATGTGGTCTTGAGCGCGAAGCGTAGTTTGCTGTCCGGAAAGCGAAACGCCGTAAGGTTGTGTTTGATATTGGGTGTAAAGGCAGAGCCGAACCATACGAACCCGGGCGTCGATGTCAATGCTAAACTGCTCGATCCCTCGTAAGGCGTCGGAGAACCGGGCATCGGAATGAGCGTGTTTTCCCAGACATAGAACTGTCCATCCACGCCCAGTGTCAATTGGCCGGCGGTTTTATGTGCCGGGTTTTCGGTGAAGACGCCATAGTTGCCATTCTGCGGTGTCGGTCGCGCAACACTGGGCGTCCAGTAGACATTGTCGATCGAGAAATTGATCGTGGTGCCCGGCGCCTGGCCGCGGACCATGAAGATCTGCTTGATGGTGTTAAAGTCGATGTTACCAAAACGATTGAGCGGGATGACCACTTCATGCCAGTTGCCGTCGCGAATCAGCCCGAATTCCTCTCCGCCGTTAACCAGGTCAAGCCAACCTTCGCCGGCTGCCGAACTTGCAATGCCAAATCCGATGGTGTGGGTGGTGGTGGTCTTGAAATGAAAGTGAAGATGTCCATCGGAGTAATTGGTCATGTTCCGATCGGCCAGGCAGAATGAACCCATTCCAAACCAGTTGCCGGGTCCGGCGTCAAACGACCATGCCTCGGCGCCTTCGTAAGGCGTGATCGGCACGCTGGTTAGATTGTTCCAGATGTAGAGTTCAGCATCCGACCCATAGGTTACAGCGTCAGTAACCGGTGTTGTTTCGGTGAAGACGCCGAAATTACCGGATTCGGCCTCGTCGCCTCCATGGTACAGCTCGGTGAAGGCGTTGCCGTACAGTCGAATCCAGTCGACTTCGAGCCGGGCGGGAAACGGCGCAGTAATTAGCGCCGGATCGGTGATCTGCACGAAGTTAACGCCGCCGACCGCGAGGTTCACCAGAATGAAAAAGGGGCGATGAAACTCCTCGAGTGAATTGGCCTGAATCGTACTGATGTCGATCGCCCAGAACTGTACTCCATCGAGCGAAACCGAGATCAGGCTTGGAGTCCATGAGACGGAGTACACGTGGAATGTGCCGTTCAGGCCTGTTGGAGACGTGGTATTGCCGCTGAATCCGGCGTAGGCGCCCATGAAATCCCAGTGTGCGGCCGCAGAAACTTTGCGATTCACAGTTCCGGCGGCAATGGCCGCGCTGTCACCCATCTCGAGAATGTCGACTTCGCCGCAGGACGGCCAGGTGTTCTGTCCAATGTTGCGGCCCAGCAGCCAGAACGCGGGCCATAGGCCGTTTTGCAGATTCGGCACCTTAATCCTTGCCTGGAGTGTTCCATATTTGAATGCAAATCGGCCGTGCGTTTTGAGCCGCGCCGAGGTGAATTGTTTTCCTTCATAGTTTTCGCGTATCGCCTTGATCACCAGTACGCCGTTTTCGATGAAGGCGTTTTCCGGGCGGGCGGTGTAGTACTCGAGTTCCGCGTTCCCGAATCCGCTTCCGCCGACATCGTACGTCCACGAATTCCTGTCGATCGTTGGGCCGTCAAATTCCTCCGACCAAATGGGTGTTTGCGCCCGGGCCGTATTTGGGATGGCGCAATAGGCGCCGAGAACGACGACCATGCGAAGCGAATTGAGGTTTATCATGGTAATCAAGTTCCTTAAAAATTCGGTTGGAGGACGTCTGCCGGCTTAATGTTATTCCCCTTGCCTTAGTACCTGGTGCGATGGGCGTAACCCACGGCCAAGCCCGTTCAGCGGCCGAGACGATTGCGTGCGCGCAGCGATCGGCGAACCGCAATGTGGTTCAATCGCCGCGCAGATCGTAGTTTAGCAAATCTCGTCGTCGGATCACAGGCCCTGCAACTGTTTCATTTCAGAACGATTAGCTGCTTAAGAGGAGATTAACGAACGACGGGATGTCGCTCAGTGCCGGCCCCGGAACTAAATCGATATCGGCGGCACAGGTGTTCCATGCGCCGGCATTCTGAGGCGCGAGAATGGTCGACGTAAATTCGGAAATGTCGCCGGCATTGATCAGGCCGTCCCTGTTCAGGTCTCCTTTCAGGCACTGCAACGTAAAGCGAAACCAGTTCACGTTGTATTCCTGGGTTGTAGCGGAATTGGCAAGTCGCATCACTTGAGTGCCGGCACTTAGGTTTGCGACGGCGGAAACAGTCGTCCAGTTTTGCCATCCCCCTGTCGCCGGCACGGTCACGGTACCTGTTCGATTGACTCCGTTGAAGTCGATATGGAAGGCACCGCCCGTGGATTGCGACGCGACACGCGCTTCACAAAGATAATTACCGTCCGTCTCCACATTCACGGTGTATTCGGCCCACTCATTGGCACACATCCAGCCGACGTTGTATCCGCTTTCGCTACTGGACTGCACATCCACGCTTTCCGCAGGGCGATACGCGCCGCCGTTATTGCTCTCATCGCAATCAAAATACGCAACCGACGGTCCGCCGTCGTCGTAGTTCTCGGCCTCGATCACGCCGGGGATCGGCCATTGCACTCCACCGAACGGAGTCTGTCCGGCGACCGTCTGGTACGCGCGCACCCAGTCTACTTGCATGACCTGCGGGAACTGGCTCGATCCATTGGGATTGCCTGGGAAATTCCCGCCCACCGCGACATTGAGTAAGAAATGAAACATCTGATCAAACGGGGCATTGTCGTCGCCGGGGGCGGCGTCGCTGTACCATTGGTTGCTGCCGCGTGTGCAATAAGCCACTCCGTCGATATACCACCTCAAGTAGGTCGGTGTCCATTCCACCGTATAGATGTGGAAATCCTGGGAAAAGTCAGTTCCATTCGACCGGGTGCAGGTCAGATACGTGTTGTTTGGCCAGGCTCCGCCGAAGTGAATCGATCCATAAATCGTCGTAGCGATGTTCACCGACTCCATGATGTCGATTTCGCCGCTGGCCGCCCAACCGCCATACGGCGAATTGGTTGGCAGCATCCAGAATGCGGGCCAGATGCCCGTCGTGGAAGGAATCTTGATCCGTGCTTCCATCGTGCCATAAAGAAAATCGGCCTTGTTTAGGGTTCGCAGCCGCGCGGAGGTATATTGCATTCCGCCAAAATTCTCCTGGCGCGCGATAATACTGAGTACACCATTGGAAACCGTCGCATTTTCCGGGCGCGACGTGTAGTATTGCAATTCGTTGTTACCCCACCCCGGATTGCCGTACAAGGTGCCGTCGCCGATCATGAATTCCCAATTTGCCGGGTTGACCGTGCTTCCGTCGAATTCATCCGACCAGACAAGCGTTTGCGCCTGTGAAAATTCGGGGCCGGCCGCAAGCAGCCACAAGAGAAGGATCCAGCAACTTTTCTTGGCAAAGACCATGATTCCACCCGTGGCTTTCGTCGCCCGCCCGCGAACCCTACCGGACGATGCACTCAATTATATCGGATGAGGCCGGCCAGTTCAGAGCACAATCGAATTATTCAAGAGACTTGGGCGAATTCCGTATCGCACCATTGGCAGAGGAGCCCAACATGCGGCCCGACGAAACGACTGGGGTATCCAGAAACGCGATTTTTTCCCCGCGAAACTGTTCCATTACTCATAGAAAAATATGGTTGAACAGCGAAGGCGATGCGTACAGAATGACGCGGCACCCAACTTACCTTTGCGGGACGTAGGGAGAACTAAGGCGAGACGTTTGATAGACACTTCGTGGCCTTGGCAGAGTTCCTATGCTTTGGCAGCAGTCGGGCCACACTCAAGTGCGGCACAGCTCATCTGTAGGCGTGAATCATGCATGAAATTCATCTCGGCGCGGTCGATTACGTCATCTTAATTGTCTATTTTGTTTTTGTACTTGGTATTGGCGCGGCATTAAAGCGCTACACCAAGACCAGCACGGACTTCTTCCTCTCTGGACGTTCCATTCCAGCTTGGATTACCGGACTTGCGTTTCTATCCGCCAATCTCGGTGCCCAGGAAGTCATCGGTATGGGAGCATCCGGCGCCAAGTACGGCATCATGACGAGTCACTTCTATTGGGTGGGCGCGATTCCCGCGATGATCTTCGTCGGCATCTTCATGATGCCGTTCTATTACGGATCCAAGGCACGGTCGGTGCCGGAGTACCTCAAGCTCCGCTTCGACGAAAAGACGCGGGGGTTCAACGCGGTTTCGTTTGCCGTGATGACGATCTTCTCATCGGGCATTTCCATGTACGCGCTGGCCAAGCTGCTGGGTGTCCTCCTCGGGTGGGACTTCAACTTCAGCATCCTCATGTCGGCGCTCATTGTGCTCGTCTACATTTTCCTTGGCGGCCTGACGTCTGCGATCTACAACGAGGTGCTTCAGTTTTTTCTTATCGTGTTTGGATTCATCCCGCTCGTTCTGCTGGGCCTCAAGGATGCCGGCGGTTGGTCGGGCATGGAACAGCGTTTGAGCGAATTCTCCACGAGTAAGGGATTCGCTCCAAGCGCCTGGACGGAATCATGGACCCATTTGGGTCAGTCCAATCAAAACCCGATGGGCGTTGAATGGTTCGGGATGATGATGGGACTGGGATTCGTGTTGTCGTTTGGATACTGGTGTACCGATTTTCTCGTCGTGCAGCGAGCCATGGCCGCCAACTCCATGTCCGCGGCCCGACGTACGCCACTCATTGCCGCCGTGCCTAAGATGCTATTTCCGGCGCTGGTGATCCTGCCGGGCATGATCGCCATGGCCTTGACGCACAAATCGGGGACCACCAACTTCGCCCTGCCGCAAAAAGATGGTTCGTACGACTACGACATGGCCATTCCGCTAATGCTCGGCCATTATTTCCCATCCGGTATGTTGGGGTTGGGGCTGACCGCCCTTATGGCCTCGTTCATGTCTGGAATGGCCGGCAATGTGACTGCATTCAACACGGTCTGGACCTACGACATCTATCAAAGCTACATCAACCCCAAGAAATCAGACCATCACTACCTGTGGATGGGCCGCGCCGCAACGGTCTGGGGTATCGGATTGAGCGTGGCGGCAGCCTACGCAGCCACACGATTCAACAACATCATGGACATGCTTCAGCTGGTCTTCGCCTTTGTAAACGCGCCTCTCTTCGCGACGTTTCTTCTGGGCATGTTCTGGCGGCGGGCCACCGGCCATGGTGCGTTTTTCGGCTTAGTGTCTGGTACCCTTGCCGCTGCGATTCACCACGGCCTCACTCAACCCATCGCTCCGCCCGGATTCACGGTCCCGTTAATCAAAGGCGGTTGGCTTCGCGTCATTCATACCTATCCAAGCGAGATGGCGCAGAATTTCTGGGCGGCCATCCTCGCATGGACCACCTGCTTTTTTGTGACCATCATCGTCTCGGCGTTGACCAAGCAGCTTCGGTCGGATGACGAACTACGCGGTTTGGTCTATTCCCTGACCCCGCGAATCAAGGAACATGGCGTTCCGTGGTACAAGCAGCCGGCGGCATTGGGCATGGTCGTCCTGGCTGCAGTGGTCGTGTTGAATATTATCTTCTGGTAATGGGAGCAACCATGGGACTCGACATTCGCATTCCAATGGGCGCCATGTTCGTGATTCTTGGCGCAATTATCGCTGTCTTCGGCGTGGTTTCGGACTCCAAGATCTATGCCGAGCACTCACTCGGCATCAACATCAACATATGGTGGGGTTTGGTCTTGCTCCTTTTCGGAGGATTTATGCTGGGACTGGCCTGGCGCAGTAGCAAGCAAGCCCGCGCGAAGTGATTTAGCGTCATAAGCATTCCGCGCCGGCATGGACCGGGCGATGAATTTCAGCCCGATGAATCATCGCTTTCCTTCGACCAGAATCGGCAGGTTCGCGGTCGCGGCATTTCGTTTTTCGTCAAAGACATAAACAAACAGGCGATAGGCGCCGGGTGTGGCCGGCAATCGAATCGTTGCCGACAGCCCTTCGGCGCGGACGATTGCCTCGGGATGATCCGGTGGCTCGGCCTCCTTATCACCCCCTTCGCGCTTGTCGCTCGATGCCGACCTTAGTTCCCATTCGACCTTCATCGCGCCGCCATCTGGGTCACGGGCTTCCACACGTGCGGCAAGTTCAGTTCCCGGCGCGTGGACGTGCTCTTTGTTAAGTGAATCTTGTTGAGACTTGCCGCTGACTTCGGCCTGCAGATCTCGAATTTCCGGACAACGGTTCGCAGGCCAACTGCCCTTCCAGACATAGTACATTGCATCAACTGCCGCGGTTGGTTCTCCACTCGGCAAGAACATCCCAAACCATGTGCGTGTATGTTCCTGCTTGTTACCCCAAATGAATGCGTACGACCCCAGGCAGACGGTTTGCTGTGAACTCACGGCAGCGCGATAAGCAGCGAGGTACGTCTTGCCCTTTTCGGTGCTTGTCGGCTCAAGCTCTTCACCCCACGGCGTTTTGGCCACCTGCCACCAGCCGGTCGGGCCGAACTCCGTGAGGATGTAGGGCCGATCCAGTTCCTGTTTCTTCACTGCGGCGGGAAGGCCACTCAGATCACCATACTGATTAATGCCGACAACATCGATCGCGGGGCAGTACTTATTCAGTTGCGTGATCTTATCTTCTGCGACGCCGGCAATGACGGTCATGGTAGGGTGATCCGGGTCAAGCGCTTTCGCCAAGACGGCGAGTTCGTTAACCGCTTTCCAGACGGCGGGGTTGCGGCCATCGCCTTCCATCTCATTGCCCAAACCCCACATCAATACGGCAGGGTGGTCCTTGTACGTCAGAATCGCCTTCCGGACGCGATCGCGTTGCTCGGCGATCATATTCTGATCGCTGTAGTTAAATCCGTGGCGTTCGTGGCCCAGCCAGATGCCGACGGTGACGGTGAGTCCGAGCTTTTGCGCCTGATCCAACACGCCGGCGATGTTCTGAACATCCCAAGTTCGCAATGAGTTTCCACCTGTCGCCTTGAGTTCCTTCAGGTATCGCTGCCCGCCGGCGCCTTTGATGAAGTATGGCTGGTCGTTTCGCAGAAGCCGATAGCCGTTTGGCAAACGCTCGACTCTCACTGGCAATGGCTTCGCCGGTGTCAACGAAAACGAGAGGGAAATCATGATCAAGAGTGTTATTCTTGATGCCATAACGTTGATCCTATTTGCACGACCATGCACACCCGGGCTGGCTAACGATCGGAAGCGACTTCGAATTCGCCTTCCAACCCCTCGGCTGCGTTAGGGCCGACCCACACCCTGAACTTACCAGGTTCAACCACATAGCGAAGTTGGCGGTTATGGAATCCAAGCGTCGCCACCGGCACTCGAAGGGTTATGGTTCGAGTCACGCCCGGCTCGAGGTTCACGCGTTCGAAGGCCTTTAGCTCTCGGACAGGGCGAGTCAGTGAAGCGACCGGGTCGCGGACGTAGAGCTGCACGACTTCCGTACCGTTTCGGCTTCCGATGTTCTTAAGATCGACCTGCACTTCAAGATGATCATCTATTGATAGCCGCGCCTTTGCCAGCCGAAGATTCGCATATTCGAACTTCGCGTAAGTAAGACCGAAACCGAAGGGATACAGCGGAGTCCAGGGGACGTCGAGATATTTCGAGGTGAATTTGTTGTCCGCGCTTGGAGGGCGCCCCGTATTCTTGTGGTTGTAATAAATCGGGATTTGACCGACGTTTCGCGGCACCGTCACCGTCAATCGTCCGCAGGGATTGAAGTCACCGAACAGGACATCCGCGATAGCATGGCCCGATTCGGTTCCGAGGTGCCATGCCTGAACGACGGCGGAGACGTTTTCGGCAATCCAGGAAAGCGCGAGGGGGCGACCGCTGAGGACTACGACGACCAGCGGTTTGCCGGTCGCATGAACTGTTTCGATGAGTTGTTGTTGAACGCCTGGCAGTTCAAGTGACGTGCGTGACGCAGCCTCGCCACTCATGTCGCGACTTTCACCGACAATCATGACCACCGCGTCGCTTTCTTTCGCGAGGCGAACGGCCTCCTGAAAACCGCTCTGATCTTTGCCATCAATGTCACAGCCCCGGGCGAATTGAACTTTGGTTTTCGGCGAAACCCGCTCTTTCACCCCAGACAGGGTTGTTACGACGTTTTTCTCAAGGACAGGAATGACCTCGGCGAATTTACCGATAACCGCCCATGTCCCCAGCGGTTCTCGTTGGTTATCCGCCAGCGGACCGAGAACGGCGATGGACCGAACCTCGGGTGAGAGCGGCAGGGTTTTCGCTTCGTTGCGCAAGAGAACAATGGATTGACATGCCGCGTCACGAGCGATACGCCGATGCTCATCGCACAGAAGGAGTTTTTTCTCTCGCTCAGGATCGGCAAACGGATGATCAAAGAGCCCGAGGGCAAACTTCATACGGAGTACATTCCGCACCGCCTCATTAACGGCCGATTCCGATACGGCCCCGCTGCGTACCGCTTGAGCGAGGTGTGTCCTGTACGATGACGACGACATGTCCATATCAACTCCCGCAGTGATCGACATCGACGCGGCTTCGGCATCGTCCGCCGCGAAACCGTGGTGGACCATCTCGGTAACGGAAGTCCAGTCGCTGACCACGAAGCCACGAAACCCCCAATTGCGGCGGAGAATGGTCAAAAGCGTCGTCTCGTTCGCGCTCGCGGGAACCCCGTTGATCTCGTTGAACGCGCTCATCAACGTGCCCACGCCGGCTTGTACGGTGGCGCGAAATGGTGGCAGGAAGATGTCGTGCAGAGTAGGTTCAGAAATGTCTGCGATGTTGTAATCGCGACCGCCTTCGGCAGCCCCATACGCGGCGAAGTGCTTCGCGCATGCGAGCACGCTGTCAGGAGCGGAAAGGTTCTTTCCCTGAAACCCCCGGACTCGGGCAGCACCTGCCATCGATCCAAAGAGAGGATCTTCGCCGGCACCTTCGGCGATCCGGCCCCAACGCGGATCATGGGTGATGTCCACCATCGGAGCAAACGTCCAATGAGTTCCGGCCGCCCGGGCTTCGACGGCTGCATTATGTGCGGACTGCTCGAGCAGTTGTAGATTCCATGAACAGGATTCGGCCAGCGGGATGGGAAAGATCGTGTGATAGCCGTGGATTACGTCGTTACCGAAAAGGAGCGGTATCCGATGCGGCGATTCTTCGACGGCGATGCGCTGTAGCCGATTGCCGAACGCGGCGCCATGTACGCCGATGAGGGCTCCACAACGTCCCGCCCGAATCGCCTCCAGCAGTTCCGCTTCACTGTTCTTTCGCGTTTCAGGGTTGTTGTTGTCTTCTGCGGGCCCGCCCCATTGCAAGGTCAACTGACCCAGTTTTTCATCCAATGACAACTTCGAAAGCAAAGAATTAACTGCATCTTCCGGCGCACTGAGAACCGGCGGTGCAAGTGGGGCACCGGGCTCTTGGGCGATAGAGGTGGACGCGGCGATCAGGGCGCCGCAAACCAGCAATCCCACACATAACGGTTCCTTTTTCATGGATGACATCGTACTTGAGTTTGGCCAACGCGAAAGCCGTGGCTTCCCGCAGCATGAAACAGTTTCGTTCGGGCGCAATGAAGTTAGATGGCGACTGGAATGCGGGCTGATTCGTGATACACTACCTGCGAGTCCGATTTGGCGCCGAGTCGAAGAATCGGAATACGCATCAGGAAGCGTCACATGGATCAACTCGAATTCCAGAAACAACAATTCTATTTTCTTCGTCGCGAAATCGAAGCCCGGCAAACCAGGCTCTTTTGGACTCTGGTGATCGGATTGCTCGGATTGCCGACGCTCACTTATCTCGCCAAGGAAGCTGATACGATGGCGTGGTTGGTGATTCCGTTTTTCATACTTGTCACGAACGTCCTCTTCATCGCCGAGCAGCATGCCATGATGCGAGCCGGCCGCTTTGTTCGGCTGGAGATCGAACGCATGGGCGACGTGGGCCCCGGATGGGAATCTTGGTTGGAATCGCAACCGGAGTTTCGACTGATGGAGCGGAATTTCGTGGGCTGCTTTGTCTGCATTTTCCTGCTTTATTATTTCCTGGCAGTGGGCATGGTCATATTCCGTTTGGTGGCGGAGGCCAACCTCGATCCTTCCGGACAATCTCGATTCCAGCTATATGGAGCTTGCGTCGCATATGCCATTGGTGCGCTTTGGCTGGTTCTGAACCTCGTTCATCACTGGCGCTTCGCCGTCAGCACATCGGCAAAACTCCCACCGAACCCTGGCAAGGGTTGACGCATTGCCTTGCTGTGAACGCGGATCTTCCGCGCCATGGCTGCCTTTCTGCGTCTTAGATTTGCCCGTGATTTGGGAAGTAAGTCGGCTCTCCAGATGCGCCCAGCGTCTGGGCCACACTCAGCTATTCGCAAATCGTGGTATACCCAATTAATCCGCACTCGACTCCAAATGAAACTGTTTCGTGAACCATTCAGGCGAATCTTGAAATACCGATTCACTCGTATTCAAGCCTAAATTGAAGGATCGGAGCGTTGAGGGCTCGGTTTGATTATTGACAATTCCATGAGGATTCCTTAATCTACTCTCAATGGAACAGTTTCTGTTACTTTTGCGTTATCGTTAATCCGACGATAATGTCACTGGAGTCGCGCTCATGGCTTCTGTCCGCCAAATTGCCAAGACTGCTGGCGTCTCCATTACCACCGTATCAAGAGCATTGAATAACGATCCGTCGGTTCGGCCGCGGACGCGCGAGCAAATCCTTGCCGTCGCAAATGGCGCCGGATATGTGGCCCGTGTTGGAAAACGGGTGACCACTCAGATTGGCTTTGCCTACACTCAGGAAATGACGCTCGCCCACCCCTACGATGCCGCAGTCCTTGAGGGCGCGGTACGCGGACTTGATGAATATCACTTTGATCTCGTTGTCCTCAACCTGCAGCGCGACAAGGGGCCGTCAGAGTCTTATTCTCAGTATTTCATGCGCCGCGGCGTACGCGGTGTGGTACTCCGGACCATGGCCACCACTCGGCACATTTGCCAGGCGATCGCGGATGAAGGATTTCCTCATATCGTCACCAGTGAGCGATTCGAGGCATCCAACGTCAACTGCATCGACTGCAATTCCGGCCCGGACAGCAAGCGGGCCATTGAGTACCTCATCGCGTTGGGTCATCGGCGGATCGCCTTCGCGATGCATAATGTCCCGGATCGCGATCACCTCGATCGCCTCGAAGGCTACCAACAGGCATTGCGCGAGCACGGCTTGGCAACAGATGAAAACCTCGTGTTCCGCCAACCATTCTCACTCTCCGGCGGCGCAACGGTCGTTGAGATGATTATGAGCCAGCCCAAGAGACCGACCGCCGTTTTTTTTTGCGGATCCGCTTCCATCCATTGGAGCCATCAAGAAGGCCAGAGCACTGGGCATTCGCATACCAGACGATCTTTCCATCGTTGGATTTGACGACACGGATATGCGGTTTGCCGTCTGCCCGACCCTGACGGCAGTCTGCCAGAATGCACGAACGCTGGGCTATGAAGCGGCGCGCTGGCTGGCCCGAATGGTTAATGGCGGTGCCGAAAAGCGCCTGCAGGGTACGATCCCCACTTTTTTCGAGATTAACGAATCGACCGGCAGCATTGGCCGCGAGGGACAGGCATGACGACGGGGGTGCATGAAAGGCTTTCCGCCATGAGAAAGACGCAGGCCGCAAACGCGGAATGGGTTTCGTCCACCTGCTCGGAGCGCCAACGCCGTCGAGCAGCACGGGCCTTTACGCTAATTGAATTGCTGGTTACCATTTCCATTATTTCTCTGCTTCTAGCTGTTCTCCTGCCCGCCCTTTCCATGGCACGGGAACGAACCAAGATGATCAAGTGCTTGTCAAACATGCGGAGCATTTCCCAGTTCGCCGCGAGCGCCCTCACCGCCAACGGGCGCTTTCAGCTGGTCTCTGACGAAGTCGGTGTGCAGAACGCCGATCCTGATCGAAGCATGTATGCGTACAGCGGGACGGAGTTGCTGGCGTGGCCCGTTGCCATGGCAAGGGCCAACGGCATGGCGAACGCCAATTGGGAATGGGGCGTTCGCGCCGGGAGTTACGCCGAGGCCAAAGCGAAGAAAAGCAAACTCAACACGAAAGTCCCACTGGACTGGGCCCTTTGCCCGTCTGATCAAGTACGGATCGCATCCGCCTATTACCCTCGAAACAAAGGCGGTGCCAATAATGGGCTGGAGGGGATGGGGGATCCGAACGATCCCCGGAATAACGCCGGGGACTCCTATTGGGGCTTTCTCAGTTATGGCTTGAACGAAGATGTTGCAGGCGCGGAAACATCTGAAAGTCGCGGGTTCCCTGCCTGTTGGCGCCGTATCAGAGGTCCGGCGCAGGACATTGGCTGCCGCGGCGAATTCGCCTATCCCCCCTCAAGCCCGTGCGCCGGGACCGAGGGTCGCCGGCTCCAAGGAAATCTGGATCGAGTCTTTCTACCGAGTGACGTGGTACTGGTCTTGGAAGCGGGGCGCGACGACGAAAACTCCAGCGACGCCGGATTTGCGAACCTGGTCACCAGCGCGCTGGCGACGGGCCCATTCCTCTCCGATTTTCAGCAGTTCCATCAATCGCGATTGCCAACGGCCCGACATCCGAGGGGCGCTCTCAATGTGCTCTATGCAGATTTTCACGGAGGAACGACGTACCCCGTGAAATACAATGCGACGAACAAATTACCCTCGCTCTATTCGCCACAGGTGCGCGTGTCGCCTTATCGGCCCTGAGCGTGGCTGTTAATTCGGGGTCGATTCATGGATAATAAGGTACACACCTCTCGCCAATGAAATGAAAAAGCAGCCTCGGGGGCTTCGAGGGATGTGGCGATCGTGAAATTAGAGTGGTCGTGACCACCACGCGGCGGGGACGCGGAAATGAGTGCTACAGCGTGGAATTCGATTCGTGTTCCCTTGAGCGCAGGCGCTTGAGCGTGGTTGTGCCACGCTGGAATTCCGGTTGATGCGGATTGCGTTGCATGCGTTGCCGACCTCATTGGAAATGGTTGTGCGAATGACGCTGCCATCGCGGAATTTACACGTTTGCGTCTGTTGAACTGATTGAGAAACTCGCGGCGCACCTCGCTGCAACGGATGGAAGGAGAAAGTCGCATGTTTTCAAGCAATAGCAGGTTTGCCTTCGTTTTGGCCTTGGCGATGATCGTCGTTGCGGATTCGACGGCGCGTTCACAGGTTCTCAATGAACGTCTCAATACGGTCACGGGAACTGGTGGAGGCCAATTCCACAGCGGAACCGGATTCAAGGACATCAGCGGCTGGGATAACGGCATTACCGGCGAAAACGCGTTTGCCGGCACCGGCGGGAACTCACGCTTTGGAAGCGTCTCCGCCCAGGGCCTGACCAGTGGCGGCGTTGGCGGCACGGGCGCAGGCAACATCGACGTGTCGGGCATCAACTTCACATTGGTGGACGAGCCATTCACGACTGTCACCGGAACGGGTGGCGGCACCTTTCTCACCGGGAATGGCAGCCCCGATACCACCGGCTCATTGGTCGATTGGGATGATGGCATCACCGGCGAAATCGCGTTCGGCGGCACCGCTGATGGAGGAGTCCTGGTGGGCACCATGTCCGCGCAGGGATTGACGACCGGCGGCGCGAGCGGTGGCGCAGGACAGATCGATGTCAACAACGTGAATGTCGGAGCCGGCCGTTGGTACGCCGGTCTGCAATGGGATCTCGGTCCTCTTCCGGGCGCAAACCCTTTGCTGAATGGCGGGTTTGAGAGCGGCCCGACCGGGCTGGGAGTCCAGAGCTGGACGAGATCCGGCAATGTTTACACTGAAGGCATCACACCTCGAACCGGCACCAAAGTGGCAAAGATGTTCGGCACTTTTTCCGGAAACTCCAGCATCTATCAAGCACTTCCGGCTTTACCAGGGCAGACATGGAGGCTCGATGTCTGGTCAAGGCACAACGCGGGTGACGCCATTTCTGCCACCGCCAATTCGGTGACGATGACGATCGAGTTTCGTGACGCATCAAACGTACTGTTGCTGGCCTCTGCACCGGCGACCATTCTGTCCAACGCATCGCCACTCAATACATGGATCGACAACACGCCGACTTCGTTAACTGCGCCAGCGGGCACGGCGACGGCTCGCGCGATCTTCACGTTTATCCAGCCGGCATCGCAAAACGGGGCTTGCCTCCTTGATGACGCAACATTCAAGATTATCTCTGGGCCGAACCCCGTCGACCCAAGCAACCTCGGTCTTTCAGCCCAAGTTAAGGGTATTGCGGATGCAGGCGGCGAATCGCTAGGGAAGTTTCAACTGCGCCTCGAAGATGCCGCCGGCAACCGGCTCTTTTTCCGTTCGACCGCGACCAGTTCCTACCAAACGATTGGCGGCCTCCTCTCTACTGCGACAGAGGCCGATGCCACGGGCACTCCTGCAGTGGGAGTCTTTGACCCCAATTCGCCGAGCTTCCGCGTTGTC
>CAZSBF010000027.1:0-48335 GCA_964605185.1 uncultured Planctomycetaceae bacterium
TTATTCGGTTCATAAGCCATTTGCACGCCCCCAAGCCGCGCCGTTAAATACCCTTAAATCCGACACACCAAGGAGAATCCCGTGGACACCCTACTCGATCGTTTTCTGCGTTACGTCAAAGTCGAAACGACTGCCGCCGAAGATTCCAAGACCTACCCCAGCACCGAGACGCAACTCGTCCTGGGCAAGATGCTTGCCGAAGAGCTTCGCGCCATGGGCATCGCCGACGCGAAACAGGATGAGCATGGCATCGTCATGGGCACCCTGCCCGGCAACGTCTCCGGCGCGCCGACCATCGCCTGGTGCTCGCACGTCGACACCTCGCCCGAGTTCACAGCCAAAAACGTCAAGCCCGTCATTCACAAAAACTACGACGGCAAGGACATTACTCTCCCCGGCGACACATCGCGCGTGATCAAGGTCAGCGAAACCGATGGCATGGCGGCGATGAAGGGCAAGACCCTGATTTCCACCGACGGCACCACCCTGCTCGGTGCCGACGACAAATCCGGCGTGGCCGTCATCATGACGTCCGTCGCGCACCTGCTCGCTCACCCTGAACTCAAGCACGGGCCCATCCGCATCCTCTTCACCTGCGACGAGGAGATCGGCCACGGCACCGACAAGCTCGACCTCAAGAAGATCGACTCCATCTGCGCCTACACCCTCGACGGCGACGGCGAAGGCGGAATTGAGAATGAAACATGGTCGGCCGACATGGCCACGGTCACGATCACCGGCAAGAATATTCACCCCGGCTACGCGAAGGGGCGCATGATCAATTCGATTCGCCTCGCCGCGGAATTTGTTTCGCGGCTGCCGTGGCACACGCTCGCGCCGGAGACCACAGAAGGCCGCGCCGGTTTCTTGCATCCCTACGTGATCGAGGGCGGTGTGCCGGAGGTGAAGATCAAAGTGCTCCTCCGCAGCTTCGTCACTGCCGAGCTAAAGACGCAGGCAGAGATCCTCCGCGCCGTCGCGAAGACAATCGAAGCCGAGTGGCCGGGCGTGACCATCAAGATCGATGTGATCGAACAATACCGCAACATGCTGGAGCATCTGGCGAAGGAACCGCGCGCCTGCAAACTTGCCGAAGAGGCGATCAAGCGCGTGGGCATGACTCCGCATTACAAGTCCATCCGCGGCGGAACGGACGGCTCCAAACTCAGCGTGATGGGCCTGCCGACGCCGAACCTCTCCGTCGGCATGCACAACTTCCACTCCCCGCTGGAATTCGCTGTGCTGGAGCAAATGGAAAACGCCGTCAAGGTACTGGTGGAGTTGGCGCAGCTATGGGGGAAGGAAAAGTAAGGCCGGCTTCCAAACTTTATTTGTTAAACACCGCGATGAACGCGAATCTCATCCGGCGATACAACAATGATAGCCCCGCGAACTTCGTCAAGATCGAACTGGCGAATGAAGAATTGAGTGAGTCGGAGATAACCGGCTCTTGATTCAAACGGCAAGCGAAAGAGGACCACGCCGCAATGCGATCCCGCCGGGTGGATTCGGATGTCTGCAAAGCCTTTGTCAGCGGTAAACAGACATCGTGTCTCGCGCTGGACAATCGGCCATAGTGCTTCGTCCGATGTACCCGTTAGAGCCTGCTCCACGACAGACATTGCGTCGTGACCGGCAGCCCTCAACATAGCGGCGATGTCGGACGGCAAATCCTCATCATCCTTGACGCGGATGCTCATAAGCGATGTCAGCTTGCAAGTGGGATGTAGTCAAACCGATTCACCGCCTCGGCGGCAAACAATAGGGCAGCTTGGATGTCTTCCTTTGTCAGCTGGGGATAGCTCTGAATGATCTGGTCATGAGTGTCGTTTTCCGCGATGCTTCCAACGATCACAGCGACCGGCACACGCGTTCCGGCAATACAGGGGTCACCATGATGAATCGCGGGATCAATGCTGATTCGCTTTCGCCACTCGGTTGAACCGTTCATTTGCCGTGCCCTTCGTATCTTCCCAAAGCAATGGGGGTCGTGTTTGCCTTCGACCACATTCTAACACATCAAGGCGATGGAATCTTGACACTCGCCGCAGAAGCTATCTATCGCTCCCGCATGAGCCCGACCTTCAAGTCCATCCGCGGCGGCACCGACGGCTGTAAGCCCGGCAAAAAGTACCCTCACGATTGAACTCGGCCCGCGTAAGACCCCCCGTGAACCAACTTTGGCACCCTCGTTTACACTCCGGGACCGACCAACGGAGAGGATCACTCATGCACCTTCGAACGACCACTCGTCTGGCCCTTGCTCTCGTCGCCCTCTTGCCGCTCGCCCGCGCGTTCGGCGAGCCGAACACCAACTGGCCGCAGTTTCGCGGGCCGGGGGCCTCGGGCGTTTCCGAGAGCGCCAAGCCGCCGATCACCTGGGATGTTGAAAAGGGCGAGAACGTCTTGTGGAAAACCGAAACGCCCGGCCTTGGGCTTTCCTCGCCCATTGTCTGGGGCGACAAGGTCTTCATCACAACCGCGGTACGCATGAAGGGCGATCAGCCGCTCAAGGTCGGCCTCTACGGCAACATCGAGCCGGTGAACGACGACTCTCAATTCCAATGGCAGGTCCTCTGCTACGACCTCAAGACCGGCAAACAGCTCTGGGCCAAGATGGCCTTCGAAGGCACGCCGCAGATCAAGCGCCACACCAAGGCAAGCCACGCCAACTGCACGCCCGCCACCGACGGCAGCCGCGTCGTCGCATTCTTTGGTTCCGAGGGAATGTATTGCTATGACATGGCTGGGACGCTGCTGTGGAAGCGCGACCTCGGCGCACTCGACAGCGGCTATTACGAAGTGCCCGATGCCCAGTGGGGCTTTGCCAGTTCACCGGTGATCCACGGCGACAAAGTCATCGTGCAGTGCGACGTGCAGAAGGGTTCCTTTGTCGCCGCGCTGAATATCGAGGACGGCACGGATGTTTGGATGACGCCGCGCAAGGAAGTGCCGACATGGTCGACGCCGGCCGTGTACAAGGATCAGGTCATTCTCAACGGCTATCGCCATATCGGCGCATATGACCTGAAGTCGGGCGAAGAAGTCTGGAAGATGCACGGCGGCGGCGACATCCCCGTGCCCACGCCCATCGTGGCGCACGATCTCATCTACATCACCAACGGACACGGCTTTGAAAACCCCGTCTATGCCTTCAAACCAACCGCCAAAGGGAAACTGAAACTGAAGCGCGATGAGCACTCATCGGAACACATCGCCTTTCGACTGCCGGGCAAGGGCACATACATGCAGACGCCGATCGTCGTCGGCGAGCGGCTCTATCTCTGCAAAGACAACGGCGTCATGTCCTGCTGCGATGCCAAGACGGGCAAGCAGATTTTTCAGGCGCGGCTTGGGAAGGGTCTCACCGGCTTCACCGCGTCGCCCGTCTGCGCCGGAGACAAGTTGTATTTCACCAGCGAAGATGGCGACGTGTATGTGGTGCAGGACGGTCCCGAGTTCAAACTGCTGGGCAAGAATTCCATCGGCGAACCCTCCATGGCCACACCGGCCATCAGCGGCAACACGCTGCTCGTTCGCGGGCAGAAACACCTGTTCGCGATCGGGGAGAAGAAGTAGCGCCGGAATGCGTGATAAATGGACTCTGGGTGTCGCATCGATGCGCCGTGAAAGCGAGCGCAAATCCCGCCGCAGGCACATCTTAACGAAATCTTGATTGACAGAACGCCTTGCGTCCCGCATACTTCCCCGTCTGTCGATTGGCGCGTCCTGCGATCCTTTTCTTCGCCGAACTCGTGCGGAATTGTCGCGTCAACCGGAGAACTCCGCGCGCGGCTGGGTGACTTTTTCGCCCGGCGCGAACCGTCGGCGTGTACCGACACGTAATAGTCGTCGTGAAAGAGCCATGAACATCTTCATGCTCGGTTGGGAATTTCCACCGTTTATCAGCGGCGGTCTGGGCACCGCCTGCTACGGGCTGACGCGCGCCCTGAATGACATCGGGCATCATGTCATCTTCGTGCTGCCGCAGCCGGTCACCACCGAATTCACTACCCATGTCGCCCTGCGAACGCCCGCCGCCATCAAAGGGCAGATTCCCGGCACCACGTCCTATCGACTCGACGAATTCAATAATGTTGAATTCCGAGGCGTGCCGTCCACGCTTCAGGCGTATGGACCGGCCGGCCCCGGCGGCGTTACGGAGATTCATCATGGCGGATCGACGCTAACGGCCGTCACAGATCCGAATGCGCCGACGACCGCGGGCGTTTCGGGCTCGGTGATCACGGGGCATTCCTCGGTAAGTGCAACGGCCCATTACGGCGGCGATATGGTCGCAGAGACCGAGCGGTATGCGGCTGTGGCGGTTGCCCTGGCGCGAAATGAAACGTTCGACGTCGTCCACGCCCACGACTGGATGACCTATCCCGCGGGCATCGCCGTGGCGAAGGCATTCAACAAGCCGCTCGTGGTACACGTTCACTCGACGGAATTCGACCGCAGCGGCGAGCACGTGAACCAGCGAATCTACGATATCGAACGGCGCGGCGTGCACATGGCCGACAAGGTCATCGCCGTCAGTCACTTCACGCGCAATATCCTGCTCAGCCGCTATGCGATCGCGCCGGATCGGGTCGAGGTGGTGTACAACGCGATTGACACAAACGGGAAGCTACCGCTTCCTTCGACCATTCGGCGCGACGAGAAAATCGTTCTCTTCCTCGGTCGAATCACCATGCAAAAGGGTCCGGAATATTTCCTGCACGCCGCGCGCATGGTGCTCGATCATGTGAAAAACGTTCGCTTCGTCATGGCCGGCAGCGGCGACATGGCCCGCGGTATGATCGAGCTGGCGGCGGAGCTTGGCATCGGGCAGAAGGTCGTCTTCACGGGCTTCCTCCGCGGCAACGACGTAGAGCGTGTTTATAAAATGGCGGACATCTATGTGATGCCGAGCGTGAGCGAGCCGTTCGGCATCGCCCCGCTGGAGGCGCTGTCGCACGATGTGCCGGTCATCATCAGTAAGCAGTCGGGTGTCTCCGAAATCCTGACGCATGTGCTCAAGGTTGATTTCTGGGACACCCGGGAAATGGCCAACAAAATCATCGCCATCTTGCGTCATCCGCCGCTTCAGGCGACGCTTCGCGAGCATGGTAGCTTCGAGGTGAACCGGCTGACGTGGAAGGATGCCGCCGAAGGCTGCGTGCAGACCTACGGCATGGCGATCGGACAATACGGGAAGCGGAAGTAAGAGGAGTTCGCGGGTTATGGCATCGGTGTGCTTCTATTTTCAGGTGCATCAGCCCTATCGACTGCGGCGATACTCCGTCTTCGACACCGATCACAATTATTTCGACGACCAGAAGAACGGCGAGATCTGCCGCAAGGTCGCCACGAAGTGCTACCTTCCGGCGAATCAGTGCATCCTCGACATGATCCGCGTGCACGAGGGGCGATTCCGCTGCTCATACTCGATCACCGGCGTCGCGCTCGATCAATTCGCGACCTACCACCCCGAGGTGCTGGATAGCTTTAAGCGCCTCGCCGACACCGGCTGCGTGGAGTTTCTCGCCGAGACGTACTACCACAGCCTGTCATTCCTCTATTCGCGCGAAGAGTTCAACGCCCAGATCGAGCTGCACCAGAAGAAAATGGTGGAGCTGTTCGGCCAGAAGAGCACCGTCTTCCGCGACACGGAGCTGATCTACAACAACGACGTGGCCAAGGCCGCGCATGAGCTGGGGTACAAGGCCGTCATCGCTGAAGGCGCCGATCATTTGCTCGGCTATCGCTCTCCGAACTTCGTCTATCACCCGCCCGGCCTGCCGATCAGCGTGCTGCTGAAAAACTACCGACTCTCCGACGACATCGCCTTCCGCTTCGGCAATCGCGGATGGGCCGAGTGGCCGCTAAGCACCGAGAAATTCGCCGGCTGGGTGAACCAAGTAAATGGCTGTGGTTACACAGTCAACCTGTTCATGGACTACGAAACCTTTGGCGAGCATCAGTGGTCCGACACCGGCATCTTCGATTTTCTCTACCACCTGCCTGGCGCGGTGATGAGTCTGCCGGATAACGATTTCAAGAAGCCAAGCGAAGTCGTCGCGGCCTATCCGCCGGTCGGAGAGTTCGACGCGCCGCATCTGATAAGTTGGGCCGACACAGAGCGCGACCTGTCGGCGTGGCTCGGCAACGCGATGCAGTCCAACGCGCTGCAGGAGCTGTTCAATCTGGAAAAGGCCGTCAAGGCCAAGAAAGACCCCGAGCTGCTGCACGACTGGCGACGCCTGACCACGTCGGACCATTTCTACTACATGTGCACGAAGTACTTCGCCGACGGCGACGTTCACAAGTACTTCAACCCCTACGAATCGCCCTACGACAGCTACATCAACTTCATGAATGTGCTGGACAACGTGGCAACGCGAATCAAATAGCCCAACGGGGTATCACGATTGCGTATAATTTCGAAGCCTCCGACAATACGGAGGCCGAGTTTGAAAATCTCCTGCTCGCCGATTATGATATTGATAAAACGTTTTATCTGACCGGAGAACCTAGCGTTGGACTCGCGAAAACTCGCCATTCTCGTCGGCGGTGGACCCGCCCCCGGCATTAACGCCGTCATCGGTGCGGCCGCCATCGAGGCGATCAACCACGGCATGTCCGTCGTCGGCATCTACGACGGCTTCAAGCATCTCGCCTCGGAGCGATTCGTCTGTGAGCGCCACACCGAAGACCTGAAGATCGCAGACGTTGCCCGCATCCATTTCGACGGCGGCTCCATCCTGCGCACGAGTCGCACGACGCTGCTGGATGAAAAGAAACTCGACGAGTCCACCGTCGTGCATCCCGATGAAGGCAAAGTCGACCTTGTCCTCAAACACTTCACCGAAATGGGCGTCACCCACCTTGTCACCATCGGTGGTGACGACACGGCCCTCTCCGCGCGATTCGTCGCTGAACGAACCGGAGGCCGCATCCGCGTCGTGCATGTACCGAAGACGATTGATAACGACCTTCCCCTTCCCGGCGAGATCCCGACCTTTGGCTACAACACCGCAAGGCACCTTGGCTCTGAGTTGATCGCCAATCTGATGGAAGATGCGAAAACGACCGGCCGTTGGTACCTCGTCGTCGCCATGGGCCGCCATGCCGGCTTTCTCGCGTTGGGCATCGGCAAGGCAACCGGCGCAACGCTCACCCTTATCCCCGAAGAGTTCGCCGAGACGGTCACGCTCAGTCAGATCGCAGACGTGCTCGAAGGGGCGATCATCAAGCGCAAGGCGATGGGCCGCGCCGACGGCGTCGCCATCGTCGCCGAAGGCCTCGCCTATCGCCTTGGCGACCGCGAAGAATTGGAACGGATGCTGGGCAAGAAAGTCGAACTCGATGCGGCGGGCCACCTTCGTCTGGCCGAAGTCCCCCTGGCCCGTATGCTTACCGATGAACTCGCCAGACGCTTCGGCGATCGTGGCGAGAAAATCACCGTCATCCCGCAAACCATCGGCTACATGCTGCGCTGTGCCCCGCCGACGCCGCTCGACATGGCCTATTGCCGCGAGTTGGGAAATGGCGCCGTGCGTCTGCTTCTCGATCCCGCTGTGAATGTGACCGGCGGCGTCATGGTGACTATCCAGGGCAACAACCTCGTGCCGATGTATTTCTCGCAAATGGTTGACCCCAAGACCAATCGGACGGCCATTCGGCAGGTCGATGTCACGTCCGACGCCTATCAAGTGGCCCGCGCCTACATGATCCGCCTTGAAGCGCAGGACATGGAGAACTCGGTCATGCTCGCCAAACTGGCGACCGCGTCAAGAATGAGCGAAGCCGATTTCAAGAAGAAGTTCCAGCGCGCAGCAACGCGGTTGTTCGTTCCTCAACGCCCCAGCCTGGCGATGCCCATGAATGCCGACATCGGAAATGGCAAAGCCAACCTGTCCGTCAACGATTCAGCGTGACGCGGATCGAAGCGGCCGATCTGTAATCCTCGCCACCGGCCTTCGTTTTTCAGGCACCTCAATCGCCCGTTTTCCCGACAGATACTGGCCGGTCAGCGATTCCTGCGAATCCGTTATGTCGTCGTAATCCCCCTTGGCCACCACATGCCCGCCGCGCACGCCGGGGCCGGGGCCGAAATCCACGATGTAATCAGCGGCCCGCATGGTCGCTTCATCATGTTCGACCACGACGACCGTGTTCCCCATGTCCCGAAGCGCGATCAAGCTCGCAAGCAGCTTCTCATTGTCCCGCGCGTGCAGCCCGATCGAGGGCTCATCAAGAATGTACAAAACGCCGGTAAGGCCCGAACCGATTTGCCCGGCCAGTCGAATACGCTGCAACTCGCCGCCGGAGAGTGTCGGAGCCGTGCGATCCAGTGTGATGTAATCAAGCCCCACGTTTCGCAGAAACTCGAGCCGCGTGCGAACTTCCTTTAGTACGTCTTCCGCGACGATCTGTTGCACCGGCGTCAGCGACAGTCGTGAAATCGTCTGCACGGTGCGCGCGACCGACATCGCGCATAATTCCTGAATCGTCGGCCCCGGCTTACTCCCAACCGCAAGACGGACGGCCGATGCCTGCTTGTTCAGCCGGGCACCTTTGCAATCGGGGCACCGGCCGCGGCGCATGTATTTTTCGTAATACTCGCGCACGAAATTCGCCTTGGCCTTGCGATACTTGTCGCGCAGTTCCTCGATGACGCCGTCGAACGTGCCGCCGTGCTTCCAGACGCCGCCGGACCACTTCCACTCATAGGTAATGTGGCGATCACCAGTCCCAAACAGCAGCGCATCGCGAGCCTTTTGCGAAAGGTCTTTCCACGGTTTGTTAATGTCAAACCCGACCGCCTTTGCCACGCCTTCGAAGACATGCCGCCGCCACTTTCCGATCTTGGTGCGCATGGGTGCGACGCACGGGTCGTAAAACTTCAACGTCGGATCGGGCACCAGAAGTGCCGGATCAAAGTCCGTCAATTCGCCCAAGCCATCGCAGGTCAGACACATCCCGCTCGGTGCGTTGAATGAAAAAAGCTGCGGCGTCGGCGGCTCATACGAAATCCCGCAATCGGCACAGGCGTATTTCGACGAAAACACCCGCTCCGCCGACTTCGACGTCCCGCCCTCCATCGGCGCAATCAAAAGCGCGCCGCTTCCAACACGAAGCGCCCCCTCCACCGCCTCGGCCACACGACCACGGCTCGACTCATTGAGAACCAGCCGGTCGATAACGACTTCGATGTCGTGCCGACGATTCTTCTCCAGCGATTGGTTTTCGCGCAGCTCGACGATTTCACCGTCGACGCGGGCGCGAACATAACCCGCGCGAATCAGGTCATCGAACAAGTCGCGAAACTCGCCCTTTTGCCCGCGCGCGACCGGTGCCAGCACCAGCACCTTCGCACCGTTCTCTCCGAACGCGCTATACACCCCGGCAACAATCTGCTCGCGCGATTGCGCCGAGATCGGTTTTCCACATTCGGTGCAATGCTGCGTACCAATGCGGGCATACAACACGCGCAGAAAGTCGTAGATCGCCGTGACGGTTCCGACCGTGCTTCGCGGATTCCACCCTGTGGTCTTCTGTTGAATCGCAATCGCGGGTGATAGCCCGGTGATCTGGTCGCAGTCCGGTTTCTGCATCTGGCCCATGAACTGGCGGGCGTACGATGAGAGCGACTCGATGTACCGCCGCTGTCCTTCGGCATAGAGCGTGTCAAATGCCAGGGAAGACTTGCCGCTTCCCGACACACCCGTGAAGACGATCAGACTGTTTCGCGGCAGCGATACGGAGACACCCTGCAAGTTGTGCACACGGGCGTTCTTGACCTCGATCGTGGTGGGTTCCATGGAAGCTCGATTGTAGTGCCGGCAGGGACCTCGACACATTCTTGTGAATACTGCGGGCATTCATTGCATTTCGAAAGTCAGACGTTAAAATAATGCATCAAGCCGCGGCTCCCCCTGATCGGCCATCATTTGTCATCGAGGAGGTTCGCAGCATGTCCAATTTCCAAATCCTTCGATGCACCGTTTGCGTTGCGATTCTGCTGATTGCGTCGTCGGCCGCCCCCGTTCAATCACAATGCCAACCCGTTTGGAACACCGACATTGGCTCGCAGGGGCCCAACAACACTGTCTTTGCGATCGCGTCATTTGATGACGGTTCCGGCCCGGCCGTCTATGCAGGCGGCTTCTTCACCACCGCCGGCGCGAGCACAACGCGCGGCATCGCTCGCTGGGACGGCGTCACGTGGTCGGGTGTCAACGGCACGGGGCTGAACACGTCCGGTCTTTCGTCCATGCTGGTCTTTGACGATGGCTCCGGTCCGGCGCTGTTCGTCGGTGGGTTCTTTCAATCAATCGACGGGGTTACCGCCAATTGCATTGCCAAATGGAACGGGTTGACATGGTCCGCCCTCGGAACCGGCGTCGCCGGAACCGTTTACGCGATGACCTCGATTGTCGAAAACGGTGTGCCGGCGCTTTATGTCGGCGGGAATATCGTTTCCGCCGGCGGTCAGCCCGTGAACAACGCTGCCAAATGGAAGAACAACACGTGGACCCCGCTCGGCACCGGTGTGAACGATCAGGTATACGCTCTCACGACCTTTGACGATGGAAATGGCCCGGCCGTCTATTACGGTGGACGCTTCACCACGGCCAACAGCTTACCAATCGCTCACATTGCGAAATGGGATGGCAATAACTTCTCAGGTCTGGGCCAGCTCGGTGATTTGACGTCGGACCACGCGCATTCGATGGGGTTGTTTGTCGATAACGGCGTTCCGCGCCTCTACATCGGCGGCTTTTTCGCAAACGCTGATCAACAGTTGGTCCGCCACGTCGCACGCTGGAACGGCACCTCGTATCAGCCATTCCACAACGGATTCAACAGTGAACCGAAGGCATATGCGAACTTTGATGATCGCACTGGCAACGGATCGAGGCTCTATGTCGCAGGCGACTTCAATGCATCCGGTCTAACCCCTGTTCCGTACATCGGCGTTTGGAATGGATCGGTCTGGCAGTCACTCGGCACCGGGCTCAACAACAATGTCTACGCCGCTGTCACGCACGACTTTGGAACGGGAGAAGGACCGTCGCTTTGCGTCGGCGGTTCGTTCACCGCCGCCGGCGGATCGGCGTCCGTGCATGTCGCTCGGTGGATGCCGTCACCGGCCCCCGCCATTACGCAACAACCTCTCCTCACGGGCGGCATTGCGGGCGGATCTGCCGTCCTCACCGTTCAGGCCGTCGGCGGCCCTGGAACTTCAATTCTTTGGTATCGAAACAATTCGCCGCTATCGGATGACGGTCACATTGGCGGTTCGACTTCCAATACACTTTCCGTGAACCAGGCAACCGCCGCTGACAATGGTCTATACCATGCGGTCGCCACGAATACCTGCGGTCAAGCTCAGAGCCAATCCTTCAATTTGCAGATAGCGCCTGCCTGCTCCGGCGACATGTTCGCCGACGCACGAGTCGACGGCCTCGACGTGTCGCGCTTTGTCGACTGCATTCTTACCGGTGCCGGTTGCGCAGCCAGCGACCTCGATGCAGATTCGCTACCGGCTAATGTCGACACGGACGACGATATGACCGAGTTCGTCACGAAGCTCTTGCGCGTGGATTCAGCCTGCCCCTAACGGCAAGGCTATCGCATGGAAACACGTTGTTGAACCGTTGGATCGGGCAATTCCGAAGCGGCGGATACTTACCAGCCAACCATGTTGTAGCCGGCATCGACGTAGTGGATTTCGCCGGTCACACCACTCGATAGGTCGCTGCAGAAGTAGAGTCCCGATTTGCCCACTTCATCGGACTCGATGTTGCGACGAAGCGGACTCTTCGTGGGGTAGTGTTCGAGGATTTTGTCGAACCCACCAATGCCGGCCGAGCTGAGCGTTCGACACGGACCCGCGGAAATCGCATTGACGCGCACCCGGCGCAGGTCGCCCATGTCCGCCGCAAGGTAGCGGACGGTGCTTTCGAGGGCCGCCTTGCAGACGCCCATGACGTTGTAGCCGGGGACGAATTTGACCGAGCCGAGGTAGCTAAGCGTCAATACGCTGGCTCCCTCGCGGAACATGTTGAAGCCCTTCTGGCAAAGCGAAACCAACGAGTAGCAACTGATGTCCATGGCCTGCTTGAAATCTTCGCGGCGCGTCTCCCAGAAACGGTTCGTCAGGCAATCGCGGTTGACAAAAGCGACCGCGTGCACCAAGAAATCAATCTTGTCGTAAGCCTGATGAACTTCGCCCATGAAGCGCTCGACATCCTCATCCTTTGAGACATCGCAGGGAAGAATGAGCTTGGCCCCGATGGGTTCGGCCAGCTTCTTCACGCGGCGTTCCATCTTCTCGCCGGGCAGGTAGTTAAAGGCGATCTCCGCACCTTCTTTGTGCAACATCTCCGCGATATACCACGCGAGGCTATGGTCGTTGGCCACACCGACGACGACGCCCTTCTTGCCGGACATTAGACCCATGCGAAAAACTCCGTTTTGAAGCGGCGAAACACTGGTCTTGGGAAATTCCCGACCACCGAAACTTGGGGTAATGTACGGGCCAAACTGTCGAAAGTCCAGTTTGCCAAACGGATCTTCCGGCACGCCTTAGAGCTGCAACTCTCGGCGGCGTCAGTAGTTCCGGTCGCGTACTCGCCCGGCCACGCGCGTTTGCGGGGAAGCCGACTCCCCCGTTAAATAATCATCTTGCGAGCACCCGGCGTTGCCGCACAGTAATTGGGAGAAAGTCCAACGTCATGCCGATTCACCCGACCGCCATCATCGACAAAGAGGCCCACGTTCCCGCAACTTGCGACATCGGTCCGCATGTCGTCATCGAAGGACCGGTGAAGCTTGGCGAGCACGTTAAGATTTATCCCAATGCATACCTCTCCGGCTGGACCGAAATCGGCGATCGCGTGCAAATCCATCCCGGCGCCGTTGTCGGTCACTTGCCGCAGGACTTTCACTTCGGCGGCGAGCGCTCGTACTGCAAGGTCGGGGCGGGGACCATCATCCGCGAGTTCGCCAGCATTCACCGCGGCACGCAACCCGAATCATGGACCCTCGTCGGAGAAAACTGTTTCATCCTCGGTTACGCACACATTGGCCATAATTGTGAGCTAGGTAACGGGGTAAAACTCTACAACTGCGGCGCGTTGGCAGGCCATGTCACGGTCGGTGAAAACTCCATCGTCGGCGGCTACGGTCTCGTGCATCAATTCGCACGGATTGGTGAATATGTCATGATCGGCGGCGGGACGCGCGTGACCAAGGACATTCCCCCGTACATGAAGGCCCTCGGTGAGTCGCGGTGCGTTGGATACAACAGCATCGGACTGCGTCGCGCGGGCAAATTCTCCAAGGACGAAATCAACGAGGCCCGATTGGCCTACCGAATGCTCTACCACACCGACCGCCCTTTCCGGGCCGCCGTTGAGGATTTCGCAGGGCTTGCCAAGACGGCAACCGGAAAGCGAGTCGTTGAGTTTGTAAACGCAAATTCCAAACTGGGAATCGCCGGTGGAAGGCGATCACCGGACGACACGGACGACAACGGCGACGAGAACTAGAATCGTTGACATCGCCTCGCAGGAAACAGGACACGTCATGGCGGACACACCACTTTCAGGCGCGGCCGGGGCCATCCAAAACCGGCGAACCGGCCTTAACCGGACCGAAATTCACTTTCTCAAGGCGATGCTCGGCACGGCCCTGATCGTGTTCGTATTCTGGATTGGCTACTACATCGAGCGAAACGTGCTCCATCGCCACCCGGAAAGCATTCGATTTATTCGCGAGGCCTCTGAGGCGGCCATGCGCTATATCACGATTCCGCATGTGATCATCGGTTTCATGTTCATGTGGTCGAGCCCGAAGAATCGCTCGGCTAATAAGCGAGCCTGGATCTTCGGCCTCCTCGCTCTCGGTGCGGTGCTCTGCACGCTTTACGGATGGGGCGGCGGCAAGACGAACGTCATCCTCTATCTTGGCGTGTACTTGGCATTCCTCGTTCATGAGCTTCGCGATGAGGCCATGTTCTATACCTTGTTGGGAGATGCCGCGACGATCAAGGATCGAGCCGTCTTCGAACGGATGGTCCGAACGCTCATCGCCCTCACCGTCGCGGCCATGGCCGGCCTCGTTTGGGCACTCGTTCCATGGGGCATCTACAGTGCGAAGACGAACACGCACGACTTGGCCCTGTTCAACGGCTCCCTGCCCCTCGCCGCGAAGGTCGCACTCTCCGCGATTCCGCTCGCGACGATCGCCGCAGGGTTTCACTTCGCGCTAAAACGATTCGCAAAGGGACTTGGCTACACCAGCGCCACCGAATTGGTGCACACTCATGCCACTCTCTTCCGCGTCATGACCGGCGTCATTGCCGTGCTGGGCCTCGCCCTGCTCATTGTGCAGCGCCCCTATGCCCTGATTCTCTTCCACGTCGTCGCCTGGTATGTCTTCGCTTCCTATCAATATTCAAAATACGCGCCGAAGAACGCTCCGGACGGACTCTGGACGTGGATGCGAACAACCCCCGCCGGCTTCAAGACATTGCACATCGGCATGGCGGTTGCCTTGATGGCGATCGGTCTGGTGTGGACGCTGGCGCTCGACCAGACGCCTTATCTGAAGTGGCTGCTGGCGCCGGAGGCCTTCCTCTACTGGACCATCATGCACATCACGGTTAGCTTCGTGCCGCGCTGAGGAACTGACTTACGCGTACATCAGCTTTCCGCGGGGGACAGGAATTGGCCGATCAAGCTGCTTGGCAGTTTCCAACCATTCTCGGGCAACGCGATGAACAGCCTTAAGTGCGGCTTGGTGCGTTTTGCCGTCGGCCATGCAGCCGGGAAGCTCCGGCACTTCAGCGATAAAGGCTCGATCTTCGTTTGACCAGTAAATGACGACTTCGTACTTCATGGCTTGACTCTGAGTTGGTATCGATTGATCAACTGGCGCACTTGTTTGACTTGATACGGCTTTGAAGAAGACCCCTTCGGCTGCACGTTGATGATCTCAGGGATTCCATCCCGGAAGAAAATGTGGTGATCGCCTTTGATTCGTTCCACAAATCCGAGGGAAACAAGCAACCCGCGAAGATCACGAAAGCTGATATTCGCATCCGAGTGCCCGCTTAGTACTTTTCCCAGCGTCTTCCTTGACCGCGACATCCATCCCATTATAGCAAATCAACGGGAAAACAGGGCCACTCCGGACGGACTCATGACATAATCGTATTATTCTCGGGCGGACATTCTTGCTAGTCCTGCACCGCTCCCTGAGAATCGGAGCGGAGATAAAAAAGCCCGTGTCTATCCTCCTCGATCTACTTGGCCCCCGACAATCCTTCGAGGGCGGCCTCTTTCTGACGGACTACAAATCCGCCACGGCCAAGCGCCCCATCGAGACGCTCGCGGCCCAGCGGGCTCTACGCGTTCCGCTCGTCACACGTCGCGATCTGCCGACGCAGCCATGCGTCCAAGTCGGCGATCGAGTGCTCGCCGGACAGCGCATCGCCATTCCCACGACCTCTGGTTCACTACCAGTCCACGCGCCGACTTCCGGCGAGATCGTCGAGTTCTCCCGCACATGGTCGGTACGCGATGGCTTTGTCCCCTGCGTTGTGCTCGAGCCCGACGCCCGCGATGAAGCTATTCCACTGCCGTCGCGCTGGGAGGAAGACTCCTTTTCATTTGAAGTCGCCGACCTGGGGGTGATGTGCCCGGATACTCGCGAACCCCTCCACACTTTGTTGGCGAAATCCGCCGCGGCAGGTGTTACCGATCTCATCATTAACGCCGTCGAGACCGAGCCATATCTAACCGCCGACTTGCGAACCCTTGTTGAAGAGCCCGGTCGCTTAATCGATGCCGTCGGGGAAATCGCCGACGCCATGGGCGTCTTCGAAGTCCATTTCGCTCTTCCCTATCGCCATCGTCGCGTGGTGAAGCGAATCGAATCCGAAGCGCGCGGCCGGTTTATTCAAGTCATGCCGCTGGCCCACAAGTATCCGCAGTGCAATCCCCTCGTGCTGACCAAGACACTTCTCAATCGCGAAGTCCCCCCCGGCGGAAGTCCGCTCGATGTGCAAACGCTCGTGCTGCCGCTCTCGGCCGTGCGTATGACCGCGGACGCCATCTTGAACGGCCGGCCCGTCACTCATGTCATCATGAGCGTCGCCGGTGACGCGGTCGAACACCCGGGAACCTATCGCGTTCCTATTGGCATGACCGCCACTGATCTGGCCCAACGCGTGGGAATACTGGGCACTCCACATCAGGTCACCTGGGGCGGTCCGCTCTCCGGCATCGCCCTCCAACGCGAGGAGGCCGTCGTCACGATTGACTCGACGGCCATGCTCATGTTTCTCGATCCACCCGCGAATGCCCCCGTGCCGTGCATCCGATGTGGCTGGTGCGTTGAAGATTGCCCGGTGGGCCTCGACCCGACAGCGCTGATTCACCTTGAGGCCGAGGAAACCTGCCGCAGCGAAGACTTGAATCACCTTCGCGCCTGTGTCGATTGCGGCTTGTGCAGCCACGTCTGTCCGTCGCAGTTGCCGCTGGCTCAATCCATCTGGCGCGCGAGGCAGCGCTTCGAAGGAGGTCCGTCGGCATGAGCCAGGCGACGCTCCTTCCATTTTCGCATACCCCACCGTCCAACAGCTCTAGCGTTAGGCACGCGCCCGTCAGCCGTTCCGCCGGCTACACGCATCAGGAGATCATCCGCGCTCAGACCATGGCCGCAGGACTCGTCGCCGTCTGGGGCATTCTGTTTTTCGGTTCTGCCGCGACGGCCGTCATCGTTATCTCAGTCGCAACGGCCATCGCCGCCGACCTGCTCATCGGATTGTCAATTCGTCGCCCGGTGCTCGGCGGATTGTGGCACGCCGCTCTGACCGGCATGTTGATCGGCCTCACCCTGCCGGCCACGGTCAATTGGTACGTGCCTGCCGTCGGCTCACTCTCTGCAATCCTTCTTGGAAAAGCGCCGTTCGGCGGACTCGGCCATTACATCTGGCAGCCTGCGCTAGTCGGCCGTGTCTTCGTCCAACTGCTCTTTAACTCCACGTTGACGCTCGGCGCGACTTATTCGCCCGAACCCGTGCTGACGCGCGACAACCTTCTCTTCGGCGATCTGCGAAAGAGCACACCGCTGGAAATCCCCGCCTACGACGGCTGGGCCGAAACGCGCGGACCGGCCGGCGTCGATGCCTTCACGATGGAGCGCCCCCAACGTGTCCTGCATCGCTTCGCCGACGGCCAGATGAAGCTCGAAGGAAGCCTGCGCTTCACGCCGCTCCTGCGGGACCATCTCCCTCCTTGGCAGGACACGCTCGTTGGCGCAGTTCCCGGCGGAATCGGCGAGGCATCAACGCTGGCCGTCCTTGTAGCTGGGTTGTATCTCATCTATCGCGGCTATCTTCGCTGGCAATTGCCCGTTGCCTTGCTCGCCGGTGCGGCGATCGCCGCCGCGATTCTGCCCGTTGCTTCGCCAAACGCGGGCGGCTTCCGCTGGCTGCCGATCGTGGCCGCGGAGAACGGCCGCGCCGTCGGACTGGCCTATGTTCTCTATCACCTCACCAGCGGCCAACTCATGCTCGGGGCCTTCCTTCTCGCGGGCGACATGATCACCTCGCCGAAGCGGGCCCGCGCCCAGATCGTCTTCGGCGCGCTCATCGGCGCGGTCACCATTTTCATGCGTCTCTACGGCCTGCCCGAAGGCGAATGCTATTGGGCCATCCTCGGCGCGAACTCCTTCGTGCCGTTCATCGATCGGCAGCTAAAGCGCCCCGTGCTTGGGATTGAGAGCGAATAGAACTCGCTTCGATTTCAATTGCCCGGCAATGGAGGATGATGGTATGTCCTTGCGCAGATTCGTCTTGTTGACTTCGTTATCTCAATTCACATTGGCCGCGGGTTGCACGAACCCGACATCGCTCAGCCACGACTTCACCCAGCGGCGACCCGTGGCGACGTATTCAATCGTCGCGCGCGATCCGGCGAGCGGGCAACTTGGCGTCGCGGTGCAGTCGCATTGGTTCAGTGTCGGAAGCGTGGTGCCATGGGCCGAGGCGGGCGTTGGCGCTGTGGCAACTCAATCGCTGGTCGATCCTACTTATGGCCCGCTCGGGCTGGCGGCAATGCGCATGGGGCGAAGCGCGCCCGATGCATTGGCTGGACTCCTTGCGGGAGACGAAGGACGTGAGGTCCGGCAAGTCGCGATGATTGATTCTTCCGGTCGAGTCCTGGGGCACACAGGAACGAGGTGCATTCAACCCGCCGGGCATATCACGGATGCCGAGGCTCAATTCAGCGTGCAGGCCAATCTCATGTCGAACGACCGAATCTGGGGCGAGATGGCCCTGGCCTTTCGCGCTGCGAAAGGCGACTTGGCGGATCGAATGATCGCCGCCCTCGAAGCGGCAGAAAAAGCTGGCGGCGACATTCGCGGCCGCCAGTCGGCGGCCATGATCGTGGTGAATGGCAAGGCAACCGGCAAACAGTGGATCGATCGCGTATTCGATCTTCGCGTCGAAGATCATCCAACACCGGTCGCCGAACTGAAACGACTCACTCAGTTGCAACGGGCCTATCTGCACATGAACGCCGGCGACTTGGCAATCGAGAAAAAGGATGCCGATACCGCCAATCGCGAATACTCGAAGGCCGAAAAGCTCGCTCCCCACATCATCGAAATACCATTTTGGCGCGCAGTGAGCATGACCTCCGCCGGTCAGATCGATGACGCACTCCCCATCTTTCGCCGCGTCTTCAAAACGGAACCCAAATGGGCGGACCTGATACCACGACTGGTCGATGCCGGGCTGCTGCCGCGCGATGAAGCGTTTATGCGCCGCATCCTGAACGAGGCAAAACCAAACACGAACCGCCCCTGATTGCCCCGGAAATATCAGACAGCAAGCCATTAGCGGTCCGACCGATTGGGTATAATCAGTGGATAGGAGTGGGAACCCCAACACCCGGTGCATCAACCCTCCGGATTTGCTCTCCCGTTGAAGGTTCCGATCGACGTGTGACGCGACCAAACCACGCAGGTCGCCGGGAGCTGATCCTTGCGCGCTTTTTCATACACAATCATCGGATGCCTCGTCGTCCTTTCTGTCGCAATACAACCCGCGCTTGCCCAAGACGAGCCTCCCAACCTCTGCGGCCGCGCCCACTTTTCCGCCAATACTCTCATCGATGAGCCGCCGGCCTGTCTGGACGCCTCTACCCGCTCCGCCCGCGAGGCCTACGACCAGACCGACGTGCTGCACTATGCCCTCACGATCGAAATCTCCAACCTCAACACCGGCGCCAACAACTGCACCGTCACCGGCACGAACGTCATGACGATTCGCAGCATGGCCGACGGGCTGACTGAGTTCACCTTTCGCCTGCACAGCAACTACACGTTGACGACGCTTACCGTAGCCGACGGCATGGTCGTCATTCCCGTGACCGCAAATCAGACCAGCAACACCACGCGCGTGGTCACGCTGAATCGCGCCTATGCAACAAACGAAGAGTTCACGCTCACGGTCGGCTACACCGGCACCTCGGTTTCGCTGGACGACTCCATCGACGTCACCACACAGGGCGGCACGCCCATCGTTTACACCCTCAGCGAGCCCTTCGGCGAATACACCTGGTGGCCATGCAAAGATGGCGATCGGGCCCAACCCGGCGACAACTCCGACAAAGCCACGATGGAGTTCTCCATCACAACACCCAACAACTACGTAGTCCCATCCAACGGCACCTTACAGGGTGTGGACACCCTCAGCGGCAATCGCAAACGCTATCGCTGGGCAACGAATTATCCCATAACACCCTATCTCGTAAGCTTCGCCGCCACGAACTACAACACGTGGACGCGGACCTACACCTTTCCCGCCGGCCCCTACAACCCGGCCGGCACCATGCCCGTCGAGTTCTACATTTTCCCCGGTTCCGATTCGCCTTCGAACCGCACCAACTGGGAAAAATGCCTGAACATGCTGACCGCGTTTCGTGGCGTCTACGGCGAATACCCCTTCGTCAACGAAAAGTACGGCATCTACAACTTCAATTACGGCGGCGGAATGGAACACCAGACCATTACCGGCCAGGGCAGCTTCAGCGAGAGCCTCACCGCCCACGAACTTGCCCACCAATGGTGGGGTGACATGATCACCTGCAAGAACTGGGGACACATCTGGCTCAATGAAGGATTCGCCACGTACAGCGAATGCATTTGGGAAGAACGAAAGGGCGGCGGAATCAACTCGGCGGCCTACATTTCCGCCATCAATGGCCGGAGACCCAGCAGCAACGGCGCGATGGGCTCGACGTTTCGATACAACGCGACCAGCCTTAATTCCATCTTCAATTCCACGTATTCGTATAACAAAGGTGCATGGGTGTTGCACATGCTCCGCCACGTCGTCGGCGATGCATCGTTCTTCAACATTCTCGCTGCCTATCGCACTCAATTTGCGTATGCGGCCGCTGACACGGAAGATTTTCGCGCCGTCGCCGAGGCCGTTTCCGGAAAAGACCTCGCAGCATTCTTCGATCAATGGGTCTATCAGAAAGGCGCGCCGACGTACGACTGGGGATGGCAAGCCACCAACGTCGCCGGACAGAATTACCTGCTGGCCCGAATCACGCAAACACAAACCGCGACCGCAGGGCCGCCTCCGCAAACGCTCAACGAGTACGTCATGCCAATCGACTTGGTAGCGACCATCGGCGGCGTGCCGCAAACAATTGTGGTGCAGAACGACGCCCGGTCCGAATGGTTCGTCGTTCCGACCACCGCGCCGGTGACGGCCGTGTCATTTGATCCGGCGCCGTGGATCCTTCGCGGCACAACGAACAATGTTCCGTATGTGCCGGGTCCGCCCAAGGTCGTCGCGACAAGTCCGTCCCCGGGTGCCGTATTGCCCTATGGAGTGTCGCAAGTGGCCGTCACGTATCACACGCCGGTGTTCACATCGCTCGGCGATTATTCACTTGTCGGCGACAACACCGGACCGCATTCGCTTTCGATCCTCTCCGTCTTGGGAGACAATCCGATCATCGTCGCATCGGCCGGGCCGTTGCCTGCCGACACCTACACACTCACCGTCGCCGACAACGTCTCGGCCATGAACAGCGGGCTCGCCCTTGATGGTGAACTCGCCGACGCAAACAACCAAGCTTCCCTGCCAAGTGGTGATGGCCTCCCGGGCGGCGACGCCGTCGTGCGATTTACCATCTTGCCGTGTGAGGTATCAGCCGACATCGATGCGAACTGCCTGCATGACAGCACCGACATAACATTGTTCGTGCAGACCCTGCTTGGTCTGGACACGGACCCCGATCACATGGCGCGAAGCGACATGAACGAGAGTGGCGAGGCCGATGGCGACGACATCGCGGCCTTCGTCGCTGCAGCCACTGGAACCTAAATAAGGACGGAAAATGACGGATAAGCCAATGGGTAGTCTTCGACCAACGCGATTCGCGGCGTTCATCCTCGTGCTTTGCGCATCAGGCCTCCGGGCCCACGAACCCGGCAATTGCCAGGAACCGATCGTCGGCTGCGGCAAGGCCCAGGCCATGATGTCGGCCTTTCTGGCCGGCGCCGATGAACCCCTGACCATCATGCCACGCGAGGCCATGGGCGATACCGACGTGCTCAACGTCGCCCTCGACATTGAAGTCTCGAATCTCAACCCTGGCGCGGACAACTGCACGATGCTCGGCAACAGCGTCATGTCCATCAAGAGCAAATCGGCCGCACTGACACAGTTCACGTTCCGCCTGCGCGACAATTACACAATCACGAGCCTCAGTGTGACCGACAACACGGGCAATCACCCTGTTACGCACACTCTCATTCCAAACCGCACACGCATCGTCACGCTCAACCGCACCTTTGCGATGGATGAAGTCTTCGATCTAAACGTCTCGTACACCGGTACGTCCTTCAATGCCGGTTCCTTTGGAGCCATTTCCGTCGGCACGCATAGCGGTAGCTCGCCTGTTGTCGCCACGCTCAGCGAGCCTTTTTATTCCTACGCATGGTGGCCTGCGAAGGACGGCGACATTGATCAGCCCGGCGACATGTCGGACAAGTTCACCCTGCAATTCAACATTACCGCGCCGAACAACTTTGTTTCGCCCTCCAACGGCACGCTGCTCGGGATCGACACACTCTCCGGCAGCCGCAAGCGATACCGCTGGTCGTCGGCCTATCCGATCGCCACGTACCTCGTCAGCTTCGCCGCGACGAATTACAACACCTGGACACTGACCTACAACTTCCCTGCGGGGCCGTTCAACCCGGCCGGCTCCATGCCCGTCGAGTTCTACATCTACCCCGGCAACGACTCGCCGAGCAATCGCACCGCCTGGGGCAACTGCGTCAACATGCTCCCCGTCTTTCGAACCGTCTTCGGCGAATACCCATTCGTCAACGAGAAATACGGCATCTACAACTTCAACTTCGGCGGCGGAATGGAACATCAGACCATGACCGGCCAGGGCACCTTTAGCGAAAGCGTCACGGCCCACGAACTCGGCCACCAATGGTGGGGCGACAACGTCACCTGCAAAACTTGGAGCGACATTTGGCTCAACGAAGGGTTCGCTCGCTATTCCGAGTGCCTCTGGGAAGAACGAAAAACCGGCAGCATTAACACTGCGGCCTACTTCTCCGCAATGGAAGCTCGGCGACCGACGAACAACGGGGCCGATGATTCCGTCTATGTCTATACCACGACGGCCGGGCGAATCTTCAGCAGCACCTATTCCTACAACAAGGGTGGCTGGGTGATGCACATGCTGCGGCATGTCGTCGGAGATGCAACGTTCTTTGCCATCCTCGACGCCTATCGCCAGCAATATCAGGGCAGCGCGGCGACCACCGCCGAATTCGCGGCCGTCGCCTCCGCCGTTTCCGGCAAGAATCTGACCAAATTCTTCGACCAATGGGTTATGCAACGTGGCGCGCCCACGTACCAGTATGGCTGGCAATCCGTCAACGTCGCCGGACAGAATTATCTGCTCGCTCGCATCAACCAGACGCAAACAGCCACGGCCGGCTCCCCGCCGCAGGTGCAGAGCATTTATGAAATGCCCGTCGATCTCGTCGCCACCATCGGCGGCTCTCCGCAGACATTGGTCGTGCAGAACGACGCCCGCACGGAGTGGTTCGTCGTCCCCGTGAGCGGCGCGGTAACGGCGCTCTCCTTCGACCCTGCGCCCTGGATTCTGCGTGGCAACGCCACGAGCCAGGCCTATGTCCCCGGTCCGCCGAAGATCGTGGCGACCACCCCGACGATCGGCTCATTGATCCCGGCAATCTCCAGCCCGAGCCAGCTTACCGTCACCTTTCACACTCCCGTCAACTGCGCAGTTGCGAACTTCTCGCTCGTCGGTGCGAACACCGGTGCCCATCCCCTCACGCTCGTCAGCGGTACTAATGTCAATCCGGCCGTGTTGAATCACGCCGGCGCTCTGCCCTCAGACACCTACACGCTTACCGTCACCACCGGCGTCACCGCCGTCAACAGTGGCAACACGCTCGACGGTGAGATCACGAATCCGCTGTCGCCGTCGTCCTTGCCTTCGGGCGATGGCGTGGCCGGCGGCAATGCGGTGATGCAGTTCACCGTGCAGCCCTGCGCCGTCGCGGCCGACATCGACCTGAACTGCGCGAAGAACGACCTCGACGTGGACCTCTTCGTGCAGGTCCTCCTCGGCCTCGACACCGACCCCGGCCGGATGACTCGCAGCGACATCAACAACAGCGGCACGCCGGATGGCGATGATGTCGGCCCGTTTATTGCGGCATACTTCGCGCCGTAATCGCTATGACTTGATAAACTCCAGCATATCCTTGTTGACCTTGTCTTTATGCGTCGAACACATCCCGTGATCGCCGCCTTTGTACACAATCAACTTGGCGTCCTTCACCAGCTTCGCCGTACGCTGCGCTGACGCAGCGATGGGCACGATCTGGTCGTCGTCGCCGTGGAGCAGCAGCGTGGGCTTGTCAAACTTCTTCAGATCGTCGGTGAAGTCCGTCTCCGAAAACGCCTTAATGCAGTCGTACTGCGGCTTCATGCCGCCCATCATGCCCTGCATCCAGAAGGCATCTCGCAGACCCTGCGAGACCTTCGCGCCGGGCCGATTCGCGCCGTAGAACGGCGTCGTGAGGTCTTTGAAAAACTGGGAACGATCGGCCTGCACGCCCGCTCGGATGCCGTCGAAGACATCCATCGCCTGTCCCGCCGGGTTGCCGGGCGTCTTGAGCATTAGCGGAGGTACCGCGCCGATCAGCACGACCTTGCCAACACGCTTGGTGCCGTTCCGCCCGATGTATCGCGCCACCTCGCCGCCACCGGTGGAATGGCCCACGAAGATGGCATCCTTGACGTTCAGCATCGCAACCAGCGAGGCGAGGTCATCGGCGTACGTGTCCATCTCGTTGCCTTCCCATGACTGGCTCGATCGGCCATGGCCGCGCCGGTCGTGTGCAATTACGCGATAGCCCTGCTGTCCGAAGAACAGCATCTGGTCGTCCCAGGCATCGGCTGTGAGAGGCCAGCCGTGGCTGAAAACGATGGGCCGACCGGTACCCCAGTCTTTGTAGTAGATAGTGGTGCTGTCGTTCAGTTTGATGGTAGGCATGTGCTTGAACTCGATTCGTGCCGATTGAAAATAGTATCAATAGATGGTAGCACAAATCATACATTTCGGCATCGTGGCACTAAGCGACCGTCAGGTCTTGTGATACAATTCGCCGTGCCGTAATCGAGACGTTTCTTGACGACGGCGCGAGCGACCCAATGCCCACCATCACTGTTCAATATACCGACGGCCGCGCCACCGAGCACCCCATCAATGGCGCCGAAGTCGTCATCGGTCGTGACGCATCCTGCGAAATCCCACTGGAAGACACCATCACCTCCCGCCGTCATGCCCGCGTCTATCGTGATGGCACCGGGGCCTTCTGGTTGCAGGACCTGCGCAGCAAGAACGGCACCGTGCTGAACTCGACGGCCCTCACAACGCCGACGCGCCTCCGCGACAAGGATCGCATCGTCATCGGTGCCTGCCTGCTCACCTTTCACGCAACCGCCGCCGGGCCACAGGTCGTGTTCAGTGAGCAAAAAAGCGACACGACCTATGCCGCCGCGAGCTTTTGGGGCGCCGATCAGCGACTCGTTCTCCCGCAGATGCGTCTCGAAAAGCTCTACGAACTGAACGGCCGCATGACCGGCCGATTCGACCGCGATGATCTGCTCAACGAAGTGCTGGAAATCTGCATCGAATTGCTTCGCTTCGAACGCGCCGGCGTCGCCCTCTGGAAAGGCGGCGCCGCCCTCCCCGAATGGGTCAAGCTCAAGAACCTCAAGGGAGACGCCGGCAACGAGTTCCGCATCAGCCGCAGCGTCGTGGATCGGTCCCTCCACAGCGGCGAGCGTGTGCTCATCAACGACACCGCGGCCGAAGCCGACCCGACCATGAGCATGATCTCCAACCACATCCGTTCGGCCATGTGCGTGCCGATTCAGTATCACCAGCAGGTGCATGGCGTGATCTACGGCGACCGCGTGACGACGGCGGGCGGCTATAGCAAGGAGGACGCCGATTTCTTCGCCGCCCTGGGCCAGTTGGCGGCGATGGGCCTGGTCAACGTGAAACTGGTGGAAGAAATCAAGAACCGCCAGCGGACCGAAATGGACTTGCACACGGCCCGCGAGATTCAGTCGCGCCTCTTCCCTGCCGAGCCGCTCAACACCGGCGCCCTCGTCATCGACGCCCTAAACGATCCCGGCCGCTCAGTCTCCGGCGACTATTACGATTACTTCGTCCGCCCCGACGGACTCATCACCGTGGTCATTGCCGACGTCTCCGGCAAGGGCACACCCGCCTCGCTGCTCATGGCCAACCTTCAGGCCGCCGTGCATGTGACCCTGAACCACGAAACCGACCTGGTCCGTGCGACCGACGCCCTCAACAAACTCATCTGCCGAAACGTCAGCAACGGCCGATTCATCACTGCGATGTTCGGCCTGCTCGACCCCGCCAACGAGAAGTTCACGTACATCAACGCCGGCCATCTGCCGCCCTACATCGTTCGGCCAAGCGGGATCAACAAGTTCGAGGTTGACCCAAGCCTTCCGCTCGGCATCGAAGAATCGTTTGTCTACGAGTCCTTTACAGCAGATCTCAGCGCCGGCCCATTGACACTCTTTATGTACACCGACGGTGTGCCCGACGCCGAAAACGAGGAAGGCAAGCCCTACGGCATGGAGCGATTGGAAGAATCGTTGAAGGGCAATCTGGCCGAACAGCCCGCCGAAATGATCGCCCGCGTCCGTCGGTCAATCAAGCAGTTCACACGCAATCACACCCAGACCGACGACATCACCATCGTCGCGATGCGATTGAACTAGCCTGGCGAGCCTGCGTTTCAGGCGATGTACGCCTTCGAAAAAAAATTGGCCGCACATCGCTTTCGCGACGCGCGGCCGATGAAATCATTCACTCATTCAAGGGGAGTCGGTCTTAGGCCGAGCAACCCAGCAGGCCGCCGAACAGCGTTCGGGCATTCGGAACCTGGAAGCCGACCCAGTTGGCCCAGAAGAAGATCGTGTTGTACTGGAACTGAAGGACGTCAAAGATCGGGCTGAGAAGACTGCAAATATCCATGTCGTACTCCTTGTGAAAGTGACCTGCGAGGCGCGGCCGGTCGTACCAGATCGCCGCGAGTGGCGTGCCCCGCACGCCTTCCGCTATCCTCTTCACTGTTCGTCGGCAGCAGTCATTGCTCGGTTGAGTTTTCAGGCCCAATCGGCAGATCCTGCGCGGAATATCGGCGGAATGTGCCCGAAATGACGAAACATGGCGACGGAAGCATGAAGTTCGGAGGTCAGTACGCGTGAAGATCCTCGTCACCGGTGGAGCAGGCTACGTCGGCAGTCACTGCGTTCGCGCCCTCACTGCCGCCGGGCACGAAGTCTGCGTGCTCGACAATCTCTCGGCCGGCCACGCACAGGCGGTTGACCCGAAGGCCCGGCTCGTCGTCGGGGATTTGGCCGATCGCACACTGCTCGATCAACTCTTCGCCGCAGTTCGCTTCGAAGCCGTGCTGCACTTCGCGGCGTTTATCGAAGTCGGCCAATCCGTGATCGACCCGCTCGCCTTCTACGACAACAACGTCGGCAACTCCGTCCGCCTGCTTCAGACCATGCAGAAGCACGCGGTGAAACGATTCGTTTTCAGCTCCACCTGCGCCACCTACGGCATTCCACCCAAGATGCCGATCACCGAGGACTTCGCCCAGATTCCCGCCAGTCCCTACGCCCGCGCCAAGCTTGCCGTCGAATGGGCGCTGGCTGATTCCGCGACGGCGTGGGGTCTCGGCTTTACTGCGCTGCGATACTTCAACGCCGCCGGTGCAGCCGCCGACGGAACCATCGGCGAAGACCACGACCCGGAGACGCATTTGATCCCCAACGTGCTCAAGGTCGCCCTCGGTCAGCGCGAATGCGTCAAGATCTTCGGCACTGATTATCCCACGCGCGACGGCACCTGCGTGCGCGACTACGTTCACGTGGACGACCTTGCCGTCGCCCACCTCCGCGCGATTGAAACCGTGTCCCCCGGCGCAGCGCGCTACTACAACGCCGGCACCGGCCGCGGCGCGACCGTGCGCGAAGTGGTGGAGGTCGCGCGAAAGGTGACGGGCCATGCGATTCCCATCGTGGAAATCGAGCGCCGCGCCGGCGATGTGCCGGAGTTGTACGCCGACTCCACCAAGATTCGCGCCGAACTCGGTTGGACCCCGCGCTACGACAAACTCGACGACATCGTCGGTTCCGCGTGGAAGTGGCACAAAAACCATCCCAACGGCTTCGACGACCGCCCTCGAAAGGCCTGACCCATGAGCGGCGCAACAACGTGGGGGCGCGATGCCCACCGCCTTCTCTCTCTTCAAGAGGCGTGGCAGATCATCCGCGCCGACGTCACGCCGCTTGGGCACGAAGTCATACCACTCGCGCACTCTTACCGCCGCATACTTGCATCTCCGGTCATGGCAGACGACGACTCGCCGCCCTTCGATAAGTCCATCATGGACGGCTTCGCAGTTCGCGCTGCGGACTGTGGCCAACCCGGAGCCACACTTCGTGTACTCGGCTTGGCGGCCGCCGGTGGAAAAGCTGGACAACTTATCAACACCCGTGAGGCCATTCGAATCAACACCGGCGCACCGCTTCCACCCGGCGCGGATGCCGTTGTACGCATCGAGGATACGACATCGTCTGCCGACAACACGGCCGTGCAAATCAAAGTCGCCGCAACGGCTGGCCAGTGCATTACCCCGCGCGGGGCACTTTGCAAACGTGGCGAGGTTGTGCTCACTCCACCTCTTCAATTAAATGCCGCGCAGCTCGCCGCCGCCGCGACCGCCGGTGCCGCGTACGTGACAGTCTCCCGCACCATCGATGTTGCATTGATCACCACCGGCGATGAACTCGTCCCCGTGGGCGAGCCGCGAAACCCCGGTCAAATCCACGAAGCCAACGGCCCCATGCTCGGCGCCCTCGTGCAACAATTCGGCGCTGTGCCCCGCGACCTCGGAATCGCCCGCGATGCGGCCGATGATTTGCTCCCCAAGCTCACGGCCGCACTGCAATCCCCCGTCGTCATCGCTTCCGGCGGCATGTCCATGGGCACGCTCGACCTTGTCCCCGCCGCGTTCGAGAAACTCGGCGTTCGCTGGCTCTTTCACGGCGTCGACATGCGCCCCGGAAAGCCCATCGCCTATGGACGCGGCCCACGCGGCCAGCACATCATCGGCCTCCCCGGGAATCCCGTAAGCTCCTTCGTCTGCGCTTGGCTCTTCGCTCGCATGATTGTTCGCGGACTGTCCGGCTTCCCGGTCGATCCTCCCGCCACGATCCGTGCGCGTCTCGCTATGGATATCAAGCCCGCAAAGGACCCGCGACCCGCGTATGTTCCGGCAAGCGTTTGGAACGACAAATCAAACGGCCTCATGGTCGAGCCCGTGCCGTGGCGCGGCTCCGACGATCCCTATGGGTTGGCGATTGCGAATGCCCTGCTCGTTCGAAGCTCGCCGACGTCCGCCCCGCCCGCTGGTTCCGACGCAGAGGTAATCCCACTCGGCGAACTCGGCGCATGAAAAAAGCCGACGCCCCTCCGGCCGCCGGCTTTTCTTGTTCAGCGATTACTCGCGAACCTCACGGCACGAGCAGTGGCACAAACGCCGCCACGTCGCGTCCGTTGGCAGCCCCATCGCAGTTGATATCCGCCCGGGCGACACGCTGCGGATCGGTATCGAGACCGAGCAAAACGTTTACAAGCGTGGTCGCATCGCTCAGATCCAGAATCGAATCGATATTCACGTCGCCCAATGGCGTCGTCGTGACGGTGATCGCCACCGGCGCGGGTTGCACGACCGACGCAGGGTTCCCGTTGCTTGCCGTGTGGCCAATCTTGATTCCACCCGGCGTACTCGCGGCAAATTTCGCCAGTGTCGCGGCACCGATCGTCGCATTCGCACTCCCGGGGCCAGTCGCCTGAAGTGTCACGCGGTACATATCTGCTGCCGCGCTCACACCCTGTGTGAACGAGGTCGAGTGTCCGTTGATCGACTTCACCCCGAGATCACCGCCGATCCCCTGCGAAGCCTGTATTCCGGACCGCGTCGTGTTGAACGCACCCAGCGGCTGAACTGAAACAACCTTGAGCACGCCACCCGCGCTGATCGTCAGATCATTCACGAACTGCATCACGCCGTTCTCGTTGCCCGCCGTGTTGTTCGCTCCGGCCGTCACCTGCCCGCGTACGGTAATCTCGACCGTGTCGCCAATAAACAGCGCGTTCAATGCCCGACCACACGGATTCGATGCCACCGTGGAAATCGTCACCGTCGTACCCGCATTGGCGTTAAGCGCCACACCCGATCCCGCGGGCGTCGGCGTCGGGCTGTCATATCGAACGCCAACAACGCGCCCGTTCGTGTTACCCTGGAAGTTCAGGCACCACTGCAAATCGCTCGGCTCCATGCCGTTGTCTCCGGTGCCCTCGACGTCCCACGGCCGCGTCTGCGTCGCCGGGTCGCCGGAGTCAGTCTCCGGGGCATCTTCAAATCCATTGCTGAAGATCCAGTTGTCATTGCCGAAGACTGCCGCGAACTTGGTGATGTCCGCGTTATCGCAAACGCCGTCACGGTTTACGTCGCCGGGAATCCAGGGGATGGCGAGAGGATTAATGCGACCGGCCATGATTTGGTAGGTGCTGGCCGCGAGGAAGTTGTAGTCAGTTCCCTGGCCGTCGTTAAGCCACGAGGGAACGTTGGTCTCGTACGGCTGAATCGCTTCGGGGTCTGGATTGGCGATATTGCTGTAGAAGAACGGCTGGCTCGCACCGCCGCCACCCGATCCGATCGACTCGCCGCGAATCCACTGCTCTGTGGCCGTGTCTTGCCAGTTATTGCCATTGGCTTGCTCACCGGTTGCTCCACTCACCGGGGCCCAACCAATTCCCTTGGTGCGATAGTCGACTCGGGACAAACAGTCCGGCGTGAACCCCTGAGTGTCACCAAGGGCATGAACGCGTCGCGCCGGTAGCCCCTGCGACGGGCTGCCGTTGTCGACGTGCCGATCGTCCTCATCGTACTCCCACCCCTGGTCCTGCTCATAGCTGATCTCATCGACGATCTCCAGATCATCGGAAATGTCGCCGACCGTGGACGCACCCTTCAGGTCGAGCAATTGCCCGCCGTTGCCGTCGGGCCCGCCCTTGTCAATGTTGCCGTTTCCGAATTGATAGCAGGCGTCATCGGGCGGAGAAAGGAAAATGATCTCCTTGTCGTGATCGATGTCCTTGCCCCAGCGCAGATTGGCGCATGGACCGACAGGACACGTGGCCTGCGTCGCGCCAGGCCGGTTTCGTACGAGCATGATCGTGTTACTGCCGTCGTTTTCCATGCCGCCGGTGGTATCGAGAAACCCGTTCCAAAGAGTGTTCCATCGAACAATATTCGTGTCGGGCGTAAGCGCCGGCGTGTATTCAGAAACGTTGCCCCGGCAGATAACTAAAATACCGTTTGCCCCCAACGTCAGATTATCCAGGCTAAAGAACTCGTCAATCTCCTGCCAGCAAACAACCGGTGCGGCCACGGTGATACATGCGGGAACAGGATCGTCGACGATGCAGGCATTCGGCATGAACACACCGACCGGGTGGTTCTTCCGCTGCGCGCCATTGACCAGGGCAATCCCGTATCCGTTCAATTTCATACCGGGAGTGCCCATGAGTTCGATGTACTCATGGTTGTTGTCCGCGCTCTGCGCGGGATTAACGTAGATTTCGTTCAGAAAAACGGTTGCTCGAGTGTGCGATCCCGCGAGCGCGCACAATACAGCCGCAACGATGAGAATTCGCCTATTCATGCTTCTCTCCTGTCCTTGTTTGACTGAAATCAAAAAAACTGAGTTTGCGCTCCCCCCGGAAGGAAACCATCGTTACTCCATGGTGGTGGCCGTCCGCGAACGCCGCCCCAATGTCAGAACACCGTCAAAGACTTCCCCGCCTAAGTCCTTCTGCCGAGGCTGGTCCGCGCTTGAATCATCCAGGGCGAATTCGCCGTCTCGATCCTGATCCTTGAAGTACCCGACGTGCCCATCGGCAAATAGCATGTTCGCACGTATACGGTCATGTCCCTTGCCGAGCCAACTGCCGCGACCGTGCGCCGGGCCGAAGTCTCGGTAATCCTGCGGGCCGTAAATGTCGCCATAGGGTCCATCCCCCATGGATTTCACACACCGTTGCCCGAGAACCCATGATCCAGGATCGGTTCGGCCGTCCCCAAGCAGCGGTATTCGGGAACTGTCCACGCTCCGAAGAAAGCTGGTATGCAGCGCCCAAAAAGTACCCGTAATTGACTTCAGATTCCCGGTACCCCCCGGTTTGAATTCGGTTCGACCCATATACCACGACTGCGTGTAATTGGTGTTGTACCCACGGCGAACGAGTTCCTTAGCCGAATTGGTCGAATAAGTGGCTCCATCGGGACCGAGTTTTTGGTTGTAGATAGCCACATTTGATGGGCACAACATTTGTCCAGGAAACGAAGCCTTCGAATTTACTTGATCCGCGACCCATCCCACACGATCCACCGGACCGTCGCGCTTATTCGAAACCTGCGGATCAAATGCCCCGCTACAGAGAAACTCGTCATTTGCCTGGGCATAGGTCATCACGCCCTGACCAAAGGTCTTTAGATTTGCACGACACTTCGTCTCCAGCCCGCTCTCTCGCGCCGCGGACAAGGCCGGAAGCAATATTGCCAGTAGTAAGGAGATAATGCTGATCACAATCAGCAGTTCGATGAGGGTGAATCCGTCACGGGCGCGGGGGATTCTTCGCAATGGCATTTCGCGTCATTCCTCAAGCGACTCATTTACAGATTGCCCACGGATCATGGACGAGGTCTGTTCATTCTGCGCTTAGGATATGTTAAGAACTTATTAAGACTCCGCGTGTGTGTATGGCTGTAGGTCTCTGCCACTGGTAACGTCCCTCAAATGGCCTTCTTCCGAGTTAAACTCCATGGTTTTGAATCCTACTTATTGACAAAGAGTTTCACCGGAAAAAAGTTCCTGGTATTGGTCGTTGCCGCGTTCATTGTCGCCACTGCCGGCACATGCACATCACCCATGGCTCGGAAGGTACCGTTGTCAGGCAATTCACTCAATTCGACTACGCTCGTGCACATTCAGGCGCTCAACCCCCACTTGTCGGATAGCGACCCCCGTACCCTGCCCATGAAAGTGCGCAGCCTCCTCGTCGGACCATACAACTTCTTCCGCGGCACTGCCGACCTCTACTACGACTGGTGCAAAGTTCACGCGGAAGACTGGCTGCGCGACGCCTCGGCGCTAGTCACGCTTCATGGCGACGTTCACATCGGAAACGTCGGCACCTTTCTCACCGGTCGAAGCGACACAACCGAACTCGGCTTTGGCCTCGTGGATTTCGACGAAGCCGTTCGCGGGCCTTTCCAGCTCGACCTCCTCCGCGCACTTGCGGCAATCCGGTTCGCGGCCGACGAGCGCGACATCGACATCGAGGATTGGAACGAGGCCGCCGACGAGTTACTTGCTTCCTACGTGCACGGCGTGAGCGACGGCATCTCAACAAAAAAACTGGCAAAGAAATACGCCTCCGTCGCCGACCTGCTGGCCAAGACTCGCGAATCAAACCACGCGGACTATGTCGCTCAATTCTGCGATCCCACGAATCCAAACCGATTCCGCACCGTGCGCTTCAAGAAAGACCGCCCCTCGGATCTGATGGAACCGGTCGACCCGGCAACACGCGAGAAGCTTGTCAACGCATTTTGCCAATACGCGGACCAACCGCCGCATCGAGACTCACTGAAACAGGGGGATAAGACAGTCTGCCGCGCCGCCGTGCTCGATGTCGCACGCTGGACCCGCCTCGAAAGCAGCGGCAGCCAGGGAGTTCCCAAATATCTGGTGCTGCTGAACGCCCCGGCTGTTGAACCACATCACTCAATCTTGATCGAACTCAAGTGCGAGCCTACACCCGCCGCAACGCGCGCCTCTTCCCTCGGTAGTTCAGTTGGCCCGTCGCGAGCCCAGTTTGTCGCTGAGTCGTTCCGACGCGCGCTTGCTCCGCCCCCGTGGCTGATTGGCTCGGTGCAAACCGACGAAACCTGTTTTCTCGTTCGCCCCAAGAATCCGTGGAACGAAGAGCTTTCCCATAAAGACCTCACGAAACAAAAACACGTCATCGAGTCTGCCGCAATCCTCGGCACAGTGATCGGCGCCGCCCATGGCAATTCACTCGAATCACCCACTCAGCGCGACACACTCGCAACACGAGTCGAATCGGAAAAAGCCCAACTCGCCAGGACTCTCGTTGCGCGAAGTCTCGAGATCCAAAAAGACCTCCAGCAGGCATACGAAAACCTCGCCGCCGATCCCGCCGCCATCCAACAAAAAAAGCGAGCCGAGGACTTCATCGAATCCTCGGCCCGCTCGAAATAACCGTATCGCCTTCATACCGCTTCGAGATCATTCCTCTCGCTGTTCCGATCGACGCCCTTGCTCACCATCGTCGTGGTGCATTCGCTCACTATGATGCCGCATCCGCGCTCGGCCGGCATCCCTCGCCTCGTCGCGATCGATCTTGCCATCGCCGTCGTCATCAAAACGATGGAAGAACCGCTCAATTCGCCGCTCGCGCGTTCGCTCTCCTCCGCGCGCCTCAGAATTGCGCTCGGGACCACGCGACCGCATCTCTCCCGGAGGCAGTGGCACACCCGGCCCATGTGGCGGCGCCGATTGTTTGATTTCCCCGCGTCCATGACCACCATGACGTCCTTCCGCCTGCGGCCCCGGACCGCGCCGTTTCATTTCGCGCCCACCGCGTTCTCCGTCAATTCGTCCCATTGGACAATTCGGACAATCGGAACATCCGCCCGATCGCTCGCGAATCATCTCTTGAACACGCTCGCGCACATGCCGACGAATCTGCTCACCCATCCGCCCCATCCCCGGTGCGCCCGGCGCATCCGCGCGCGGCCCTGCCTGAGGCCCACGCTGCCCGATTCGCTCGCGCCGTTGATCTATCGCCCGATCAAACTCGCCACGGTCAATCACGCCATCGTGATTCCGGTCCATCCGCTCAAACTGACCTCCACCATCACGGGGCCGCCCCGGTCCCCCTTCAAAAGGGATCGTTCCAGTGGCCAATACAATTCCAATGACGCCCACGGTAAACATGATCAAATCCTCCAAACGGCCCCGCAAGGCGGGACGCCTAAACTCTTGGCTGCCAATAACCTAAACGTCGTCCCCACCCCCTTATTGCGGTCCGAATAGCCACATTCCAACAGGATGAAAAGGTCGCTGGCCTCGGCGCGTGAACACCCCTACCCTTCCACGTTTTGCCAGACTGGGACAGGCCGCTGCGTTGCGAGCGCGACGGCGTCTCAACTCAACTCGCATTTGTTTCATGGGAGCACATTAGATGACAAAGCGTAACCTGAGCCGTTTCGTCGGAATGCTGACCATCGCCATCGCGATTCAGCCGGCCGTCGCCCAAACCGATCTTGGAAAATTCCCCCTCACCCGCGCCATCCCGGCCGATGTCTTCATTGCCGTTGCCGCGCGCGGCAATGCCGAGCGCGAGTTTCTCGACGCGCACTGGCACCGCGTCTTTAAGGCCTTCCACGAGAGCGGTGTCGTCGGCGACGTCTGGGAAATGATCAGCGACGCCATGGACGACGAGCAGTTGGAGAAGGTCGATGAGATTCGCGAGAAGTTCTCCGGCTTGTGCAAAGCCGTGAACTGGGGCGAACTCTTCTCCAAGGAAAGTGTTCACGCCGGCCGTTACGTTGTACCCGCCGCAGGTTCTCCCTACGAAGGCATTCTGCTCGGCCGTCTCGACAAGGAAAAATCGGTCCAGTCTTATGCCGCCGTCAAATCCATCATGGAGGAACTCGTTCGCCTTATTGAAGCAAACGGCGGACAAGGCATGTCCGTCACCGAAGTCCACAAGGACGATTTCACCATGGCCGTCTTCGGCCCCACCGCACTGCCGAGCCTCGGCGTCGCGGTCGGCTATTGGAAAGACGTCATCATCTTCGGATTCGGCGGCCTCGGCATGATGGAGGATTCCGTCAAGCTCCTGAAGGGCTCCAAGGATGTAAAGGCATTGGTGGACACCGACCGCTTCAAGGGCGCGTTCGCGAAACTCCCGCCTGCAGAGGATGAACTCGTTTTCTGGGACACGTCGAACATGTTCGGCAAGTTTAAGTCCATGGTCGGCGTAATGGACAGCCCCCGCAGTGCTGCGAAAAAGGCACACGCCAACGCCAAGCCCGCAAAGGCCAAGGCCAAATCCGAGGACGCCGACGATGAAGGCGACGATGATGAAGACGCCAAACCAGCCAAGGCGAAGGCTAAGAAAACCGCCGCCTCAGACGATGATGCGGATGATGAAGACGCTGACGAGGATGAGGAGGACGAAGGTCCCGACGGCCGCGTGATCATCTCCAAGGCCCTCGATCAAGTCAGCTTTATCGACTTCGTCGCGTCCGTTCAATGGACCGACGGCCACTCCGTCCACTCTGAGAGCTTCACGACGCTTCTCCCCGGCGCAAAGAACAACCCAATCTGCAAGGGCTTCATGGGGCTGGAGCCCGTCAAGAACTACGAACGCTTCATCCCCAAGGAGGCGAAGAACTTCTCCGTCGGAAACGGCTGCAATTGGACCCAGCTCTATCACGCAGTCCGCGATTTCGTCAGCGAGAACATCCCCGACGGAGCGAATCACATCGCTCATCTCGACTCGATGCAGGCCGATCAGTGGAACCTCAACATCGAAAAGGACATCCTGTCGCTCTTCGCCGGCGGATACGTCTCCGTTGAAATCGGAAACGACATGGTCTTCATGCTCAAGGTCACGGACGCGAAGCGAATGGGCACACAGCTCGATCGACTCTTCGCATTCGTCAACGAGAAAGCCGGCAAAGAAGGCGGCCTCGTCATCAGTGAGGTCGACATCGCGGGGAACGCCGGCTTCCGGCAGATCTCCCATCCCATGCTCATGATGATGGGCGGTGGCGTAACGCCGGTCATCGGTTGTGCCGAAGACTACCTCTGCATCAGCAGCAGCACCAAGGGCCTCAAGATGGTGCTTGAAACCGCAGCCGGCAAGCACGCCAACATCACCAAGTCCGAGCAATTCATGAAGGAATCTGTCCGACCCAAGTCCGGCGCCATTGAAGCGATCAGCTTCGAAGATGAAACCGGCAAGGCCGAGCAGATTCAGGCCGCCATCGGAGGAATCTCCATGGCACTCGGAATGGCGGGCATGTTCGGACAGGATATGCCGCCGGAAATTCGAACCGTCCTAACCAAGATCCCGCCGCTTCTCGCCAAGCTCGGCCCCGTCGCCGGCAAGCTGGACTTCTTCCAGTCGACAAGCAGCTACACCACGTTCGAGAACGGTGCATGGCGCGAGCGCAGCGTACAGAACTACAAGGGACCGCGCCCGCCCGATGCCGAAGAGGACGAGGCCAAGGCGTCCGACGACGACGCAAAGCCCGCCCCCAAGAAGGCCGCAGCACCCAAGAAGAAGCCGAAGCCCGCGGCCGATGAGGACGAGGACGAATAAGCACTGATACTCAATCGGTGTTAACGCATGAGAAATGAAAAGGCCCCGGCCGCTCACACGGTCGGGGCCTTTTTCTATTGATGAAAAGCTGACCAGATCACATCTTGGTCATCGTGATGGTGCTCGACGGAGTCGCAAGACCTAGGATGGTGTAAAACGCCGTCCCCGTCATCACCCCGCCACCCTGATTGGTCACATCCAGCGTAACCAACGCGGTAAGTGCAGGATCGTTCGGCGATGCGACGGTCCCGCTCCACTTAAACATGGCTCCATTGATCACCGGCGTCTGCGGGTTTGTCACCGGCTGGTTGAGATAGCTCGTCAACAAGCCATTCGTGATCACCACCGGTCCCATCGTGCCCGCCGGCAGGAGCGAGCCCGGCTGGGCGGTGTTCACCACCATGGTGTAGGTGCCATCAAGGGCGATGGCCGACGAAATATCGATCGGCGCGCCACAACTGCTGCCCTGTCCGACAGCAAATGTTGCCACCACGAGCATCGACCAGACAATCTTGCGAGGTGCGTATCGAGTCATCATCAATTTCCTCTTACTGCTTGGTTAGCGTGACACTCAGCGGGTTGGACGTCTGGCCCAGCGCCGCAAATGTCATGGTGCCCGTAAGCGTGCCGTCGTTCTGTAGATCCACGTTCAACGTGACGTTCGTAGTCACCGGGAACGGAATCTGAGCCGAAAGAACCTTGGCTGCTGCCGACACCCAGACATAATTGGCGCCGGTCACGGTGATCGCTTGCGGCGTCATGTCCGTCACGCCGAGTTTCGTGAACAGGCCACCGGCGATCACCAAGGTCGGGTCCGCTCCGAGGTCACCCTGTGAACCGCCGCCGGTCACCGTGATGAGATACGTCCCGTCCCGATCAATCGCCGATTGCGGCGGCGTGAGGTTGACGGGGGTAATCGTCCCGCAGCCGACGTTGGCCGCGATAACGAAACACGCGAGGGTTCCGCCGAGAGGGCTTTTCCAGTTACGACCGATCATTCTGATTTCTCCTGGTGGAGGCATTTTCCCATGGCCGCCGACGCGTCTGGGCGGGCCATCATCGTAATTAGGGGACAGCAAGCGAGGTGAGTACGACACGTCCCTGTCACATTCCCCCGGCAATCCGGCCGGGCGATTCCCGGGAGGATAGGGGAAGGACCGAGGAATAACAAACTTTCCTCCAATGGGTCAAGTACCAATGCGTGCAGGCTGGTCCCGGCAGCCGGTTCCTTGAATGAAACGGCCTGCGCGAGTCATGTCCGGTCGATTCACTCTCGTTTGATCCCACGAGTTCGACCAAGCTACAATGGCTAGGATGGACATCCTATCGCGAATCAAACGACTCGCCGTCGCGAGACAAATCGTATTGACGCGAAAAGCCGAAGAAGAGATGAACCTCGATGAACTAACCGAGGACGAAGTAATAGAGTCCATCGTAAATGCCCCGCGAATTGAGAAGACCCTTCGATCGTCCGCCGCGGGGCGTCCGGAAAGATTGTACGTCCTGAAGGGCAAGACGTATGGAAATCTGCTCATCTATACAAAGGGGAAAATCGTTCGCGATGCAGGCGAGGAATTGTTCTACATCCTGATTTCATCCAAGCGAGCAACGTGACATGACTAAGCACAATGGCCCCCACTTCAAAAAGTGTCCGACGTGCGGCAGCGCTAAGGTTTGCCTTGTAGAGGGAAAATACCAAACGACGGCCCGTGGAAAACGCATCATCGTTGCCAACGTGCGGCGCCATGAATGCTCCCATTGTGGCGAAGTTTTGCTTGACTATGATGCCGTAAAGAAGATCGAACTTTGCCGGTTTGCCAAACGCAAGCCCCGTCGTCGCGCATCGGCGTAGCGTGCCTTCACGTTAATGAGTCGACGGCGACTCGTGGCGCGGCGACGAGTTCTCGCCGCACCACGAACAAGCCCGCAATGTGTCATGATGGACCCGCTTCGATGTGCTCCGGTGGCCGACGGATCTCGCCACGCGCCTGGCGTCGCATGTTCGAGAATACCGCGAGATTCGCGAAGTGCATGAACCCCAACACGCCGAGCACCAGCCCGATCTTGGTACTGAAAAACTCCACGGCCTGCTGAACGTCCGTCGGCTTGTCGCCGTACTTCAGCGCCGTGGTCACGAACCCGATGTTGATCAGATAGAAACCTACAACGAGTAGGTGATTGACTGAGTCGGCGAGCATTTCGTTGCTGTGAAAGGCCTCAACGAGAAAGACTCGGCCGTTCTTGTGCAGCGTCTTTGCAACCCAAATGGTCAACAGAACGCTGACTCCCATGTAAAACCCATACGTCCAAACTACCGTGTTCATAACTACCGTCCTTTCTATGTATCAGTTATTTCTGTAACGACAGAAATACATATCCAAAAAAACTTATGAGGCGCGGCCGAGCAGTTGTCGCACTTTGCCTCCCAACTTGACGAACTTCACGATAGCCCCGCCCGGCAGACTTCGAATGTCGCCGTACCAGCGGGACATGACCTCAAAAAACTCCAGCATCTCGGACATTCGTTGATGCGCAAATGCCTCCGATTTCCCAGCCTTCGCCGCGTCTTCGACACACTCTTTCAGAAAACACCGCGTCGGATCGCATTCGCGCTTCTTGCGCTCATCCATGATGGTCTGAAACATCTCCCATACATCCTTCATGGATTCAAAATGATCGCGTCGATCCCCCATCTCATGCACAACGCGCACGATGCCCCAGCCCTGAAGTTCCTTCAGACTGTTGCTGACATTGGATCGGGCCACGCCGAGCAATTCCGCGATCTGCTCGGCATTAAGCGGAGCCGGCGAAAGAAAGAGCAACGCATGGATTTGTGCCACCGTTCGGTTGATGCCCCAGCGATTTCCCATCTCTCCCCAGTGGAGGATGAACTTGCGAGCGGTAGGCGTGAGCGATTGCATGATATTCCTGCTATTTCTGTCCTTACAGAATATACAGCATTGGCGGTACGTTGTCAAGTCAACATCGCATGCGAATTCATGGCCGGCGCAACTTATTGCCTGTTCGGCAGTTGCGCTTGGGCAAGTCCCCCTCTAAACGGGTCACGAAAGCGGGATGGAATTGGAAACGGGGCAGAAACACCCATCGGCTGGCGGCCGACGAGGGGTGGTTAAGCGCCGAATATCGAATGGAAATTTACGAAAAAACGGCGTTTGCGTGAAGTTGGCTGCAATGCAAAGAACACCACAATCAATGCGTATAGCCCACCCGGCTCCGGCACCGGCTCGCCCCCCAACGTGAACGCCGTGTCGTGCAGCGCCGCCGACTCGGTCCAGAATGGTGTCGCGAAAAGGTCGAACCCATTGTGCGGGCGGCCAAGCTGCGTGAGATTCGTCATCTCGACGCCCCAGAGTGGCGGATAATTCACATTGGCCTGAATCTCGATCCAGTACCGAACGCCGTCCTCGGCAACAAATGCACTGGGCAGGCTTGCCGAATACTCGAAACTCAACGGCCCGCCGCCGCCGGGGCCGCTCGTCGCCGCGACGTTGTTGTAGATCGCCAATGCCTGGGAATATTTCGGAGGAAGTCCAACCGCGTCACTCCCCGCCGGATGCCCGGATTCGTCGGGCCAGAAGATGATGTTAAACGTATCGATCGGCGCCGGCGTGCCGGTCATGAAGCGGCCCATCCAATTGACCTCGGTGATTCGCCAATCACCGGAATCATCTGGGCTGCTTTCAAGTTGAAAGTCATCCGCAACGCCGGCATCGAATCCGAACCCGGCGTCCTTTTGCGATGCTTGAATGTCCCCGGAGGTGAAAAGCGGCCCGCCGTTGGGTGAGATGTTGTCGAAGATGATCGGTCGGGCAGCGGCGGTGGATGTGAGTCCAAGGATGGCGGCAAGCGCAAGGAAGCGGAACATAGCAATGTCCTTTCAACCCTCTCGATCCCGACTAACTGAATTATATCACAAACAGGCGTGAATTGCGCGGTGGCCCTGGGATCGGGCTTATTTCAACTCGACCGACCAATACGCATTATCAAGGAAGGACTTCCAGCTTGCGTAGCGGTCGTCCGCCAACTTGAGGCTCAGCACGGGGTTGCGCTTCGGCTTTTTCGGCGGCGTGATCAAATGCATGCCGGCCTGCTCGGGGTTGCGGCCACCCTTTCGGATGTTGCACTTAAGACAGGCGCAGACGATGTTCTCCCACGACGTCTTGCCACCAAGGCTGCGCGGGTGGACGTGATCGAGCGAAAGCTCCGTCGTCGAAAATCGCTTGCCACAGTATTGGCAGCGGTTGCCGTCGCGGGCATAGATGTTTCGCCGGTTGAACTTTACCGATTGCTGCGGCAGCCGGTCGTAGATGGCAAGGCGAATGATCCGCGGCACGGCGATGTCGAAGCGAACGGTGCGAATCCAGTCGTGGGCGTCCGGCTCGAACTCGCGGGCCAGATCGGAAAGCTCGCACCATTCGGAATAGTCGTAGGAGATGTACTTGCCGTCCTCAACGTGCACGACCTCGGCAAGATCGCGAAACAGGAGGCTGAATGCCCGCTTAACGCCCACGACGCGCACGGCCAGGTAGTGCCGGTTGAGCACCAGCACATTGCAGTTCATGCCCTTGGTATGCGCCGAAGCGGGCGACATCGAATCACTCCGGGACTGTGTGGAAGGAACTCCCCGGAACCCCATACGCCGGGGACCCATGCCTAGGCAGGAAGACCATCCGACACCCCGCGCGCAAGTCGCGGTCGATACTTAATCTTATGGAACCAGAGATGAAATCGCAAGGGGCCGGTAAAAATGCAACAGATTTCTTAACCAGCCCTTATCACTGGAAAACGAACCTGTGACTACGCCGCTGAGTTCTCAGCAAGCTTCGCCCGCTCCCATTTCTTCACCCAGGGCGAGAACAGGAACAGCACAACTCCTGCGACGATTCCCCAGATCATGAGGCGATAGAACAATGTCCCAAAGCCCCACTTTTCCTGCTTGCTGGCGAATTCACCCGCGACGACATGGCCGAAGCTGGTGGTCAGGAACCAGAAGCCCATCATGAATGCACCGAGCCGTTGCGGAGCCATCTTGGTGATCATCGAAAGTCCAACCGGCGAGACACACAACTCGCCCATGGTGTGAACAAAATAAGTCGCCAGGAGCAACCCGACCGCGGCCTTGCCTCCCGAATCCGACTGTTTCGCGGCCCAGACGAGGAAGATGTAACCCGCCCCTACTTGCAAAAGGCCGAGGACAAACTTGATGATCGACGAGGGGTTGAGGTTTACCTTGCCGAGGCGCGCCCAGAGCCACGAGAAAACGGGCGCGAGAAGTACGATGAAAATAGCGTTGACGGCCTGGAAGTCTGACGCAGGCAGTTCATAGCCGAAGACGGTGCGATTTATGTGTTTGTCAGTGAAAATATTGATTGAACTCCCCGCTTGCTCAAACGCGCCCCAAAAAGCGAGAGACGAGATCGAGAGGATGATGGCAACGAAGATGCCCTGCCGATCGACTTTCGTGCACTTTGTTCCTTCATAAAAGATATACAAGAAGAAGGCGATGGCGGCACCGGGAGCGGCCCATCGAGAAACCTTTTCCGGCATTGACACGAGCACGGCGGCGAGCGGAACAAAGACGAAAGCACCGATGAACGTGATGAAATCGTTCGCCGTGAACCGCTTCTTGCCGAAGTCGTTGGTCGCGGTTTTCGGTGGCAATCCCTTGTCACCAAGCAAGTGCCCGAAGGCGGTAAAGCAAATGAGACCGAGGATCATTCCGGCGCCCGCAAGGCAGAAGCCGTAGTGGAAGCCATATTTTTCGCCAATGGTTCCGCACACCAAAGGTGCAAGCGTAGCGCCAATGTTGATGCCCATGTAAAAGATCGTGAACGCACTGTCACGACGTGCATCACCGGGTGCATAAAGGCTGCCAACCATGGTGGAGATGTTCGGCTTGAAGAAACCGTTACCGATGATGATCAATCCCATCGCAAGATAAAGAGCAGGTTTGGTCTGGCTGACAAATCCCAGGCCGGGCAGCGCAAGCCCAAACTCGCCGAAAGCCATCAGGATTCCACCGAGAATGATGGCACGTCGATTACCAAGCACGCGATCCGCGAGAAGTCCGCCCAGCAGCGGAGTCGCATAAAGAAGTCCGTTGAACGCGCCATATGAAAGTGAACTGAACTCCGGGTCAAAAAGATAGGACTTGGTTAAGTAGAAAATCAGCAGCGCCCGCATGCCGTAGAAATTGAAACGCTCCCACAGCTCCGCGAAGAAAAGCACGAAGAGCCCGACGGGATGGCCAAGAAACTCGCGCTGGCTTCCGGGCGATGATCCAAAGCCCGAAGCCGGCATGGAGGCGGTGTTCGACATGGAGCGTTCTCTCCTGTGTGCGCGGGCATCACCCCTCGCGATTGGATGTGGCGAGTAGGGTAACGAACCGCCGCGGGAATTGGGAGCGACAATTCGGCACCGTTTTCAAGGCGCTGCGTGCCCGACCGATAACGTTATCACCCGCCGGACCGAGAAGTAGCTGACCTGCAACGCCCCTTCGACCGATATACCCGATCATGGACCCGAACATTCCGCAGAAAGAACCCGCGCCGCGATCGTGGCGCGGCATCGTCATCTCAGCCGGCCTCATCGTCCTCGGCATCACACCGTGGGCCAACGCCCAGCTCCCCACGCCCGACTTGCCGGCCTTCTGCCCGCCGCTCACGGCCTTCGCGGAACCCACGCTCTTCAATCTGATGTGGGGCACGACGCCGATCAAGTTCCCGTATGCATGAGCAATGAAACTTGAGGCTCAAGACTTGAGCCTTGAAGCGACGCGCGACGGGCGATACCGCGCGAGTCCGTCGTGTTCGGCATCGGCCACCAATACTGCTCAGGGTTCGTGCGAATCGCCCCTTCCAGGCGCGCGAGGATCTCGCGCATCACCAGCTCATCATCACTGTAAGTTTCCGGTTCGATCACACCGTGCAGACGGACGTCGAAGTGGAACGCTTCTTCGCGCCGGCGACACGTCATTGCTGCAATCGGTGCATCATGCCATCGCGCCAATCGCGGAATCGTCGGGTAACAGCGAAGCACGCGCCCAAGGAACTCAGCCTGCAACGCCGGGCCGCGCGGGCGTTCATTCTCAGCAACGAGTAACACAGCCCCATGCTGGTCGAGCACCTCGGGCACGCGGCGTCCGGCATCACGGCGTTCAATGATGCAAACGTGCGGGAACGAATACAGCTCACTCTGCCACGCACGAAGCGAGGGGTGGTTGAACCGATCCGCAACCACGTGGATCGGCCGGACGATATTCCCCAGTGCCCATGCAAGCACGCCGACGTTGCCGAAGTACGGCGTTGCAATAATGGACCCGCGATTGCCGTTCGCCAGCGCCTGCAACTGCGATTCCCCCGCGACCGAGATCATCGACCGCCACGTCGGCTCGCGAAGTTTTCGCCGGGCGAAGAGCACCTCGGCGCAGAACCGGCCCGCATGTTCATACATCCCTGCGACCATGCGATCGGTGGCCGCCGGCTCATTCAACCAATCGCGCGCCCGTGCCTCGGCCCGCGCCCGCGTCGGCGTGTTCAACGCATGAACCATCCGCCCAATCCGCCGCGCCAGCCGATCCGCCCGATTCACACCAAGCAGCCGAAACGCCGGTGCAACAAATCGCCGGAGGTAAAAGTAGCGAAGGGTCTCAAGGTCCACCCATGTGAATCGGCGGATCGACGCCACCCGCGTGACTCGCACAGCCCCGGCAAAGCCGACCGCCTACGCCACCATCGCCGTATCGCTGATCCCCTCGCCCGCCGGTCGGGAACCGCGCACATTTTCATACACGCGTTGGTGGTTCTCCGCGAAGGCTCGCACGCTGAAGACTTCATACGCCTGGCCGCGGGCCGTGTCGGTCACGCGGCGGCAGAGGTCGACATCCTCAATCCCCGTCAGCAGCCGCGCCGCAAGCGTCCGCGCCTCGCCGGCCTTGCACAGCAATCCGTTGTGCCGATCGGCGATGATCTCGGCGACCGACCGCACCGCCGACCCGACGATGACAACACCCGCCGCCATGGCATGCGCCAGCGGTTCCGTGTTGATCTCCTCGATGGCCGGTGCGCAAAAAATGTCGGCACACGCCGCGAGCCTTGACCACGTCCAACGCGAATCCGGCACCACGAGCATGTCGTTCAACCGAATGCCCGCCGCAAATCGCCGCAGCCGCGCCGTTTCGACGGAGTCGTACGGCAGGATCACGCGAAGGTTTCGATGAATCTGCGCGACGATGGCCGCCGCCCACAGGCCGATGTACTGACCGCCCCCCCTGCTCGCCGGCCCGTGCATGAGCACCACCGGACCACCCTCGCCGACCAGCGCCGCGCGTTCGTTCGCCTTTCGCGCATCATTGATCGCCGAAAAATCGACTCCGCCGCGAATCACCACGACCCGCTCCGGCGCAAGCCCCGCCGCGAGCAAGCGCGAGCGAATAATCTGGCTGCCCGCAATGACCGTCGCCCCCGCCGGCAGGGCGCGAACCCATTTGGCCGCCTCGCGCGTCTGCAACGGATCGTTGATCGTGTGAATCAGCGGGATTCGTTTGAGCCGCGCCGCCGCCGTGCGAACCGCGGCCATCCCCCACGCATGAACGATATCCGCCTCGCCGTGTCGCGCGGCTCGCCCCAGCTCCGGCGACCAGTTCAACTGCGCGATCACACGCCTCGGCGTGAACGCGGGCAACTCCCCGAGGAACGCTGCCGCCTTGGCGCGATCCACGCCATCCATCGCACAGACCGTCGACACGACACCGAGCGAGCCGGCCTTCGCGCGAAGCGTCGCCAGCGTCTGTAGCTGCGTCTCGTCCGTCGACTCGTCGATCAGATGCAGGATGCGGGTCACTTCTCAAGTTCCCGGTGGCCGTAGAACATCATGGCGACTTCCTTGCCCAGCTTGATGCCGAGTTCGGTGGCGATGTCGGAGGCGCTCTTCTCGCTGTCGATCGGGATCGGCGCCGAGCTGACGCTAACGCGCTTGCCCGATTCCTCGCTCGGCCAGACGCGCACATCCTTCTCGCGATTGGTCGACAGCACCTTCACGCGTACCGTGAATTCCCCCTTGAAGACCGGCGCGCCCGGTTCGCCGTGCAACGTGAATCGCTCGACGTTGAGGTACAGCACCTGCTCGGCGCCGAGTTTCTCGCCCACCTGCCGGATGCTGTAGCGTCCATACTTCTTGTCGGTCTGCGCCAGGCGCTGCCATTCCTCGAACGGGATGACGTTGTGATTCACCTTGAACTCGGCGAAGTTCACGGCGATGGTCTTGTGGGCTTCGCGAATGGACTTCGGCTCGGTAACGATGCCGCTGCGGTCATCGATCAACACAAGCAGTGGCTCTTTCGTCAGCGTGAAATCAGCGGGGATCCAGTCGCCGCCGGTCATGTTGGCCCACGCCGTCGCGACCTGTTGGCAGCCGGATGAGAGCGGGACAAATGCGCAGATCGCCAGCATGGCGCTCAGGGCAAGCCCGCCGCGGTGTCGATTCGGACGTGAGCTACAGCATCGCATCAACACTCAACGCTCCCCGGGGCCGCGTAACGAGACTTCGTGATCGTAAAACTTATGCGCGACCACCTGGCCGAATTCGACGACGGTCTCCCGGATCAGGTCGCCATCGCTCAAGTCGTTCACGTGTTTGTCCGTCGCCTTGGGATAGGTGCAGGCGATATCCGTGTTATACGTGGATTCCTCGCCACTGCCGATCCCGCACTCATAGACATTAATCGTGCCGCGTACCTTGCCCTTGCGAAGCTCCTGCGCCACCGACCCGCGGGCCGTGTATTCCAAGAGATCGACGCGGATCACGATGTCGCATTTGAGCCGCTTGCACAACTCCTCGGTGGTCATCTGCTCCCAGTTCAGCCCCGATTTCTCCTGCAGCGCCTCCACATCGCGCCCGGAGACGAACGTCGCCTTCTCCAGATTCTTCTTCAGGTGATACACAATCGCGTCGCACACCCGCCGTCGCGCCAGCGGGTCCACGTCCAGCGTCGGGCGGTCGGCCCACACGACAATGGCCACCGTCTGCGAACCGATCTTGGTGTACTCCGCCTTGACCGGCTTGCCCTTCTCCGGCGTGAGGAAGTACATCGCCTGACAGCCAACGAGCATCGGCATCGCCAGCAACAGCAAGGATCGCGTTCGCAGAATCGGTTTCAAAACCCCTGTGGCACAGGCTTTCAGCCTGTGTAAAACGGGTTTTGAGGCAGCCTGTAGATTCATCCGGCTCATGCGATCACCTGTAGGGGAGTATCCCCGTTGCCAGCCCGTGTGCGATCTTGAACCCCCAGCCGCCGAGGAGCAACAAACCAAACCCGAGCATGAACCGCACCGGGCCGATGCGATCCCAATTGAGCGCCACAAGATACCCGCGAATCGCCGCCCGCAGACCGACGACCATCACCAGCACCGTCAACACACACAGCACCGCACCGGCCGGTTGGGCCACCATCGACCGGAGCGGGTGGCCGTGCATCAATTCCGCGAACGACGTCGTCATCCCGCAGGTCGGGCAGGGCAGCCCGCTGGTCAGCACAAAGCTGCACGGCGGCAGGCCAAGCGCCTCGTGCGTGCCATGCCCGCGAGCGTCTGGCCGCAGCAGCGCCGCCATGGTCAGCACCGCCCCGCAGACCACCGCCACGCCGAGCCACGCAACGCGAGCCTGAACGGAAAGCCGCTCGCGCGGTCCAATCCAGGATCGCGCAAACGACCGCGCGGCGGACAAGACAATGGGTCGAGCAGTGATCACAGGTGGCATTGTGGCCGTAATGGGTTGGAAGGCAAGCGGTTATGAGATCATAGGCCGATTGCGGCGTGAAAATGTATTGTGGGACCAGTCGCCGGACCGGTCATGCAGTGCGTTCGGCAAGAACTTTTCCTAAACACGCACTCCGAAACAAAAAAAGTTACAAACCCCCAACCCCCATTTCCAAGCGAAAAACAAAGACGCGCGTGAAACGCAGAGCAAGATTGATAGACGTCTGGAGGAAAGAGATGGACGCTCGCAACGAATCGAGGTGGGCCGATGTTCTTCTGCAAATCTGTGAAACGCGCGGTTTCAATTCACCGGTCCAAAAACCGCGCAAACGGTTTGTGCGTTTTTGTGCGCGCCGAATCA
>CAZSBF010000028.1:0-47390 GCA_964605185.1 uncultured Planctomycetaceae bacterium
GCGATTTCCGCCGCTGTCATGGCCACAACCCGATACGTTACGCCAAGGGAAATAGGGGGCATTCAACTTTATGAACGAGTTCTCTTGCCCAACCGCCCTTCACGAGTACGACTGCAGAGAATGCGGCATGCCCAACACGCGTGAAATCGCGCAAATGATGGATGTCCCCGGCGGAACCGCCCGCCGCCGCCGCGCTTCTTGTAATTGGAAATTCGCAATTTGAAATCCTCCCCCCGGCCCAACCCTCGCCCGGCCCATGACTTACCACCTCCGGAAAAATAATCCGAAAATCCCCTTGCCTCTCCCAACCCGCGCACTATATTAGTTAGGTATATGTTAGTATCGGCTCGGCCGACTGAAAGGAGGCCCCGCATGATCCGCGCCCATGAATGTGCCACCCGTTGCGCAGCAACGATTTCTCCCCCCTTGGACCCTTGGCCCCTTGAACCCTCAAACCCCTGGACTCCCGATCCCCTCAGACGCACGCCGGGAAACGCCAGCAAACGCCAGCTGTCTTTCATTTCCCACGTCAAATTGCCGCAATTACAACCCCACCCCGCGTGTCGCGCAGCGACCCCTACCTCCCCTCTGTGCCTACGTGCCTCAGTGCCTTTGTGCCTTTCTCACAAACCCTTTGTACGTTTTTGGACGTGGTAAAACGGTTTTTTGCACTTTTTTGTGGGGATAGTTTTTTTCCGCGATGCACCGCGCCGATTCAAAACCAAAGACAATGAAGCTTAATTCGACGAGGCATGATTCACCGGGGTGTCGGCCGTCGCGAGGTCGCGCGCGATGGCGCGATCCGGAAGCGTTACGACATCCACCGGCAGCCGCCGCGGGGCCATGTCGGTCTGCGCCATTTGCGTGAAGTGATCGTCGTTGAACATGTTCGCGGCGTCGGCGCGGCCGGCGAGGAAAAGATCGAAGAACTCCAGCGTGCGGCGGGCATACTCGTGGGGCACGACATCGACCGATTGATTGTGCTTCGCGCCGGACACAACCCACAGATACTTGGGCTGCGAGGCAAGGGCATACAGCATGCGCGACAATTCCTCGGGGATGTAACTGTCGCGCTCGCCATGAATGAAGAACATCGGCCGCGGGCTCATCCGCAGCAGGGCTTTTTTCACGCTGGGGAATGTGCACTTGAACTTAAACCGGCAGGTGAGAAACAGGCACCAGCGGAGGAACTGCCAGAACTCGGGCGGGTGGTTCTCATAGACGATCCGCACCTTGGCGAAGATCTTGGCCCAGCGCTTCATCAAGTGCTCCAGCGTCGCATCGGACGAAAACGCACCGTCAACGACGATGGCCTTTATCGAGGGGCACGTCGCGCTGCACAGGATCGATGTGCCCGCGCCGCGCGAAATGCCGAACAACCCGATCTCCACCGGGCGGCCCATCTCCTCCAGCCACTGTTCGACATAGCGAATCGCACCGACCATGTCGGCCATCTCGCGCTCGCTGGCCCACTGACGCGGGGTGTAGCCCTCCTGGCCGGCGGATTTGCCGTGGCCGCGGAAGTCGAACGAGAAGACGTCGTAGCCTTCGGAGATCAAGTGGCGGCAGTAGCGGGCGCAGCTGTGGCGATCGCTCTTGAACTCGGGGGCAAAGATGATGAGCCCGCGGCGTTCCACACCGGGCGGCGGGTGCATGAAGATGCCGCGAAGTCGAACACCGTCGGTGGCGTAGAAATCTTTTTCGTCGCCATGCATGCGGTCGAAGCCGAGCTGCGTCATGGAGAGCGGCGGCTCGGTGTCGCTGATGATGTTCAGGCAGATGCGAACGTACTTCGCGAGAATTAGAAACGGGATAACGAGGAGAAGCAGAAGCGTGAGCAGAATGGACGTGAGCGCCCAGTTGTGGGCGAGGGCGTCCCAGACGCTGGCGAGGATCAGGGGTGCGAGGAGGCCTGAATCTGCTAACACGTCTTGCTCCGACGAACGACCGTTTCGACTTGTATTGCTCGATGCCGGTCGACTATTAACCGCGGTATGGTAGACGGGCATTCCCGCCGTAGCCAGAGAATCCCGCCCGGTCCTAAAATCGCCCCGCGAAAGAGGTTAGAATTGTCGGCCTGACCGAATTGGCCACCCTTGACGGGTGCCCCGAGTGGAACCGGGATGAGCATCGGCACAAACACAATTCGCGTGGACGGCTGCGCCAAATTGACCGGCGCGGCGAAGTACGTCGACGACCTGACCCTTCCCGGGATGCTTCACGGGGCCACGATTCGCACACCCATCTCGCGCGGCCGCATCAAGAATATCCATTTCGACCCGGCCATCAACTGGTCAGAGTTTGTCGTTGTCGATCATCGGGACATTCCCGGCGGCAACGCGGTTGCGCTCATCGAGAAGGACCAGCCGGCACTGGTGGCGAGCGAGTTTCGCCATAAGCATGAGGAGGTGTTGCTCATTGCGCACGCATCGGTTCACAAATTGCGCGACGCTGTGCGGGCCATTCGTCTGGAGGTCGAGCCGCTGCCGGCAATTCTCGATCCACGTGCGACGCCGCGGCCCGAGCAGATTCAGCACGGGGCGGACAACGTGCTCAAGCGCCTCGCGATCCACAAGGGCGACCCCGCGTCGGTCTTCGCCTCGGCACCGCATGTCATCGAAGGCACCTATCACACCGGGGCACAGGAGCACGTGTATCTTGAGACTCAGGGCATGCTGGCCCATCGCGAGAACGGCCGGATGGTCGTGCGCGGGTCGATGCAGTGCCCCTATTATGTCCTCGATTCACTCACCCATGCCTTCGGTTGGCCGCGCGAGGCATTCAGCGTTGTGCAGGCGGCGGTCGGCGGCGGTTTCGGCGGCAAGGAAGATTATCCATCGAACATCGCCATTCACGCAGCGCTGCTTGCGGAAAAGGCCGGCGCGCCGGTGAAACTGGTGTACGACCGGCAGGAGGACATGGCCGCCACGACCAAGCGACACCCGAGTTGGGTGCGCCATCGCACCGCGGTGGACAGGGATGGGCGACTGCTGGCGATGGACATTGAAGTCGTCCTCGATGGCGGCGCGTATGTCACGCTGTCGCCGGTGGTGCTGAGCCGCGGGTGCATTCACTCATCGGGGCCGTACTTCTGCGAACACATTCAAATTCATGGCGAAGCGCGACTGACGAACTCGATGCCGTACGGGGCGTTTCGCGGATTCGGCGCGCCGCAGACCATCTTTGCGATGGAGCGGCACATGGATGTCATTGCCGCGCGGATCGGGATTGACCCGGTGGAACTGCGGCGGCGGAATTTCCTGCGCGATGGTCAAACGATGACAACGGGGCAGATCTATCGCGACGGGACGGATCTCGTTGCGCTGATGAATCGCACATTGCACGAGGCCGACTATCACGTGAAGCGAAAATCGCACGCATCGTTCAACGCCACGCATCCATACTTGCGCCGCGGAATCGGCGTGGCGTCGTTTCATCACGGCTCGGGCTTTACCGGCGGCGGTGAGACGAGGCTCGCGTCGGAAGTCTGGGTCGAAGGAATGCCCGACGGCGGCGTGGAGGTGCTCACGGCGCAGACCGACATGGGCCAGGGCACATCGACGATTCTCGCACAGGTCGCGGCGGATGCCCTGGATATATCCCCGGGCGGTGTGCATGTCGCGACACCGGATACAGCGCGCGTGCCGAACAGCGGGCCTACCGTGGCGAGTCGAACGGCGATGGTCGTCGGAAAGCTGACGCACCGCGCGGCGGAGGACCTGTCGAAACAACTCGGTGGCGCGCGCGGCCCGGGCGTCGCCGAAGCGATTCGCGCGTGGCACGCCGCGAACCCGGGCAAGAGCCTCGTCGGCCGGGCAAAATATGAAAAACCCTCAACGATTGTGTGGGACGACGCGACCTATCAAGGCGACGCCTATGCCTCGTATTCATGGGCGACGTATGTGGCCGAGGTGGAGGTCGATCTGCGGACGTATGCAACGCGTGTGACGGATTTCGTCGCGGCGCAGGAGGTCGGCCGCGTGTTGAACCCGACACTGGCGCGCGGTCAGGTGCAGGGCGGCGTCGTGCAGGGAATCGGCTGGGCCATCTACGAAGACGTCGTGCTGGAAGACGGCGCGATGAAGAACTGCCAGATGACGAATTACATTATCCCCGCCGCGGCCGATCTGCCGCCGATTCGTGTGCTGTTTGAAGAGACGCCGTCGCCCTTCGGGCCCGGCGGTGCGAAAGGGATCGGCGAAATGCCCATCGACGGGCCCGCGCCGGCGATCGTGAACGCGATCAGCACGGCGGTGGGCCGAGCGGTTAATGCCATCCCCGTGACACCCGAGCGGCTGATGGAGCGATTGGAGGGTGCGCATGAATAAGTTCACCCTTCGATTCACGCTCAATGGTCAGGAGACGACGATCGAGACGTCGCTCGATGGGCGGCTGCTCGACGTGTTACGCTACGACTGCGGCCAGACGGGAACCAAGGAAGGCTGCGGCGAAGGCGAGTGCGGGGCGTGTACTGTGCTGCTCGACGGGCTGCCGGTGAATTCGTGTCTGGTGCCGGCGTTTCAGGTCGAAGGTCGGCGCGTGGAGACGGTCGAGTCGACGCCGGTGGAACTGGCCGCAACCCTGAATGCGACCGGCACATCGCAGTGCGGGGCCTGCACGCCGGGCATCGTCATGTCGATTCGCTGGCTGGCCGAACATCCGGAGGCGGTCGAAACGATGAGCCTTCGCGAGATCATGAGCGGCAACCTCTGTCGCTGCACGGGGTATGACGGCGTCATCGCGGGAGTGGAGCAGGCACTCAAACAATGCGGAGGCGGCCATGCAGGTGCATAGACCCGCTACGCTCGATGAAGCGCTGCAACTTATGCAGCAGCCCGACGTGCGGCCGCAGCCCATCGCGGGCGGGACGGATCTACTCGTCTCGTGGCATCATCGGGCGAAAGATGGCGTGCGGTTGATGGATTTGTCGCGCCTTGGCGAATTGCGCACGATGCGACTGACAACCGATTCCTTGGAGTTGGGGGCGCTGGCGACCTATTGGGATGTGATCACGTCGACGGAGGTATCGGGGGTGTTTCCACTCTTGGCGCAGGCGGCGAAGCTCGTCGGCGCGATGCAGATTCAGACGCGCGGCACCTGGGCCGGCAACATCGGCAACGGTTCACCCGCGGCCGACGGCGTGCCGGTGCTCATGGCCTACGACGCGACGGTGACCCTGGCTTCGTCGCGCGGGCGACGCGAGGTGGCACTGGCGGAGTATTGGACGGGATACAAGAAGTCGGTAAAGACCGCTGACGAGTTGATCGTGGAGGTTCGAGTGCCGCGGCATACGTGCGACTTCGAGTGGTTCCACAAGGTCGGGGCGCGGGCGGCGCAGGCGATTACAAAAGTGGGAGCCGCCATCGTGCATTCGCCGGCGGGTTGGCGCGTCACAGCCAACAGTGTCGCTCCGTATGTCTGTCGCTGCAAGGCGATGGAGGCGGCGCTGGAACGCGATGAAGAATTCCGCAGTCCTGACGACGTGCGGCAAGTGATCTCCAAGGATGTTGCACCAATTGACGACCTGCGCTCCACGGCCGCGTATCGATTGAACGTGTTGAGCCGGCTGATCTACTTCCGGCTGGCCGAACTCTCGGCCGCTTGAGTCGCGGCGATTGGGCCTTCCACAAGGATCGGCACCTGCTCTCTCCGCACCTTCACTAATTGCGCCATGATGCTCACGGCGATCTCGGGCACCGTGACCGCGCGAATGTCGAGGCCGATGGGCGTGTGGACGCGGGCGAGCTGATCATCGGTGACGCCGAGGGCTTTCAGATCTGCGAAGATCAGGCGGCTTTTGCGACGGCTGCCGATGAGGCCGATGTAGGCGGCATCGCGGCGAACGACGGCCTCCAAGGCCTGCTCATCGTGCTGGTGACCGCGTGTGACGATGACGACATAGGTGCCAGCGTCGAGCGGATATTCGCGAAGCGACATTGGAATGTCTGCAACCATTAATTCTACGCGCGGGTCGAATCGCAGCGACGCTGCATAGTCGACCCGGTCGTCAATCACCACGACGTGAAAGTCGAGATCGATCGCCAGCTTCGCCACGGCCTGCCCGACATGCCCGGCGCCGGCGATGAGCAACGTCGGCGGCACTTCGAGATGAACGAGGTATCGCTGACGCGCCCCTTCGTGATCGACGTCGATGGGAAAGGATGCCGGTTCGCGTCGTCGCGTCTTTTCCAGCGCATCCCGCCACGGGTTGAGATCGCATCCCGTAATCAACGGCATCACGGCGACTTTCATCTTCCCGCCGCAGACGAGGCCATCATCCCAGCCGAAGTCGTGATCGAGGACATAATCGAGCAACGCACTGTGGCCCTGCTGAATAAACTCCAGCGCCCGCCGTCGCACCTCGGCTTCGACGCATCCGCCGCCCAGCGTGCCGACCGTTTTCCCATCAGCGCGAACGAGCATGGTCGCACCGGGACACTGCGGCGTGCTGCCGCGCGTTTCGACGATGCTGCACAACGCGATTGGCACATCGGCCTGCGCATCGGCAATGAGGGATTCGAGAGTGGGGAGAAGGTCGCTCATTGTCCTATCGAGATGGCGGTGCGAATTAGTTATTGGCCTTCGGCCCCAATATCGCCTTCGCCGCCGGGGAGTCTTTCATCGGCAGCGTCGTGCGATGGAAACCCTCGAACTTCGCCAGCGCGCCGGCCACGGCGGGGGCGGTCGGAACGAGGCCGATCTCGGCGACGCCGCGAGCGCCGTAGGGGCATTCGGGATCGGGCGTTTCCACGATGATGAGTTCCATTTCCGGCATCTGGTGCGCACGCAACACGCCGCAGGATTTCACGTCGTCGGTCACGAGTCGACCCTTCTCGTACACCATTTCCTCGGTCAACGCATAGCCCAGGCCCATGTGAATCGAGCCTTGCAACTGGCCCTCCAACAGTGTCGGGTTCATCGCCTTGCCGACATCATGGGCGGCGATGAACTTCTTGATGCGGCCAGTCTCATCGAGGATGCACACCTGCGTCGCGAAGCCGTAGGTGAGGTGCGTCTTGGGATCGGGCACATCGGCGCCGAATTTATCCGTCTTGTAACACTCCCAGCCGCCGAGGTATTTGCGGCCGGCGAGCGATTGCAGTTTCTTTCGCGCCGACTCAGGCGATTCTCCGTTCATGCCGACCGAGGCGAGATCAGCAGCGAACTTTTTGCAGGCATCGATCACCGCGTGGCACGTCAGCACCGTCCCACGACTGCCCGTTGTTTGGCCCGCGTCGTTGGGATCTTCCGTGTCGCAGGTCGCATGGAAAACTTCGTGCGGCAGCCCTGTCTCCTGCACGGCCGTTTGAATCGCGACCGTGAACAGGCCCTGGCCCATCTCGGTGTGGCCGGTGCGAAGCGTGATGTGGCCGTCGGGTTCGATGGTGAAGCTGGCGCGGCCGATCTCGGGGAGGCCATTGCCGATGCCGACGTTCTTGATGCCGCAGGCGACGCCCGCGAACTTCTCGGCACGATAGGCGTCGCGCACGGCGAGCAGCGTTTCTTCGAGACCAAAGGGTTTCGTTAGTCGTTGGCCCGTGCAGAAACGGTCGCCCTGGCGAAGGATGTTTCGCCAACGGATTTCCCAGCCATCGATGCCGATCTTTTCGGCGAGCATGTCCAGCGCGCCTTCGATGGCATAGGCCGCCTGATTCGCACCGAAGCCACGCATGGCGCCGTTCGGCGGGTTGTTTGTGTAGACCGCCAAGGCCTCGATATCAATTGTGTCGCACTTGTAGGGGCCGATCGCGTGGCCTGCGGCGCGCTCCAGCACCTTCGCACCGACCGAGGCATACGCCCCCTTGTCGCCGAGGATGCGGGCACGTACCGCTGTGAGCCGACCGTCGGCATCGCACCCGACCTTGAGATGGATGCGCACCGGGTGGCGCTTCGGATGGACACGCAGGCTCTGCTCTCGGGTCAAAACGCACTTCACGGGCTTGCCGACGAGTACGGCGCACAGCGCCGTCTGAGCCTGAATGCTCATGTCCTCCTTGCCGCCGAATGCGCCGCCGTTGCTGACCAGTTCGGCTTGCACGCGCTCGATGGGCCAGCCGAGAATCTTTGCGATCTGCCTGCGGTCATCGAAAATGCCCTGCCCCTGTGTGAGCACGCGAACCGCGGCGACGGGTGAACCATTGCCGGATGCCGCGCCGTTTTCGTGCAGCGGAATCGCAATGCATGCCTCAGGCTCAAGAAACATGTGCTCGATGCACTGCGTCTGCCATGTGTTCTCAATTACATGCGCGGACGCGCTGAGACGCCCCTCCACGTCACCGCGCGACAGGGCGCTCTTCGAAAGCAAGTTGCCCTTGGCGTGGACCTTCGGCGCATCGGGCTTGAGCGCATCCTCCGGCGTGGTGACTGGTTCGCGAACCTCGTAGTCAATCGCAATCGACTCCGCGGCACGACGGGCGGTGTGCTCGTCCGTGGCGACGACAAAGGCCAGCATGTCGCCAACGTAGCGGGTCTCCTCGCCCTCGGCGATGAAGATTGGCCAGTCTTGGGTAATCAATCCGACAACGCGATCGCCGGGTACGTCTTTCGAAGTGACGACCCGAATCACGCCCGGCAGCGCCAGCGCGGGCGATGCGTCAATCCGCTTCACCAGGGCGCGAGGATGATCGCTCAGCCTTGGCGCGGCAAATACCATGCCCGGAACGCTGATATCGTCGATGAACTTCTTATCGCCCAGGGCCGACTCGCGCCCGACGTATTTCGGCAGTCGATCGCCGACGCCACCCTTGCAGCTATTCTCGGGAATCGGCTCGCCTCGGCGCACACTCGCAAGCAGCTCGATGGCCTCGACAATCTTGGTGTACCCGGTACAGCGGCAAAGATGCGCGCGAAGTTCGTTGTTGATCTGGTCGTGAGTCGGCGCGGAATTCTTCTCGCATAAGGCATGGGCCCGCATGGCGATGCCGGGAATACAAAACCCGCACTGCACCGCGCCGCTTTGGGCGAAGCACTCGGAGATCTGCTCACGCTGCAGCCCCGAAAGCCCCTCCAGCGTTGTCACTTGCTTGTTCGCAACGGTCGAGGCCTTGATGGTGCACGAGAGGCGCGGCTTGCCGTCGATGAGGATCGTGCAACAGCCACATTGCCCCATCGGCTGGCAACCATCCTTTGGTGAGAGCACATTCAAATCTTCGCGGAGGACGTCGAGAAGGCTCTTGCCCTGATCGGTCACGCTAACGGTTCGGCCGTTCAACACGAAGGTGAACGACTCTTCCTTAGGCGTACGCGAGACCGGGATGTCCACGATTTGTGACATGATCATTCATTATACCGGGCTTGACCGATGCAACCAAAGAATCGGGGGCGCCGAATCAGCGAAGAATCAGTTATCGATGGTACAATAACTCGCTATGGCCGAGTTGGTTCCCGCACCATTCGCTGATCTCGTGACCCGCCTCTACCGGGAACCGCGGAAACAGGACGCCCTTTTTGAACTGAAGCGCAATCGCTGGTATGCCCCAGCGCCCGGCGGGCCCGATCTCTCCGTGCAATTCCACGACCTGCGCGCGGGCAATCCGCTCGGCCCTGCCGCCGGGCCGCACACCCAGATGGCCCAGAACATATTGCTAAGCTATGTCGCGGGCGGGCGCATCCTCGAACTCAAGACCGTGCAGATCAACGACCGCCTCACCATTGGCCGACCTTGCATCGACCTGACCAACATCGGCTACAACATCGAGTGGTCGCAGGAACTGCTTGTTGAGGAATCGATTCGAGAGTACGTGGCCGGGGCGATGCTGGTGCACATGTTTCGCTTCGCCCCCGACGTAGCGCACAACGAGCCGCACGCGCCAGCAAGCGGTCTTTCTGATTTACATGGGCCAGCGGGCGAGGTGATTTACGACCTAAGCGTCGGATACGACCTCGCGGGGATTCGCAGCGAGAAGATTCGGGCCTTCCTCCACTCGATGCGCGATGCATCCATTCTTGTCGACCGGTTGCGCGATGAAATCCCGTCGGAGTTCACCGCGGCACGGGCATTGGAGTACCCATCCTGCCTGTCGAACAGCATCACCCTCTCCACTTTTCACGGTTGTCCGGCCGAGGAAATCGAGCGCATCTGCGAATTCCTGATCGGCGAAGAATGCTTCGAGGTGATCGTCAAGATGAACCCGCCCATGCTTGGCAAGGAGCGGCTCGAGCATTTGCTTCACGACGTGATGGGCTACACCGAACTCGCCGTGAACCCGTCGGCGTACACGTCGGGTTTGGCGTTTGACGAGGGTGTGCAGCTCTGCCGAAGACTCACGGATTTTGCGGCATCGCGCGGCCGACGCTTCGGTGCGAAATTCAGTAACACGCTCGAAGTGATGAACCACCGCGACTTTTTCACGCCCGACAACAAGGTGATGTACCTTTCCGGCCAACCGCTGCACGTCATCACCATGACGCTCACCGATGAATTCGCGCGGGCGATGGGGCCGAGCTTTCCAATCTCGTTCAGCGCGGGCATCGACGCCCAGAACTTCCCCGCCGCCGTGGCGTGCGGTTTCACCCCGATCACGGTGAGCAGCGATTTGCTTCGGCCCGGCGGGTATGGACGAGTGGGGGCGTACTTGGAGAAACTGGCGGGCGAGATGCGGCGCGTGGGGGCGGTAAATGTGGATGAGTACATCCTATGCGCACGGAGTGACGGCGCTGCAGGTACGGTTCATGATGCTGCCGCACGAAATCTCTCGATTATCGCCGAAGAGGTGCGTAACGACCCCCGCTATCGCGCGGATAAGAATCGCAAGATCCCCACGCGCGTTGATTCGCACTTGGTAACGTTCGACTGCCTCACCTGCGACAAGTGTCTGCCCGTCTGCCCCAACGCGGCGAATTTCACGTACCCCACACCGATCACCGCATTCGACTACCACGATTTGGTCATCGCCGCTGATGGATCGTGGCGGCCCGGCGAAGCGCGGCGATTTGAGATCACTGAGACCATGCAGATTGCCTGCTACAGCGATTTCTGTAACGAGTGCGGCAACTGCGACACTTTCTGCCCCGAGTACGGCGGGCCATACATCAAGAAGCCAACGTTCTTCGGCAGCGTGGCGACGTGGGAAAAGGCCGCCCCGCGCGACGGCTTTGTCACACAGCGCACAAAGGACGGCGGATGGATTCGCGGGCGCGTTAAAGGACATCGATTCCAACTCACAGTGAATGCTTCAGCCAGGTGCGCGGTATTTGATGATGGAACAGCCGAGCTTGAATTCGCGATAGGTGAAATGGCGCCAACCGCTGTGCGTAAGAAGGCAGCCGGTAAGCACCATGTGAACATGTGGGCCTATCACACCCTTCGGCATCTCTACGAAGGCGTCCATAATGATTCACGTGTGAATCAGGTAAATGCCCGTGAACACCTCGCGGAGTCGCGGCCGTGACGCCTCATGACGTTGTGGCCATCATCCCCGCCGCCGGCCGTTCGCGGCGGATGGGTCATGACAAGCAACTCATCGACATCGCGGGCAAGCCGATGCTTCGTCATGTCGTCGATACACTGCTCGCCGCCGACGTCGCGCAGGTCGTCGTCGTTACGCGCCGCGCGATTTCCGATCAACTCGGATTGCACACGGTCCCTCACGTCCTCGTCGCATTCAACGAAGACGCATCGACGGAGATGATCGACTCCGTCCGCATCGGGCTCAATGCCATCGAAAATGCACCGGCCGGCATTCTGGTCTGCCCCGGCGATCTGCCACGGCTCACCATTGACGATGCAAAATCCTGCATCGACGCCTTTGGAAAAAGGCCTGACCGCATCATCATCGCCACTCGCCACGGCCGACGCGGCCATCCACTCATCATTCCATTTTCACTGTCGCCGTTCATACACTCGGTGGACTGCGACGACGGGCTCCATAGGTTACGACTGGTCCACGCTGATCTGGTGCAGCCGGTTGAATGTATGTCCGACGGCGTGCTACACGACGCGGACACACCGGACGATTTGCCGCCGAAGACTCGATGACTCCCGATAATCCTCTCGCGCACCGGTCGGCGGGTCGGTGCGATTGCCGCGGTCCTAACCCCTTTGCTGCCACAGACCGATTCAACCCACGGGCATGGGGTGCGCAGTATCGTGATCAAACGACCGAAAATTCTGGAAGTGCTCATTCGCTCGGAGGATCCCGCCGCCGATCAGGCGATTGCGGCGGGTCTGCCACTGCTTGGTTCCGACGAGCAGTGCCGCTTCGTAGACCTTCTCGTCACGCGCAGCCGTGAGGGCGCGCTCGAGATTCTTCCCGAACTGTTCGACAGGCTTACCCCGGAAGGTCAGGCCCGCCTCGTTCAACACACCGGCCACTTGTTTAGCGCGCTTCGCTCCACGGTTCGCAGCGCCAATCTTCAGACGCGCCTCAACAGCCTGAACATCATTCGCAGAAGCCGCAATCCGCGGCTTGCCTATCTCGCCGCGGCCTGCGTGCATGACGGTTCGCATCACATTCGCGGGGAGGCCGCGCACACCCTTCTGGAACTCACCGAGCTGCACTGCACCAACTACGCAGACACCACCGACCTGCTTCGCGACGCATGCGACGGCGACTCAGCCCTTACGATGCCGATCATCCAGACACTTCGCATGATGCGCGACGAACGACAACAGCTCGTCGCTGCCATCCGCGAAACGTTGTCGCACTTCGAAAGCCACCACCGCCCCGAGGTTCTCGCCGCGGCCATGTATCTGGCGCACGAACTGGAAGACGCCCTGTTCTCCGAAGGCATCCTGCGACGCGGGAAGCTCAATCAGGCCATGCTTGAGATCTTCACGACGACGCCCTCCCCGCGCCTCGCGTCATTCACCTATATCGCCCTCCGCTATCCCGAGCTTCGACGGCGCATCGTGTCCGTGCTTTCCAACCTTCGCGACCCCGCCTTTTTCGCGGAGGTCATTCGACACCATTGGCTCGCACGCGACCCCTCCATTCGCGAACACCTCGCCGCGATTCGCTCGCTTGTCTGGCTGGCCGATGGTTTCGAGGCCGCCTTTACGCTGCCCGCCAGTGTCGCCGCCATGGCGCCTCAATGGATCGCATCGCTCGGGCTCGCCAGTGACCAGAAAGTGCGCCTGCTTCAGAACTTCCTGCTCATCGACAATCCCGCGGCCAATCGCGCCGCCGTTTGGGAACTGACCCGCATTCACACGCCCGCCGGAAACCTCGCGCTACAGGGCGCGGCCGACCATGATGAGCCCGCCATCCGGCGGCTCGCTGATCTTGAGTGCCGGCACCGGCGCCGGGTCGATTCGCGACAGGTTCGCCAGGTCCGCCGCAACCGCCCCGATGAATGGTGCGATTTGCTGGACAAGAGCGGCCTGAACGAGGACTTCGATTCCTTCTGGACCGGTTTCGAGCGCATTCCCCCGCACCTCGCCACGGCCGGCGGACTGCACGCACTACGATTCATCAACGGGTTCCAAACGCAGATACAGGTGAAGCTCATCGCCCAGCACCCCGCGGATCGCGCCCGGGCGCTGAAGATGCTTATCGATCTGGGCTTGACCGAGCGCTACTGCAAGGAAATCTTTAGCGCCGCCAACGACTCCATCAGCGAGGTCCGCGGTCTTGCCATGCGGGCACTGGGCCACCTCGGTGATGGCACGAGTCGGCGCATCCTGGAGCGGGCCCTGTCCGACCCGGACGCATCCGTGCAAGCCGCGACCATCGAGGCGCTCGATCACATCGGTTCGCCCAAGCGAGCCGAGCTATTCCAGCAGAAAACGCAGAGTCCGAGCCCTGACGTCCGCGCCGCCGCGATCGCCGCACTCCTTCGAATGCATGTGCCCGCCGCCGCGATGGCGCTTGTTGCCATGCTCAAGGATGAACGAAGCGAACATCGCAGCAGCGCGCTCAGCGTCGTCGAACAACTCAACCTGCACGCCATCGGGCCGCGCGTCGCCGAGATGGCCGCGACCGACCCGGATGAACGCGTTGCCCGAATCGCCCAACATCTGCAACGGCGGCTCAAACGCACCAAGTCGGACCGCACCGGCAAAGATCCTGCGAATGTCGGAGCGTCGTCCCTTTCCATCAATCTTCACGGAGGGATCTCGCTATGAACCAGGCAATCCTCCGCATGTATACCGCGCTTATCGCCGCGACCGGCCAATCCGAGCCGATGGCCCCGTGGGAAGGCGTGCAAAAGGCATTCCGCAATGCACTGCCGCGAGAAGCCGGTGAACTGTCGCCGTTTCAATTGGCCCTGCGTTTCGTCGCGGGAATGATCGTTGTTGTGTTGGTCTTTTATGTCGTGGCACGCTATTCCCAGCGCGGACGCGTAGACACTCGTCGACCTGCGCCGGGAAGGTTTTTCGCGAATGTCCTGTCGGAGCTCGGTATCGGCTGGTTGGATCGACTCCTGCTCAGCCGAATCGCCCGCCATGGCAATCTGGCTCAGCCATCGGTCATCTTGTTCAGTACGGACTTGCTGCGGCGATACTCGGAGGAATGGATCAACACCCTTTCGTTCGCGCCGCTGAAACTCTTTGTCCGCGGCCGCATCAACGCCGTCGAGGCACAGGCCTTCACAGATTCACCGAAGTCCGCTGCCCGCGCCTGAAGCTCGCTACGACTTACGGCTCCGAATACTCTGCATACGTCTTCGCCGTCTCCCACACCCGGACACGCCTCAAACGGGCCGGAGTCACCTTCGCCTCCAGCAATTCCCAGATCCGATGGGCGATGTTTTCCACCGATGGATTGAGTGTCGAAAAGTCCGGCGTATCGGTGTTCAGGTGTTTGTGGTCGAAGCGATCGATTACTTCTTGCTTCACGATGGACTCGAACCGTGGCAGCGGCAACACCGCGCCCGTCTCCGACGATACGTCGCCGGCAACGGTCACCTCCACCTGATAATTGTGGCCGTGGCCATTGGGGTTGTTGCACTTGCCGAAGACCCGGCGATTCTCATCGGCCGACAGCGCCGCAACGTGCAACCGATGCGATGCGGAAAACTCGAAACATTGTGTCAGCTCGACCATATCATCCGCTCCTGGACGAACGGCGTACGACAAATACGGCGTCGTCCACAACTGAAGCAACTCAAGCGTAATTCCCGGTGCGATCCCCGCCTGAAGCTGCAGGGCCACATCCCGAAACACTTCGCGCACCAGTCGTTCGCCCGTCAACCCTACGCCGCTGGCAAGGAGCATCCTCGCTGCGGACGGAATTGCATATCGACGAAGCAGCGCGTCCAACTCCTGAATGTTCACCAAATAACCGGTCGTCGCATTCGGAATACCCGAAACGGTAATCCGCAGAACCAGATGCGGCGCCACCCCCACCGCTGATGGCCAACCGCCCCACGAGTTCGTCACCGGCAGCGCGCCTTCAAACCCGCTGTCGCCGTGCGCAGCCTGCGCCCAGTCGCGATCGATTGCGAAACGAATCTCGCGCATCAACCGAACGGGACGAATAGAGGTCGAGGTGCTGGAGTTCGCCACAGCCGGGATTGTAGTGGCGCGATGAATCGAAGTCGTTAGTCCTTACGACTCTTTCGGGGGGTTGCGCGGATCGATGCCCTGACGGATCATCTCCATCCGCTCCTGATGTTTGTGCGACATCGCGACGATCTGGCGAATGATTCCTCCCCCGATCACGACAATTGCGACCCATGCGAACCAAGGAATTGTACGACAGAAGTCCCAGAACGAATCAAAAGCAGCCATGCTCGCATCCTTTCAATCAAGAACCCAGGAAACCTCGGGCATATATTGTGACACATAGCGGGGATATTTGCACCGACACTTTTGTCAAGTTTGTACTCGTCGATCTGCCTCGCCGAATCCCCCCATTCCTCATACAATCCGGCCCGACGGTATCGGACAGAAGTGGGCCGCCAAGAGCGAGTGAGAAGTACCCATGAGTGAGTCGCAACCCGAGAAAATTCGCAACCTCCCCATCGTTGATGAGATGCAGGATTCCTACCTGCGCTACGCCATGAGCGTCATCGTCGCCCGGGCCCTGCCCGACGTGCGCGACGGCCTCAAGCCCAGCCAGCGGCGAATCCTCGTCGCCATGAACGACCTCAACCTCGGCCCCCGAAGCGCCCATCGAAAGTGCGCCAAGATCTCCGGCGATACCTCCGGCAATTACCACCCGCACGGCGAGGCCGTGGTCTATCCCACGCTTGTCCGCATGGCACAGTCCTTCAACATGCGCTACCCGATGATCGACGGGCAGGGCAACTTCGGCTCCATCGACGGCGACCCGCCCGCCGCCATGCGATACACCGAAGCCCGCATGGCCGCACCGACCGTCGACATGATGGACGACATCGACAAGGAGACCGTCAACTTCATCCCGAACTACGACGACACCACAACGGAGCCGGTGGTGCTCCCCGCAAAGTTTCCCAATTTGCTCGTCAACGGCAGCACGGGCATTGCCGTCGGCATGGCGACCAACCTTCCGCCGCACAACATCGGAGAAGTATGCAACGGGCTGATCGCGTTGATCGAAAACCCCGCGATCACCGTCGAAGAATTGATGAAGCACGTTCCCGCGCCGGACTTTCCGACCGGAGGCTTTATCTGTGGCCGGAGCGGAATCATCGACGCCTACACGCGCGGCCGGGGCACGCTGACGCTTCGCGCCAAGTCGCACTTTGAAGAAATGAAGGGCGACCGCGTGCGAATCGTGGTGGATGAAATCCCCTACGGCATCTTGAAGAACACCATCACCGAGAAGATCGCCGAATGCGTCAAAGATGGCCGCTTGCCGGAAGTCAGCGACGTGCGCGATGAATCAGACCGCAAGTACGCGGTGCGCCTCGTGGTTGAATGCAAATCGGGCGTCAGCGAAGAGGTCGTGCTGAACAAGCTCTATGAGCACACCCCGCTTCAGACGACCTACACCATCATGAACATCGCCCTCGTGGGCAAACAGCCGCAGACGCTCTCGCTCAAGCAGCTCATGGAGCACTACCTTGAGCACCGGCGCGACGTGATCACCCGGCGCACGCGCTTCTTGTTGCGCAAAGCGAGGCAGAAGGCGCATGTGTTGGAAGGCCTCATCCTCGCCCTCGGCGACATCGACGCCATCATCGAACTGATCAAGAAATCAAAGAGCCCCGACGAGGCCAAGACGGCCCTCATGGCCCGGCCGCTCCGCCTCGCCGAATCCGCGTCGCTCGCAAAACTGCTTCCCGAGCAGTTCATCACCCGCGTTTCCAAGACCGATCAGCGTCTGACGCATGTGCAAGCGGCGGCGATTCTGTCGATGCAATTGCAGCGCCTCACCGGCCTCGAAATCGAAAAACTCGCAAAGGAGTACGGCGAACTCGTCGACGAGATCGAAGGCTACCAGCGCATTTTGCAGGATCCAGCGCTCGTACTCGACATCATTCGCGAGGACCTCCATGAGATGAAGGCCAAGTATGCCGATGCCCGGCGCACTCAGGTCATCGCCGCCGTCGGCGAGTTCCGCATGGAGGAACTCATCGAAGACCGGCCGATGATCGTGACGATCTCGCACGAGGGCTATATCAAGCGCGTGCCGACCGAAACGTATCGAAGCCAGGGGCGCGGCGGTCGCGGCATTCGCGGCAGCGACACCAAGGAAGGCGACTTCATCGAAGACCTCTTCGTCGCCAGCACGCACAACTACCTGCTCTTCTTCACGAATCGTGGCCGCGTCTATTGGATCAAGGTGTACGACATTCCGGAGATGGCCCGCACGGCTCGCGGTCGCTCCATCGCGAATCTGCTGAAGATGCAGGATAACGAACGTCACACCGCCGTACTCCCGGTGTCGCAATTCGAGGAGAAGTTCGTCTTCTTCGCGACCGCCAACGGCACGGTGAAGAAGACGGCGTTGGGCGCCTATTCCCGCCCGCGCCCCAGCGGCATCATTGCCATCAGCCTCGACCCCGATGATTCGTTAATCAACGTTGCGCTCGTTTCGGATCAGGACGAAGTGGTCCTTGGTACGCGGCAGGGCATGGCGGTTCGTTTTAATCAAACCGACGTCCGCGCCATGGGCCGCGCCGCCGGCGGCGTCCGCGGCATCACGCTCAAACGCGAAGACATCGTGGTGGACATGGCCATCATTCGCCCCGAAATGAGCCTTCTCACCGTATGCGAGAACGGCTACGGCAAGCGCACCGAGATTGAGGAATATCGCCTGCAGAAGCGCGGCGGCAGCGGCGTCATTAATATCAAGACCACCGAGCGAAACGGCGAGGTCGTGGCCCTCCGTTCGGTCACCGATGCCGATGAACTCATGCTTATTACGGCCAAGGGCATCATGCTCAGAACGCCAATCTCCGAGACCCGCGAGATCGGCCGAGCGACGCAGGGCGTGCGGTTGATCCGGCTCGATGAAGGCGACAAGGTGGTCTCCGTCGCTCGCGTTGCGAAGGATGAAGTAGAAAGCAGTGAAACGCCTGATGCTTCAACCGAGCCTGGCACTCCCCCGGCCGAGCCGGGATCAGAGGGTCCTACGGAGCCCGGTACTGAGGGTTAGCATTCTGAAGCTGCCGCGATATTGGACTCATCCAGTTCGTTGAACGATGATTTCTCGTAGGCAACGCGATACAATAGCCTGAAGTCTGAGGCCGCTAGCATGTCGACGTTCGAAGTATCCATCGAGCCCGAACTTGCCGCACGCTTGCAACAGCTCGCCGATGCAGAAGGCGTTGACGTTCAGACTTACATTCGCAACACCATTCAAAGCCAAGTTGAAGTCGCCTCGGCGCATTCGCCAAGTACGCGCGAAGAACAAATCTCAGCTTGGCTCACTTGGACTCAGAGTCACGGATGGAATACTGCCGTCGCCAATGATGATCGCGATTCCATCTACGCGGGACGAGACGAGTGAAAGTTCTGATCGACACCAATGTACTACTGCGGTGTGCACAACCGATGCACCCGCATTTCAAATCCGCAGAGCTGGCAGTTCAACAACACATACACCGTGGTGACACGCTCTATATCGTGCCCCAGATTCTCTATGAGTTCTGGGCAGTTGCCACCAGGCCGATCAGCCAGAACGGGCTTGGATTTGATAAACGGCAGGCCTGCATCGAGATCTCGGCCATCCGAAGGCTCTTCTTACTTCTTCTCGACGAACGAGGGATATTCACCGAATGGGAACGCCTTATCCTTGACCACGCCGTTGAGGGAAAGCGAACTCATGATGCCCGACTTGTCGCCGCCGCCATTCGCCATCGACTCGATGCGATCTTGACATTTAACGTGGATGATTTCAAAGCATTCGGCGCCGTTGACATCCTTTCGCCGGGAAGATCTCAGGATTGATTGATCGCTGGAATGTCTACGCGATTTAATTCAGTTCTCATCCAATCCGTACGCAGGCTTTCCGACCTGCTCGTCCCCCGCGTCTGTATGGCGTGCAACGAGTCGGTTGGAATTGAGACCCCCGAACTCTGCGAATCCTGTGGATGGGAATTGTCGACACTGGTCGCCCATCCCTATTGCACCCGTTGCGGCGAAGGCCGCGGACCGCATCTGCTCCGCGAGGGCATCTGCACTTCCTGTCAGACCGGCGATTCCGAAATCCGTTATGAGCAATTCGTCCGAGTCGGGCCATACAGCGGCCCGCTTCGCCAACTCATTCTCCGATACAAGCACGAGTTCGTGCTCGATCGGCTCCTCGGCGGCCTGCTCGCCGGCGCGATTCAAGGCCGATTGGACCCGCGCGAGATCGATCTCTGGATTCCGATCCCTTCTCACTGGCGCCGACGCATCCAACGCGGTTTCCAGCCGACACGACTCCTGGCAAACGCCGCCATGACACACGTGGCAGGGCGCGTCGAACCCTGGCTCGAATCGGCCAAGTACCTCCCCCCGCTTCATGCCGGGATGAAAACCGCCGATCGGGTCGCCATGATTCGCGGTGCGTTTCGGCTGGCACACGGCGCCCGACTTCGCGGGAAACGCATCATGCTCATCGACGACGTCACCACCACGGGTGCCACCCTCCGCGAGGCGCGGCGTACCCTTCGTGGGGGCGGCGCACGCTGGATCGGCGTTGCCGTGCTTGCCAAAGTCGTCGAGCTTCCGGCACTTACGTCCGGAGTTGACCCCTCTGCGCCGGGCCAATAGACTCCCAGTGAGGGGCGATTTGTAACCATTTGACCATGTTCGCCTTACGATGATCGCCGAGACATTCAATCCCAGGTCGGCCCACGTGCAGGGGCCACCGTCGGTCCCCCGCCGTTCCGGCGAAGGAGAACCCACCATGCGAATCAAGATCAGCGGCCGCCATATGGAGGTGGCCGATTCCCTCAAGGCCCATGCTGATGAAAAGGCCGGACACCTCGATCGCTTTTATGACCGGCTCCAGTCCGTCGAGATCATTTTTGACCAGGAAGGCGGAAAAATTCGCTGTGAAATGATCGCGTCGGCAGACCACCACACCACATTCATCGCCAAAGAATCGCACGCCGATGCCTTTGCCGCCTTTGACTCGGCCATCAAAGACGTCGAACGCCAACTGACAAGGCACAAAGAAAAGCACCGAAATCGCAAACACCTCACCGGTCCGGAAGCCCACGGCGGCGAAGCGTGATCCCTGGTCGAAGCCAAAAGGCGTACTTCCATGAAGATGCTTGATTTTGTTGTACGAGATGCCGTCGTCGCAGACCTTCAGGCGACCGACCGAAACGGCGTTATTCGTGAAATGGTCTCCGCGCTTGCGAGCGCCGGCGCGTTGACTGAAGCGGATAGTGAGGCCGTCTTTCGCGCTGTCGCCGAGCGCGAACGACAGGGCTCGACCGGATTCGGCAAGGGCGTCGCCGTCCCGCACGTGAAACACGCCAAAGTGCCTCGCATGATGGCCGCGATCGGCCGGAGCGCCGCCGGGATCGACTTTGCGGCCCTTGATCGGGCGCCGGTTTACACCGTTGTGCTGCTTCTGTCTCCGCCGGAAAAGCCGGACGAACACTTGCAGGCCATGGAGAGCATCTTCCGGCATCTTCAGCGGGATAATTTCCGCCGCTTTCTCAAACAGGCCGAAACGAAGCAGGCCATTCTGGAGTTAATCGAAGAAGCCGACGCCATGCCGGCCGGCTGATGAAGCGACCGGCGGTGCGGGCTTTCAACCGAAGAATCCCGGAGTGACAAAACATCTTTTCGCGTCCGTCTTGGAATAAATCGGGACGGTCGCCCCACGAAACGGACACCAAGACACAAAACGGCATCTGCCGGAGCAGACATGGACGAACCGAATGTCGTCACCAAGCACACGAGTCGAGCGCGAAGTCACCGTCCCCAACAAGCAGGGGCTCCATGCGCGCCCGGTGCTGCGCTTCGTCGACCTCGCGTCCAAGTTCGACTCCTCCATTCGAGTCTGCAAACGCGACACCGCGGTCGATGGCAAGAGCCCCATGGAGATGATGCTTCTCGAAGCCACGCAGGGAACCGTCCTCAAGATTGTTGCCGAGGGCATGGACTGCGAGAAGGCCGTCACCGAATTGTCGCGGCTCGTCAGCGACGGTTTCGGCGAGGAATAAGCCCCATCGGTTACATTCTTCGCGTGACCCGAATTCCACTTACGCCACACGCCGGAGCTTGCCCATGCCTCTGATGCGCGGCATTGGTGTTTCTTCAGGCGTCGTTCTCGGTCCGGCCATTGTGCTGGAGACCGAAGAAACTCGCGTGCCGCGGCGAACCATTCAGCGGACGCAGATTCCCCATGAGATGAGCCTTCTTGCCAAGGCCTTTGAGTCGGCCCGCATTGCCATCGGGCAGGAGCGCGTCGAGTTCTCGCACCGTGCCGGCACCGAACTTGCCGACATCTTCGGATTCCACGAGCGCTGGCTCGCCGATCGCAAGCCGCTCAAGGAAATCGAGCAGCTCATCGACGAGAAACTCTACAGCGCCGCGTATGCCGTCAGCGTTTTCATGCGGCGCTATCGCCGACGCTTTCAGGAAATGGCCAGTCCGTTTCTTCAGGAGCGGGCCAAAGACGTCGTGGACATCGAGCGCCGGCTGCTCCACGAACTGAGCGGCGAATCCCGCGATGAGCTTCAGGGAGAGGGCGACCCCGTCATCATCGTGGCTCACGATCTGACGCCGTCGCAGATTGTCGCCTTGGACAAGTCCAAGCGGCTGCTCGGCTTTGTCACCGATGTTGGTGGACCGACCTCGCACACCGCGATCATTGCGGCCGGCCTCGGCATCCCTGCCATCGTTGGTCTGGGGAACATCACCGCCAACGCTTCCTCCGGCGACACTCTGATTCTCGACGGCACGCACGGCGTGGTCGTCATAAACCCCGACACCACTCAAAAGAAGGAATATGCCGAGCGCGCGGTCCATCTGCAGGAAGTCCGCGCCAACCTCGCTGAATTGCGGGAGATGTTCGCCGAAACCAAGGACGGCTATATCGTCCAGCTTCTTGGCAACATTGAATTCCCCGACGAAGTCCCCGGATGCATCGCCCAGGGCGCCACCGGCATCGGCCTCTTTCGCACCGAGTTTCTCTTCATGCAGGACAGTGGCCCGCCGTCAGAGGAGCAACAATACGAAGCATACAAGATCGCCGCCGAAGCACTGGACGATCGTCCGCTTGTTATTCGAACGATGGACGTTGGCGGCGACAAGCTCATGCCCGGCGGGACTTGGGAGCCGGAGAAGAATCCATTTCTCGGTCTGCGCTCGATTCGCTACAGCCTCCAACACCTGTCAATCTTCCGGCCGCAACTTCGCGCCATCGTCCGCGCCAGCGTGCATGGCGACGTGCGCATTATGTTCCCGCTTATCTCGCGCATCATGGAGCTGCGCCAGGCCAAGTTCGTCCTGAATCTCGTCAAGGAAGAACTCGAAGAAGAAGGATTCGACTTCAAGAGCGACATCCCGGTCGGCGTCATGATCGAAACCCCGGCCGCGGCGATTTGTGCGCGCGAATTGGCTCACGAATGCAATTTCATGAGCATTGGAACCAACGATCTCATCCAGTACACCCTCGCCGTTGATCGCGCAAATGAACGCGTCGCCCAGCTATACACGGCTGCCGACCCGTCGGTCCTTCGGCTGATCCGGTCCGTGGTGAAGGTAGGCCAAAGGCAGAAGGTGCCGGTCAGCATCTGCGGCGAAATGGCCGGCGACCCCATGTTCACTATCTGGTTGGTAGGAATGGGGTTACAGACGCTTTCCATGGCGGCTGGCAACATCCCAAGGGCGAAAAAGATCATCCGCAGCATCACAATGACCGATGCCCGTCGCGTAGCCCGTCGGGTCCTGTCTTTTGAAACCGAGCGGGAGGTGCTAAACTTCCTCCGAGACGAGACTCGTAAGGTCTGGGGCGATATCTAGCCCGGTCTCACCCGGCAATCAGCGGAACGGCACAAGTCGTGCCCTTCCGCCACTTGCCGAATCAAGTAGGCGGGTGAAAAAACCATGTTCCGAGCCGGGGCGATGTTCGCACCGCGGGCTTCGGATCGAACCCAGTATGAACCAGTAGAGAGGGATCACCACCGGTTTGCGTAATCGTTTGGCGTTTCGCTTTGCCATTGAAGGCGATCTCCGATTTATCTCCCACCACGACTCTTTGAGACTCTTCGAGCGGGCTCTTTCCCGCGCGAATCTGCCCGTGCGGTTCTCCGCGGGGTTTAACCCCAGGCCCCGCATGAGGCTGGCCCTGCCAAGGCCGGTCGGCATCGCCTCTCGCGATGAAATGCTCGTGGTGGAACTAACGCATGAAACGGCCGAAGCCGACGCGCAATGCGCGCTCACGGCCCAGATGCCCGAGGGCATCACGCTCCTGTCCGCCGAAGCACTCGCGGACACCGACCAGCGCCGACCATGCGAGGCAACCTATGAGTTGCCGATCACTCCCGACGAGGCCGACGATGTCGCCCGCCGGGTCTCGGAGTTCCTCACCAAGGACAAAGCCCCCGTCGAACGCATCAATCGGAAGACCCAGCGCCGCCGGACCATCGACATTCGTGTGTTCATCACGAGCGCACGCCTCGACGATTCACGGCTGATCTGGACGCAAAGCGTCACTCAGGACGGCACCGCCAAAATCGGCGAAGTGCTCGATGCCTTTGGACTGGCCTCCCGCGACCGAATGCACCATGTCGTGCGTGTTCGCGTGGCCTGCTCCACCTGACGCCTCCGATCACCCATCGCGCATCCCGCCCGTGACTCCCGGAAAGGACCACCGTGGCAGAACCAAAAAAGAAAACCCGGACACGATCCGCAGGCGCCGCCGCCCGCACAAAATCCTCCACAGGATCAACGCGAGGCCGACGAAAGCCGGCCCCGCCGAAGGAACCGCCCGCGCCGGTGACCGAGCGTGAGACCATGCAGGAAACCGCCGTGATCGAACGGCCGATTCCAGCGCCCGCTGCATTCGACGATACCGACTTCAGCGCCGGCATTCTCGAACCAGGTGAGCTGCCGCCGATCCGGCATTCGGCGCCGGCGACTCCGACTTCCTTCGGACGTCCGTCGCGTGCCTTCGAGAAACCCACTGAACAAGATCGTCCTGTCGAGAAATCCACGGTCACCCGCGCCGGCGAAGACGACGGAACGTTTATCGATGACGCCCCGGCTGAGATTGAAGACACCGATCTCGAAACCGAATCGCCTCTCGCCGAAAGCGATGAGGCCGATATCGAGGAAGCACACGAAGACGCCGTCGAGTCGACCGAACCCCGACGACCAATCGACGACGAAAAAGGCGATGGAAGACGCCGACGCCGCGGTCGACGCGGACGTGGTGGCCGCGGTCGCAGAGATGATGGAATGGTCGCCGAAGCCCCGCGCACGGGTGCTCCACGCGAAATTGAGGAATCCGACGAAGAAGAAGCCCTTCCGCGCGGCGCCACGTATGGCGATGAAGGCTCCGCCCCCAGCGTCATCGGCCAGCCTCGCGGTGCGCGCGAGGATAGCCGCCGCCCCGCTCGAGGTCGCCCGGCCCGAATGCAGGAGCCAGAAGAAGAAATCGCCGACGACCGAGAAATGCTCATCAACGTCTCCGATGCCGATGAGTGTCGCATCGCACTGCTCCGCGAGGGTCGCCTCGATGAGCTGTACATCGAGCGGGCATCGTCCGCTTCAAACGTCGGCAACATCTACAAGGCGCGCGTCACCAATGTCGAGCCGTCCATCCAGGCTGCCTTCATCGATTTCGGCCTGCCTATTCACGGCTTCCTGCACATCAGCGACCTGCACCCGAAATATTTCCCCGAGAGCAAGGGCGAGAACGAACTCGTCGGCCGCAAGACGCCACGGCGCCAGCGCCCACCGATACAAACGTGCCTGAAGCGCGGGCAGGAACTAATCGTTCAGGTCATCAAGGAAGGCATCGGAACAAAAGGGCCGACCCTTTCCACTTATGTCTCCATTCCCGGCCGCTTCCTCGTGATGATGCCCGGCATGGAGGAACTTGGTGTTTCCCGAAAAATCGAAGATGAAGATCAACGCCGCAAGCTCCGCGACCTGCTCAACCAGCTTGAGCTGCCTCGCGACATGGGCTTTATCGTCAGGACCGCTGGCATCGATCGCCACGTGCGCGATCTACAGCGCGATCTGAACTACCTGACGCGCCTCTGGACCAAGGTGGCGGCACGGATCAAATCCGAGCCGGCACCGGCGGAACTCTATCGCGAGTCCGATCTCGTCATTCGCACCATCCGCGACGTGTATGACTCCAGCATTCGCCGAATCCTCGTCGACAATGATGCCGTGGCCGCCCGCGTGCGCGAGTTCCTTGCCATCGCCAGCCCCAAAGCCGTCGACGCCGTGGAGTTCTACGACGGCGCCGATCCGCTCTTCCACCGCTTCGGCATCGAAAGCGAGATCGACAAGCTCCATTCCAAGAACGTCCCGCTCGCATGTGGCGGATCGCTGGTCATCGAGCAGACCGAGGCGCTTGTCGCCATCGACGTGAACTCCGGCCGATTCCGTGTCTCGGATAATCCCGAAGAAACCGCATATCGCGTCAATCAGGAAGCCGCCGACGAAATCGCCCGACAGCTTCGTCTTCGCGATCTCGGCGGCCTCATCATCTGCGATTTCATCGACATGATGGCCGAAAAACACCGGCGCTCGATTGAGAATCGGCTCGCCGACGCCCTGAAGAAGCACAAGGAGCGCGCCAAGCTACTGCGCATCTCGCGTTTCGGCATCCTTGAAATGACCCGTCAGCGTCAACGGCCGTCGTTCGCCAAGAGCATGTTCGCCGACTGCCCGCGATGCGGCGGCAGTGGCCGGGTTAAGGCTCCTGAATCGGTCGCCCTCGACGCCATGCGCCAAATCTCGATTGCCAGCCACAAGGAAGGCGTCGCAAGCATCGATGTCCGCGTCGCAGCCCCTGTTGCCGGTGAACTGCTCAATCGAAAACGACATCAGATCACCGACCTTGAGCGCGCCGGCGGCCAGACCATTCGCATCCACGGCGAGCCGAACTTCGGGATCGACCAGATCACGCTCGTCGCTACCGATCGGCGCGGACGCGAAATCGCCGGTGGCGCGGCTCCGGCCTCGTCCCAACGCCCCGCGAGAAGTTACAACACGAATCGCAATACCCCGGCACCAGTTGATCGCCGTCCCCCTGGCCCGCAAGATCCAGGAGATGGCGAACCGCGAGCCACTGGACCACGTCCCGACGGTGGTCGCAGACGGCGCGGTGGACGGCGGCGCGGCGGACGCGGCCGAGGCGCTCCGCGAGACTGATTTTCACGCCTGAAGGTATCAATGATGCGAAAAACATCACGTTGTCATGGTGCATTCACAGGTCGAGCGGCGGGACTCATCGCATCGTCGCTTCTTGCGATGATGTCCGTCGGGTGCGGTCCGGTCTGGCTCGTCGATCCCGGCTTTGCCGAAAAGCAGGCCAAACAGGAAAACAAGCCCATCATGTGGTACTTCAAGTCCTGGGACTCCTCCCAGCATCGCAACATGCGATTGCAGGTCTTTGCCGACTCGCGCGTCGCCAGTGAAATGAAAGACATCATCAATGTTGAGTTGGAGTTCGCCTTCTTCCAGGACTACCGCAATCGCTACGGCGTGAAGACCCCGCAGGTCTGCGTCATGTGCACACCGGACGGCCGCAAGGTCGGGACGTCGCTCTACGTAAATCCTGTGCCCACCCCGGAAAAGTTCGCGGATTGGCTCCGCACCACGAAGGCCGAGGCCAAGTCCGGGCCGCCGCCTGCGGCCTCAGGCGCGCCTCCAGCGGTGCCGGCAAAGAAGTAACAGAAAAAAAGCCCCGCGGCGCATGTCACGCCACGGGGCTTTTTTGTTTTCTAAGAGTTGTCCGCTATCGCGGGCGGTTCGCCTCGATCTCTTCGAGGATCGCCAACTGATCCGTCGTCAGGATCGCCTTCAACTCATCCAGCGCCTGTTGCCGACGGGCATCAATTGCCGTATGCAGATTGTCCTGGATCGTGCCAATCTGCGCCTTCTGGTCGTCGGTTAACCCCAGCTTCTCAGCCAGCTTGTCGAGCATCGCCTGTCGCCGGGCCGCCGGATCACACTCGCCTTCCATCATCGGGTGTTGACCATCGACCGTGGAGCTTGCACCTCCGGCACCACCGAACGGTCCACCGGGTCCGCGACCGATCCGCCCGCCAAACGGTCCCGGCGGCGGGCCGAATCCACCCCCAAATGGTCCCGGCCGATTCGCCTTGATTTCATCCCAAGTTGCCTGCTGCTCCGCCGTCAACACATTGCGAATGTCCGCTTCCGCTTGTTCGCGGAGTGGCTCGATGTCATTGTGCATACTCTCGAAGATCGCTTGCGCTTGCGTCTTCTGTTCATCCGTCAGTCCGAGCGGGTCGGGGAATCCACCCGACAGTGCATCAGACGAAGCATTCCGCGCAGCGCTGTCCGTGCCGCCTAGCGATACGCCCGTTCCGCACCCCAACACCGCAATCGAGAGCATGGGGCTAAGGCACAGAGCACACAGATACCGACGTGAGGTTGCGTTCATGGGTTGTCTCCTTCTCTCTGGATTTCGAACGGGTCGGCGGGATTCTTCGCAGGCGAACATGTCGCCTGCATGTAAGTGATAACGACCGATTCGTATCAATCATCATCGCTTTAATGTAAAAAAGTGGAGAATCTTGGTTGACGTTTCTTTACTCCGTTCACGCATCCCCATCGGCCTGACCCGATCTATAATAGCACCAACCGCACACGCACCGTTTTCGAGGATTCAATGGCCGTCGCACCTACCCCACGCCCCGCAGACCGCCTACTCATCGTCGATGACGACGTCGAATTGTGCGAACTTGTCCGCACCTACCTGAAGGCCGACGGCCTTGAAGCCGTTGCCGTCCATCAGGCCGACGCCGGCGCAAATGCCGCGCTCACCGGCGGATTTGACCTTGTTTTGCTCGATGTCGGCCTCGCCGGTCAAAGCGGTTTCGAAGTCCTGCGTCGCATTCGCGTTGAATCCACCATCCCCGTCCTGATGCTCACGGCGCGCGGCGAGGACGTGGATCGCATCGTCGGCCTCGAACTGGGTGCCGACGATTACCTCCCCAAGCCGTTCAACCCGCGCGAACTCGTTGCGCGTATTCACGCCATCCTGCGTCGCAGTCGTCCCGTCGCCGCCGAGCCGGGCGTGCCCGATCGCCTCGTCGTTGCCGACGTGGAAATGAACATTGCCGCGCGCGTCGTAAAGCGCGGCGGCGAACCGGTCGTGCTCACCGGTGTCGAGTTCAGTCTTCTCGAAGTCCTGTTGCGTGATGCCGGAAAGGTCGTGCACCGCGATGATCTCTTCATCAAAGTGCTCGGCCGCCGCGAAATGCCAGACGACCGCAGTCTCGACATGCACGTCAGCAACCTGCGAAAGAAACTCGGCCACAAGATCGGCGATATCGAACGCATCAAAACCGTCCGCGGTCTCGGTTACGTGTACGCCGTCGCAAACTAGGTCCCAACTCGATCGTGGAATTGAATGCGAACCCTCTTCGTCAAAATCTTCGCCTGGTTCTGGGCTGCCATCGTGTTGGTGGCCGGCGCTGCATTTCTTTCCGCAACCTGGCTCCAATCGCGACCGGAGTCCGAACAATCCCGCCTGCGAGCCATGGCTGGCATGTTCACCTCCATGCAGGGCCGATCCCTTATCGAAATACTCGAACGCGACGGACCTGATGAAGTTCGCGCCCTCTTTCAGCGCTGGGACCGGTTCCCCGATTCGCACTCAATACTCTTCGACGCCGACGGACGTGAAATCCTCGGCTGCACGCCCTTCAAAGGCGCGACCGATGCCATGCGCCATGTCCTCGACTCCAATGATACGTACCTCCTCCAGCAGGAAGACGTGACCATCGTCGCGGTTCCCATCCGCGGTCGCGAAGACAAGCGATATGTCATGGTCCGGGAGCTGCCTGTCGCCGGCTCGCCCACGTCGCGGGACGTGCCCCCGGTCAGCAGCCCTCCGATCGGGCCGCTCGGCGAAGTGCCGCGGCAAAGCCAATCTCCCAAACTCGAATCACGCCCACCAACTCGACCGGAAGGCCGTTCACCGCGCCCACGCTTCCCGTGGGACATGCTCATGTCCCAACCCGAAATTGCCGCCAGCATTCTCGGCGCCGTCATCCTCACCGGCGGCCTCGTGTGTTACGGTCTTGCCCGACACCTCACAAATCCCGTGCGGCAACTTCGCTCCGCCGCCCGACGCTTCGCCAACGGCGACCTTTCTGTCCGCCTCGGCGTGACCGGCCGCCACGATGAGATCGGCGACCTTTCCCGCGATTTCGACTACATGGCCGATCGCCTCGAACGCCTCGTCTCCGGGCAGCGACAGATCCTTCGCGACATCTCGCACGAACTACGCTCGCCGCTCGCACGCCTGACCGTGGCCCTCGGTATTGCCGAGCGCGGCACACCCGACGCAGCACGCGACGCCCTGCAGCGAATCGAAAAGGAAACCCTGCGGCTGAATGAACTGATCGGTCAATTGCTCACGCTCTCGCGGCTGGAAAGCGGCGTCGAGGAAAACGCTTATGAACCGGTCGAGCTGCATTCCCTCATTGACGCCGTCGCTCGCGATGCCGATTTCGAAGCCAAGGGCCGAGACCGCGCCGTTCGCGTCACTGAAAACACACCTTGCGTGATTCACGGAAGCAGCGAACTCCTTCGACGCGCAATCGAAAACGTCGTGCGCAACGCCGTTCGCCACACCGCCGCAGGCACCACGGTTGAAATCGCACTTCACCGCAACGGGGCAAACCACGCCGACATTTCCGTTCGCGATCATGGCTCTGGCATTCCTGAATCTGAATTGCAGGATGTGTTCCTTCCCTTTCGGCGAGGCGTAAGCACCGCAGGAGAACCATTCGAAGGCGCAGGCCTCGGCCTCGCCATCACCGATCGCGCCGTCCGCGCCCACGGCGGCACCGTCCGCGCCGCAAATGCAATTGGCGGCGGGCTAACCGTCGAAATTGAATTGCCGCTTGATAAACAGAACCGGGTTTAACGCCTCACCCACACCATGCCGCCCGTGGCACACCCGTTCCCGTCGAATGCGTTGGCGCATCAGCCTCCCACCGTCCCGCAATCTCCCCGTCACACGACGGACAACACCCTGCCGTTTTCATTCGGTTTTCGAGTACGTAAAATCCGCGTCGCCGAATCACCGTCTCCCCGCACGACGGACAATGCGTGTTTTCACATTCGCCGACGTCGCCCGGCAGATTCCCTGCATACACATACCGCAGCCCCGCCGCTTTCCCCATCGCGTGTGCCCGCGCCAACGTCTCCGGCGGCGTCCGCGGCGGATCGATCATCTTGTAATCCGGATGAAACGCCGTGACGTGCCACGGAATATCCTTCGACACGCCGGCAAGGAAATGGGCGATTTGCGAAAGCTCCGCATCGCCATCGTTAAAGCCGGGAATGACGAGCGTGACGATCTCCACCCAGAACTTCATCGCCACTAGCTGCTCAATCGTCGCCAGCACGTTCGCCAAGACGCCGCCCAGCTCGCGATAATGCCGGTCGTCGAAACTCTTGAGATCGACCTTGTACAAATCGACAAACGGCCGAATGAACCGCAGCACCTCCGGCGTGGCGTTGCCGTTTGAGACATACCCGCAGATCAGCCCGCGTGCCTTCGCCTCCTTGAATACTTCCACGGCCCACTCGCTCGTAATCAGCGGCTCGTTATACGTCGACACTACCACCGGCGCCCGATGCTGCAACGCCAACTCCGCCAGCTCCTGCGGCGAACATTGATTCGGCAAGCTCACGGCCTGATCATCGCGAAGGGCCTGCGACGTCACCCAATTCTGGCAATACGAACAATGGAGATCACACCCCAGCATCCCGAATGACAGCGCCTCCCGCCCCGGAAATGCATGATGAAATGGCTTTTTCTCGATCGGGTCGATTTGCAGCCCGGCGACATAGCCCCCGGGCACGCGAAGTTCCCCGCCACGGTTGAATCGCACGCGACAAATTCCATCGCGCCCGTCGCGAATCAAACATCGGTGCCCGCAGGCCAGGCACCGAATCGCGTCACCTTCTTGTCGGATCAGATCAGGATGTGCCGAAAACGTCTTTTCGCTCAACAAGCTTCGCAGTGAACTGATGGTGCTCATGACAACCGCACCGTTCCAGACGATTCCTTTACGCAGTCGCTGGAACCGCGCTCGTCGGCGCACCGTCCCCGCGCTCTTCCCGAATCACATCCTCGTGCGTCGCCTTTTCTTCGCCGAAGCGGACCAGACGCGCCGAGTTGAACACAACCACCAGGCTCGACAGGAAATGCAGCACCGCCGCGAAGATCGGCGGCACCACGTCAAACGCTCCAAGCGACATCACCGCGATGACAAACAACACGCCGAATACCAGATTTTGCACGACCACTTTTCGAGTGGCCCGGCTCAGCTTCACAAGGAAGGGAATGCGCGTCAGGTCGTTGTTGAGCAGTGCGATCGACGCCGAGTTGATCGCCACATCGCTGCCCGCCGCACCCATCGCGACTCCAAGATCGCCCGCCGCCAGTGCCGGTGCATCGTTCACACCGTCGCCGATCACCATCACGCGGTGACCTTCCGCGCGCATCCGTTCAACCAGCGCCAGCTTCTCCTGCGGCAAACACTCCGCCTTGTATTCCGTGCAGGCCATTTCCGCCGCGACGCGACGCGCCACTGCCGCACGGTCACCCGTCAGCATGGCAATTCGTTTGATCCCCGCCGCACGAAGCTCCTCCACCGCGCCACGCGCCGCGCTCCGGGTGCGATCTTCCAGTCCCACCACGCCCATCACACGGCCATCCACCGCGACATACAGCAGACTCATCCCTTCGGCCTCATCCGCGAGCGATTGCACCGACTGCGTTTGTACGCCGCGCTCTTGGAGGAAGCTGTCGCGGCCGACCAACACCGAACGCCCGTCGACGGTTGCCACAACGCCTTTGCCCGGCACTTCCTCAAACTTCTGTGCCTGCGACATGCGGACGTTTGCCTCACGGGCAACCTCGATCAGCGCCTTGGCCGCCGGGTGATTGCTTAACTGCTCCGCTGACGCGGCCAGTCGCAGAAGCTCGGCCCCTTCAACCTTCTCCGCGGGCATCAGCCGTGTCACCGAGAGTATGCCCGTCGTCAGTGTTCCCGTCTTGTCGAACACCACCGCCGTAAGCCGACCAGCGCTCTCCAAGTGCGCAACATCCTTAATGAGAATTCCCAATCGCGCGGCGCACGACAATCCTGCGATCATCGCCGTCGGCGTTGCCATGATCAGCGCACACGGGCAGCTCGCCACCAGCATCGTGATGGCCCGTTGAATCCCGTGATCGTCCTTCGTAAAGAAAAGCACCAACCCCGCCAGCATCAAAACCACTGGCGTATACCAGATTACGTAACGGTCGATTAGTCGCATGATCGGAATTCGCGTCCGCTCGGCCCGCAGGATCAGGTCCTGCACCTGCCCAAGCGTCGTCTCTCCGCCGACCTTCGTCACTTCGATCTCCATCGCTCCGGTCAGGTTGGATGTGCCGCTGAACACCGCATCTCCCGGCCGCTTGTCGACCGGCAACGACTCGCCGGTAATGTTCGCCTGATTCACCGTCGAATCGCCTGACACCACGCGCCCATCCACCGGGATGTTGTCGCCCGGGCGAACGCGCACGCGCTGCCCGCGCTGCAGCTTCGCGACCTCGATTTGTACTTCGCCGCCATCGGAAATCAGATTTGCCGTTTTCGGTGTCAGCTTGATCAAATCTTCAATGCTCGCCCGCGCCCCGATGGCCGTCCTCGTCTCAACGATCTCCGACAGCAGCAGGAAAAATGCGATCACCCCTGCCGCGCGATAATCGTTGGTCGCAAACGCGGCCACGATGGCCAACGCAACAAGTTCATCCATGTGCATGTGCCCGCGAATCAGATTCGCCAGCGCATGCCACAAGATCCGCACTGCGAGCAGCAACGCCCCTACACCGGCCGCCACGTCCATGTGGAATTGATACAAATACGTCGTGACTTCGCTCACGCCGCCGCCCGGCATCGTCACCCGTTCCAACTGTGCCGGGCTATACCACTGCACGAAGTAGCTGGTCAGCACCAGGAGCCCGCCAACCATCGTCACAAACAGCCAGAACCCCGCCGATCGCTCAGCACTAGCCGTCGTCGCGTGCTCGTGGAAATGGTCGTGGTGATCGTGCCCATGATCGTGGTGGTGGTGGGCGTGATGATCGGCCTCGGCCTGCTTAACTCCGAATATCTCGTGCGCCATGGGGTCTCGCCTGGGTGGTGGAAGTCCAGTTTTCTTCGTAGGTAAGACTGGGAATCATAGGGGCCGGGGGCCGTTTGTGACAATTACCCCCGGACTTCATGGTCGTCGCCGCCGGTCTCGCATTTATTGCTTCGCGACGGAATACAACCACCATCGCTTCTTCGGGCTCTCCCCCGCTTTTACATGCCGCACCGCGTAGATCGTCATGACGTCGCCGCCGTCGGTTCTAATGCGCCAAAAATGCTTGCGGTAATACCGCTCTCCGCCGCGATGGTCCTCCGCCTCGCTGACCTTCCAATCCTCCAAAACCTCCACGATGCTGTAATGATGATCCCGCCACGTAAAACCTGACGGTAGCCCCGGCCGCCCGCTCGCCATCGACGCTGCGTCCCCCGTCCCACGGTCGGGTTTGATGGCCTCCGAAACGAATTCATCGCTTGGTGTCATGAACGGCCCGTCCTGATCGGTCCACTATCTTACGCGCAGCGAACCAGACTCTAGCCTCGCCAGTCCGGCGAAACCAGAAACCTCGCCCGCTCGCCGGTCATCCGAAACTCCACAGGCAACGGCTCCGCCAAGTCCCCATCGATTTCCACTTCCGCATGATCCGTCGCCGAAACTCGCACGCCTCGGGCCTGCGAATAATGCACGCCCTTTGAACCCACGTGTCGCCCCAACACGACCATCAGCGCATGCCGGATCAGCCGCAACCGCGACGCGCACTCAAACACGCATACATCCAAGTATCCGTCCCGCGGGTCTGCCTTCGGAACCAATCTCAATCCAATCGCATAACGCGGAATATTTCCCACAAACACCATGCCGCGTCCTTCGAAGACCACTCCCTTGTCCGTCTCAACACGAATCGTCGGATGGCGAAAGGTCAGGAACGTCTTCAGAATCGGCCAGAAATAACTCATATGCGAAATGTGTCCTCGGCGTCCTCCGTGCACCAGGCGCACCACTTCCGCATCAAACCCAACCCCGCCGACCAAGAGGAACTTCCGAGTCGACTTCGCCCATCGTGCCTCGGCAATATCGATGTCAACGGGTACGCCGTCGCGCAGCAGCCTCGCCACAACGTCCACATCCGCCGTCATCCCCAAATACTTTGCAACCAGGTTTTCCGTCCCACGCGGAAGGATCACGATTGGCACCTCCGATCTTACGGATGTCGCCGCCTCGCGAACTGTGCCATCGCCGCCGACCACCACCAACGCCCGACACCCTTCGGGACTACATGCGGCAACCACCCGCGCCCCATCCCCCGGCCCCGTCGTTCGATGCACCCGCGCCGCCGCCCCCATGGCCTCCACGCGCTGCGCGAGCGCCGACACCAACGGCTCACTGCTCGTCCGCCCCGAAACCGGGTTGACCACGACCTGCACAAATCGAGAATCAGACATTGCTGGTGTGGAGTTTTACTCTGACCGGCCTTTCAACGAAAATCCGGTGAACCTTGGGCCGCAGTCCTACGTCCTTTTTTTGACCCAATGGCACAAAAACCGTAAGGTCCAAGTCCTCGGCCCGTGACTGCCGACCGGCCGTGCCGATATCTACAAAGGCCCGTACCCCATGACCGACAATACTCCCAAGCCCCTCATCACCAACGACATGCCCAAGCCTGATGGCATCCGCGACACCATCGAGTCCATCGTCGTCGCCTTCATTCTTGCCTTCGTCTTCCGCGCGTTCGTCGTCGAGGCCTTCGTCATCCCCACGGGCTCCATGGCCCCGGGCCTCTATGGCAAACATGCCCAGCACCGCTGCACCGTTTGCAATTATTCCTTCGCCTATGGGATCCGCGAATCCGTCCGCTTCGCCAACAGCAACTACTTCCAAAAAGGCACGCTTGAGAATGAGGGCGGCTATTCCGTTCGATGCCCCAACTGCGGCTGGAATGGCGACGGCAACAATGACCTCAATCGTTCCAGCGAGACCCGCGTAGTCGGCGATTCCGGCGATCGCATTCTTGTCCTCAAGTGGCCTTACGACGTCGGCGGATCGCTCCTTGGTCCTAAACGCTGGGATGTCGTCGTATTCAAAGATCCGCAGGATGGCGACACCAACTTCATCAAGCGACTCATCGGGCTGCCCGGCGAAGTCCTCGAACTCATCGACGGCGATGTCTACTCCGCACCGATCAAGAGCATTCCCGATGACATCCGCACCGCGCTCTTGAAGCCGCCGCCTCCCGGTAACCCAGACTTCCGACGACTCAACTCGGAACAGGAACTTCGTCTCGCCAAGCATCTCGCGATCCACCGCAAGACCAAGATCGCACAGGACTCACTCTGGATCGTTCACTACGATCACGACTTCCGTCCCGACCTCGCCCTCATGCAAAAGAACCCCGGCTTCAACCCGCCTTATTGGCGATCAACCACCGAAGGCGCGAGCGACTGGGATGCGTCCACACCGGTCGTTCGATACGCCGCCAAGACCGACAAAGAACAATGGATCGAACTTTCCGGCCGGCCGGTTCAGGATGTCTATGCGTACAACGATGTCGGCATGATTCCTTCCAATCCGGTCAACGTCGGCGATGTCCGCCTGAAGTTTGTCCTCTTTCCCCAATACGACAAGCTCACCGCCACACAAGCCGATGCAGCGCTCCTCCTGGCCCTTCGCAAGGGCACGGATGAATTCGACCTGCGAATCCAGCTCGACGGCACCGTCATTATGGAAAAGCCCGGTGATCGCGGCATCAAGCGCGAACTCACCCGTGGCAAAACGACCGCCTTCGCGTCCGGAAAGCCACTCGATATTGAATATGAGAACCTCGACTACCGCGTCGCCCTTCGCATCAACGGCGAGGAAGTTCTTGCCACGCGCGATGCGGACTATTCGCCGAATCTCCCCAAGCTTCTGGAACGCCCCTACCGCGACGGCCGCTACTCACAGGCCGCCGTTCTGATCGGCGCAAAGAATCTCCCGCTCGAGCTTCGCCATCTCACCGTTCACCGCGATGTGTACTACCGGTCTGATTGCGAATTGGAATCTGTCTCACCCACCGGCCGCGCCAACCCATTTGCCCGCTACCCCGGCTGGGGCACGGCGACGAATCCGATCCTGCTGCGCGACAACCCCACCGATTATTTCTGCTGTGGTGACAACAGCCCCCAAAGCAAAGACTCACGCATGTGGTCCGACGTCTGCCCGCTGCTGATCAATCGCGGCGACTATCAATATGGCACGGTTCCCGGCGACCAGATGATCGGCCAAGCGTTCTTTGTCTACTGGCCCGGCGGCTACCGTTTCTCAAAGGATACTCCGGCCGTCATCCCCAATGTCGGTCGCATGCGCATCATCCGTTAGGCCAGCCAGCTACAACCCAATCGCATCCAGAATATCCGTCGTCCCCGCCAGCACGCCCGACTTCGTTCGAATCTCCGTCGGCGTCAGCCACTCAACCTGGGCCACCTCCGACGGATTCGGCCGCGGCTCGCCAGACAGGATCGTCGCCGACCAGCAATAGAGCACCAGCCGCCCGTCGTGCTTGGTTTGCGTCATGAGCAGCTTTCCGGGCGCAACCTCAAGGTGGATCTCCTCGCGCATCTCACGAACCAGGGCCGCATCCTGACTTTCCCCCTCCTCAATCGTGCCCCCGGGAAAGCACCACGCCAATGGCACACGTACTGTCGCCGACCGTTGAATCATCAACAGCCGGTCGGCCTGGCGAATAATGCCAAGAACGCCATGAACCGTCCGATTGGAACTGACGCTGCTCAAATCGAATTCCTCCAAGGCTGCCCCCATCGTATCCAGATAGCCAACCCAAATCCTCGGCGCTGCATTGCGCACCACAACCTGCCCCCTATCAAAGTGACACGTCCTAATACTATCAAATGTTAAATTAGAGAACCTGGAGTGAATACACGGCTTGGAAACAATAGGGTGTAATGCCGCCCGGAAGGTAATCCGAGGTGCCAACACACTGTCACACGCCTTATAAGTTCGAATGATGGTGCTTGTTAGGAGTGCGCTAACTTTTGAACGGAGAGTCACTTAGGGAATTCACCAATAAGATAGTGCCGCTGAAATTGAGAGCCATCCGACTTGCATCCGAAGGCGTTCTGGACTAGAATGGTCACTTGCAAAGAAGTGAATGTGCCGACGCGCACATTCCCGATAGAGAGAAAGCAATCACGCGACCAAGTGTCGTGTCAAACAAGCAGGGGAGGAGTTTCAATGTCGCTACGGCGATTCATCACCACCATCATCGTCCTCGGTTCCGTTGCAAATGTTGCAAACGCGACACCGCTCAACTTGGTGCCAACCAAGCCGGACATTTTCTCAAGCGCCATCACCGTCACCTATGACGCAGGCTCCGATGCTCTTTCGGCCGTCGGTTTTTCGGAGGAACTGGTTGATACGCTATTGGTCCACTATCCAATCACCGGCGCGCAGGGCTTTTCCATCACCGCTGTTGTTGATGGGACGGGGACCGGCCTCAGTGGTTCGCTCTCGATTACCGGCGACATCGCCGGGCTCGGCGCGAGTTCACCGCTCCTGACCGGTTCGCTCACCAATTTCGGTTTCCCCAATTCGGGAGATGAGCCGCTCGAATTCGTGTTCACCGTCACCGGTGGTTCACTTGCGGTTTCCGGCCTCTATGGAACGCCCGGCCTCCCGTCGCAAGTCGGCGTCATCCTTTCCCAAACGGGAAGCAACTTCGTGAATTGGAACACCAGCTGGAACAACTTCGACAACATTCTCGGTTCGGTCGCGGACAGCTTCGCGATTCCCGAGCCGGCGTCGATCGCATTCCTTGCATTGGGTTTGTCTCTGATTCGCCGCCGCGCACGCTAACCCGCTGCCGGTTTTATCGTCTCCCAATTTCGCCGACGAGTTTGTTGTCGGCGAGCCGATAGATAAATCTACGTTTTCGGGAACTGCCGACAGAAACTGGTCGGTTGGCGGAACCTGAGATTCGGGACGGGCCACGTAAGGCAGTAACTCCTCTCCCCCACTGCCAGGGCACCTTTTACCGATTCGATTTTGTCGCTCTGACCAGGGTGCGTGGAGTACTGTTGAAATGTTTAATCCGAAAAAGACCGTCTATTCACTGTGTACCATGGTCGCCGTCATGGCGGCCGCAAACGTGTGCCTCGCGGCGCTCCTTGGCATTTTGCCGGGCTTTCCCGCGATCACCTACAACGGAACCGGCTCGCTGAGTTATACGGCCGGCTCCAACTTGTATTCCGTTGATGCGTCCCCGATTTCCATTCGATTGTCGAATGTCTCTCCGCCCCGCGTGATCAACCCGACGGGAGTTCCCGCGGCCGAATCGTTGTCGATTCGCATTCAGGTCGACAACAGCGGCAATCTCATCGGCGGACAACCCGGTGACGATCTTCAGATCGTCGGCGAGGTGGACATCAATGGCGACACCCTCATCGACTATGCCGGCGTCCTGCTCACGGGCGAAATCATGCAGTTTGGTCATCTCGACACCGGCACCAACACCGATCGCTACGATTTCCGCTTCAGCCTCACCGGTGGATTGCTCGCATCTCTCTATGCCGGTCAGGACATCGGCGTCACGCTCAGCAGTGAAAACTCCGATTTCGTCGGCGATTTCAATCTGAATATCAGTGGCGGCGCCAAAGGCAACGTCGGTGGATTGCCACGCTTGAACGAGCCGCCTTTTTGCAACGCCAATGGTCCTTATGAGTCCGAGTGTGCTGGGGCGTCAACGGTAATCCAACTGGATGGTACGCAATCGTCCGACCCAGACAATGACCAGCTCACTTATAGCTGGACAACAGATTGTCCGGGCGCTTCCTTTGACAATCCGACCAGTTCGACCCCGATTCTCACCATTGACACATCGGGAAGCTGTAACCTGAACTGCTCCGTTTCATTGACAGTCAGCGACGGCACCGCAACAAGTGCCCCGTGCGTGGCCCAGATCAGTGTTTCCGACAGCAACGCCCCGACGATTACCTGTAACGTGCCCGAATTGACGGTTGCTTGCGGCGATCCAACGGACACCGATCCGCCCGTCGCCACGGATGACTGCGACCCGGCCCCGGTCGTGTCCTCGGTCGATGTCGAAACGCCGGGCGACTGTGCTCAGGAAAAGACCATCACGCGAACGTGGACCGCCACCGATCGTTGCGGTAACCATGCCTCGTGCGACCAGATTATTCACGTCGTGGACGAAATCGCCCCGACGATCACCTGCCCGGGGATCATTACGGTCAATTGCAACCAGACAGTCGATCCGTCGGTCACCGGCAATCCGACCGTCACCGACAACTGCGATCTTCAGCCGACCGTCACGTTCACGGACGAGTCCGATCCGGGCTGTTGCCCGATCGTCGCCGTCATCACGCGAACGTGGAAGGCCGTCGATGCCTGCGGCAATGAGTCGACCTGCACGCAGACGATCAAGGTGCGAGACAACTCGGCACCCACGATCACCTGCCCGCCAAACAAGATCATCAACTGCGGCGAGTCGAAGAACCCGTCCAACACCGGTCGCCCGACCGTGTCGGATACCTGCGACCCGAACCCGACGTTGACTTATTGCGACTCGGTCTGCGGAACCTGTCCGAAGATCATCACCCGCAAGTGGAAGGCAACGGATGCTTGCGGCAATTCGGCGTACTGCACGCAGTACATCACGATCAACGACACCATCCCGCCGACCATTTGCTGCCCGCCGGACAAGACTGTCACCTGCGGCCAGAGCACTGACCCGTGCAATACCGGCCGGGCCAACGCGTCTGACAATTGTGATACCTGCGTCCAAGTCTGGTACACCGACAGCTCCAACGGCTGCGGTTGCCCGCGGACCATCACCCGAACGTGGAAGGCCAAGGATGACTGTGGCAACATTGCGACCTGCACGCAGGTCATCCACGTCGTTGATCCGGATCAGTGTCCAAGCACTCCCGGTTACTGGAAGAACCACCGAAGCGCCTGGCCGGTCAGCAGCCTTCAGGTCGGTTGCGTGACGTACAACGACACGAAACTGATGCGACTCCTGTCGAACAAGCTCCCGAACGGAGCCGACGCCGGCAGCGATGCATCGGCCATGCTGGCCAAGTTCGTGATCGCAGCCACGTTCAACATCCTCGACGGCTCAAATCCGCAGAACATTCAAGCGGTCTTGAATGATGCCAATGACTTCCTCTGCGATTACCCGCCGGGATGCAATCCACGAAACAGCGCACGATCGTGTGCGCTTCAACTCAAGGACCGCCTCGACGCGTATTGCAACAGCAATCCGCCGGGCTGCCGCGAGCGCAACTAGGCGACGTCAAGCCTGACTAAATAACAAACGGCCCGGGACAGGACCCCTGTTCCGGGCCGTTTTTCTTTTGCCGGTAACGCTTCAGACGCGCGTGCGTGGTTACACCCGCTGCGTCGATTGATACCATTTCACCGCCGCGGGGATTCCCTCGCGATAGCCAATCGTCGAGTTCCAACCGAGTTCCTTCCGTGCCTTGTCCGCGGAAAAATAGGTGTCGCGGCCCATCAGCCACACCGCGTATCGGGTGATCATTGGCGGCGTTTTCTTGCCGAACATATGCCCGAAACATTCCAGCATGAACCCGGCAGAATACGCCACCTTGAACGGCACTCGCTTCGTCACCGGCGGCGCGCCGATCGCGCTGGTCAACAGGTCGAAATACTGCCGTTGCGTGAGTTCACCATCGTTGCTGCAGTTGTACGCCTGCCCCACCGCGTTTGGATTGTCCGCCGCCAGGATGCACCCCTCCGCGACATTGGCCGCGTGAACAACGTTGAGTCGATTGTCCCCAGAACCGAGCAGCTTCGCTTTGCCATCGCGAATCATTCGCGTCAATCGCGCCAGCGTCGCCCGGTCGCGCGGACCATACAGCCAGCTCGGCCGAATCACCGTGTACTTCACCTTGCAGCCGGCGCGGTGGCGGCGCCACAGTTCTTCCTCGGCGATCACCTTGGCCCGCGTGTAATACGACCAGTGATGCACGTTCACGCCCAAGGGGGCCGACTCATCGACGACCAGGCCCGGCTCGTTCATGTGCCCATACACGCTGATGCTGCTGATATGGATAAATCGCGGCACGCCGGCGCGCTCCGCCGCGTCAAAGAGGTTGTTCGACCCGTCGATCGTGACACGGACGAAATCTTCCCATGGTCCCCAATCGCCGACTCGTGCCGCCGCGTGATAAACGCACTGCACGCCCTGACAGGCCCGATCCAAAGAAGCGGGGTCCGTGATGTCGCCCTCGATCAATTCGACACCCTGCGTCTTAAGCCAGGACGTATCCGCTCCCTTGCGCACCAACGCCCGCACGGCCCGCCCCCGTTTGCGAAGCTGTTCGACGATGTGGCTGCCCAGCAGCCCGGTTCCTCCGGTCACGAGGTTCATGCGTAGCTCTCTCCTTTGATTGGCAAGGATTTGAGAATACGCAGCAGCCACGACAGCGTCAAGCGGCGACGCGGCGGCGGCCCGCCATCAGCCACGACAAGACATACAGGCCGAGCCCCACCAAATAAAGATTCCGGAACCCCCACACCATGCTCGTATATTCGCAAAGCCCGCCGAGAATCGCCCCGAGCAGGTTGCTCGCGAACGCCGACGGCAACGACGCCGCACGTTGCAGCGACGTCGCAAACACGACGCCCGCGAACAGAAGCGGCAAACAACAGAGCGCACACGCCGTGATCGTCCCGGTCAGCGCGCTCCCGTCAAACAGACGCTGCACAGGAAGAAAATAGCCCGCGAGCAGTGACGCCACGAGCAGCACGTATGCCCCCGTCACCCCGCGCGGCCGGACGAGCGACACATACCAATTTGCAATTAGTATTAAGGTGAGAATCGCGAGGATCACCACACTGCTCACCACCCACGTCGTGCCGAATACGAGTGCCAACTCGGTGATGCCTTTGGTTTCCACCAGCAGGAATGCCGCGCCGAGAAAGAAAAAATGCCCGCTGAAGGTCGTGCCGCGTTCCGCAGATCCGACGATCCATATCAACGAAATCGCCGCGAGCATTCCAATTAGATACACATAGGCTCGCGGAAAATCCGACCACGAACGACCCGGCAGGAACGGAAACGGCCAGTCATCCTCGGCTGGCGGAACGGATGCCGCCGTCGCGAAGCGTGCCAGCGCTTCGGTCGTCTCCGGGGTTAGTGTCAAGTCCGAAGGGGTTTGGATGTCTTCAGGACGACCGCCAATGACATAGAGCGTGTCGTTGCCCTGCATCAAGAACGTCCGCGGCGCGATACCAAACGCCGTCGACAACATGCCGAACATACGCGCTGCGAATGCGCCTTCGGGCCGCACAGCGAAAGACAAACACAGCCGACCGCCGGTCCGCAGCAGCCGCTTGGCCTCTTTCATGGACTCCAGCGTATAGACGAAATTGTCGAGCCGAACCGCCGCCATCCCTGAGAGCAGCGTGTGCGAATCCAGAAGTCCGAAGACGATCAGGTCATACGCGCCCGAAGGGGCCCGCTTCATAAACGCGCGCGCATCATCGATCACGCACCGCACACGCGGCGATGAGTAAGGCGACTCGGGGTGATAGGTCTGCCCAACCCAGCGAATTGCCGGGTCGATCTCCACGGCATCGACATGCCCGGCGCCGTTGCGAATCGCGGCGGCCACGTCGTTGCCCGCCCCGGCCCCCACAATCAATACCGTGTCCGGCGTTGCTCCAAGCATGTACGGCAGGTTGTACGCCGCGAACTTGTCTCGCAACTCCGTGATCCCGCGCGGGGCATACTTCGCCACCTTTTCTTCGCTGAGATTCAGCGCATGCAGGTAGTAGGTCTTGTTCGCCGAAAGATGCGTTCCCAGCGGCACGCGCGCCCCATCGCTTAGCGTTGCACTGTAAGGTGTAAGTTCCAGCCGCTGATACGGCGAATAGATGTTCTGAACGTCCGTTCGCGGCTCATAGCCCAGCCAACCCAGCAACATCACCGTCACCACACCGCTCGTCACAAGGCCGCGCCGACTGTGCCGCATTAGCCACAGTCCAATGGCCGCACTCAGCCCGAACCAGATTACCGGCGGCAACCACGCATACGACACGCCCACGAACAAAAGCACGCCGATGATGCTGCCCACGATGTTTACTGTGTACGCCGCGATCGGCCGGCTCGCATCCATCAGCCGCCCCGTGAGTTGCCCGATGGGAATGAAGATTACGATCGTGCTGATAAAGAGCGCGGCGAAGAATCCGTAGAACACGCCGGCCTGCAGCAGATTCGTGATGATGCCCATTCCCCAGAGGATCTCATTTCCAACCGGATTGCGCACCGCCCGATCCGCGTCGACCAGACTGAGTAAATCAATGGCGACAAGCTGCAATGCGAGCAATACGAGCACCAGGGGAAATGTCACCACCGCCCGCCGAGATCGCGCGAAGCCAAGCCCCAATCCGAGGAAGCACGCCAGCAACGTGATGTTCTTGAAATACGCGCAGGCCCGAAACTCCGTCCCATGCCAGCGAATCAAAGCAACTTCGAGAAACAGCCCGAGCACGCTGGCCATCGCGAGATCGAATCGTCGCGCCCCCGACGCCAGCGAATCCACTGCCGTGCCGAACGCAAGGCACTCCTCATGCCAAGCCGCGTACTGCCGGCGATGCACTATGAAAAAGAGAATCGCCCCCGCCAGCAGCGACGCCCCCAGCGCGATTGCCGTAGGGTGATGATCGATGGCCGATTCGCCGTGCGAACCGCCCCCGATCCACTTCATCCCCCACGCCAGCGACGCCCCGCCGACCAGCAGCAGCATGAGTGTCAGCGTCCAGCGAAGCAGCGCACCGGTCCCAGTCCGCGCCGTCGGGGCCGCAGGTTGATCAGGCAGTTCCATCCAGTTGTCTTCGGCTTTCCCCCTGCGTTATTGCAGAATCGGCAGCGAATTTCCGACCGGCCGCGCCAAAAGGTCGTACTCGCGATGCCCCGTGCAGCGCACCATCACCATCGCCCCCGGGTCATATTCCCCGCCTTCGACATAAGTCACGCTATCGACGTCCGGCGCCTGCCCCTGATGCCGCGCGGGATACACGCCGTCCCGGCCGAAGCCGTCGATCATCACCCGCAACTCCTGCCCGCGTAGCGCTGCCGCACGCTTGAACGCAACCTCCTGCTGCGCCAGCATGATCGCCTCGACGCGCGATTGAATGACCTCGCTCTGCAGGTGCCCCTTCATCTTGTGCGCCGGCGTCCCATCTTCATCCGAATATGGGAAGCACCCCATCGCGTCGAAGCCAAACTGCGCGACGAACGCCCGCAACTCCTCGAACTCGGCCGCCGTCTCACCCGGAAAGCCCGCGATGAACGTTGTGCGAATCGCCACGCCGGGAATCCGCTTTCGCAGCTTCTCCAAGAGCGTTTCCGTTTCGTTCCGCGTCACCCGGCGATACATGCTTCGCAACACACGGTCGTTAATGTGCTGCAGCGGCATGTCGATGTACTTCACAACTTTTTCGCACTCGGCGATCGCATCGATCATCTCGTCGGTGAAATCCGACGGATAGGCATACATCAACCGTATCCATTGCACGCCGTCCAGCGTGTTAAGCGTTCGTAGCAGGCCCGACAACCCCGGTTCGTACCCGATGTCTGCGCCGTAGCTCGTCGTATCCTGCCCGATTAAATTGATCTCAACGGCACCGTCGGCGATCAACTCGCGCGACTCGGCCATGATCTCATCCACACCCTTGCAGTGCATCGGCCCGCGAATCGACGGGATCGTGCAAAAGGTGCACTTCTGATTGCACCCTTCGCTCATCCGCAGATACGCATAGTGCGACGGCGTCAGCCGCAGCCGCGAGCGATCCGACTTGTTCCCCTCAGTCCACGACGCCGCGTGATACTCACCAAGAAAAATGTCTCGCTTATCCCCCGATTGCTTCTTCGCGCCCTTGCGCCCTTCACCCACTACGGCCCGCACGATGTCCGCCCGGTTGTTCACGCCCACCAGCGCATCGATCTCCGGCACCTCTTCCACCAGCCGCTGCCCATCGCGTTGCACGAGGCACCCCGCGACGACCACCTTCTTCACCTCGCCGGCCCGCTTCTGCTCCGCCGCCTCGCGAATAACCCCCAATGCCTCATCGCGCGACGACGACAGAAACCCGCAGGTATTGATGACGACCACATCCCCCGCCCCGCCGTCGCCGACGATGCCGCACCCCGCCTCCGCCAGCAGGCCGAGCATCTTCTCGGAGTCCACGAGGTTCTTCGGACACCCGAGGGAGACAAACGATACGGTCGGCGGTCGCGGCACAGGTGGCTCCGAAAGGGGATAAAGGGCGTGATTCCTGACACGCGGTGAACCCGCTATTGTAACGGCATAGCGAACGTCCGTCGCCGACCCGTGCATAAACTACTGTTTGGCATCGGGTTATGCACCCCACCACTTCTGTGAATTCCTCGCCCCGGCCGCGTTCAGATTTCAAAGGAATTAACCACGCGCCCTCAGTGGTTGTCTTACTATCGGGGGGATCGTCTGCAAATCCCGCGAGGCGGCGGATACGTGGTTCGTCGCTCGCTGTTCAGGGATGAAGTCATTTCGCAACGGCCGCCACAATACGGCCAACCAGGAGATTGTTATGAGAAGGTTGTTACTCGCCACCACCGCCCTGTGCCTATGTATAGCACCGGTCGCTCTGGCCGGCCCGAAGACCGAGAAGGAAGCCAAGAAGGATTCACACGACTGCTCCACCTGCAAGGACATGGAAAAGTCCGGCAGCGGCTGGTGCGAGCATTGCAAGATGGGCATGGTCGCCCACGTCATGGCCAAGAGCGAGAAGCTCTACAAGGCCATGAAAGACTCGTCGTTTGCCAAGACGCTCGCCGCCGGGATGGAAGTCAAGGCGTCGGACATCAAGTGCGCCGACTGCAAGAAAATGGTGGAAGGCCACAAAGACGGCTTCTGCAAGAAGTGTGACGGCGGCCTGGTGATGGGCCACTTCTTCAAGGGCAAAGAGGGCTACGAAAAGGCCGAGCACGCCATGAAGGTCATGATGGACGCCTCCAAGGCGCGCTGCGGCGGCTGCGCCACGGCCATGGTCAGCGACGGCAAGTGCGACCACTGCAAGGTCGCCTACAAGGACGGCAAGAAGACCAAGGCCTAAACAGCCTCGTTCAGTTTCAAACTAAGCCGGTGCGACCTACAGGTCGCCCGGCTTTTTTAATGCGCTTCACTCCGGATCGTCCCGATATTCCTCCGCGATCGGCGGTGCAATCATCTCATCGGCCAGCCGCCGCATTCGCCACGCGGCCCAGCAGAACCCCGCCGCCCCGATGACCAGCGGGATCTCAAACCGCCCCGTCCACGCATACAGCGCCATCCCGAGCCCTTGAAACAACACGCCGCGGATACCGACCATCGTCCCGTGGATCGCCAGATAATGCGGAGCCTTTGCCGGGTCGCCCGCAAGGCTCACCGGCCCCAGCGTCCACGTGAGTTGCACGCCGACCATGCCGATGGCATACATCACGCTCGCCACCAGCAACCACGTCGAACTCGAAACCACCATCAAGATCAGCGGATACCCCGTCAGCCACAGGAATGACGCTGCCGCCAGCTTCACCGGACCGGCCCGATCGGCCACCCACCCCATCGGCGCCAGAAGCGCGAGGTGCATCAACTGATAGACGACGATCATCGCCCGCGAGTAATCGGAATAGCTCAAGTGCAGCTTGTCCGTCGCCAGTGCCGGGACCAGCGCCGTACAGATCATCCAGCCCACGCCGTATGACATG
>CAZSBF010000029.1:0-43979 GCA_964605185.1 uncultured Planctomycetaceae bacterium
CATAGTTAAGAATGAACAAATCGTACTGGTCGCTCGCGATCCGCCGCAGCATCTCCTCCGTCACACCCGCCGCCGACATCTCCGGCTTCTGGTCATACGTCGTCACATCCCGCGGGCTCGCCACGATCTGCCGATCCTCGCCATCAAAAGGCTCATCGCGATAGTCGTTGAAGAAAAACGTCACGTGCGGATACTTCTCCGTCTCCGCGCAGCGAAACTGCTTCAACCCCAGACTCGACACATACGCCCCCAGAATATTCACCATCTTCGCCGGCCGCGTGAACGCCACCTTCACCGGCAGCCCCTTCTCATAATCGCACATCGTGCAGTAATACAGATTCTCGATCTTCGGCCCGCGCTCAAACCCCTGCATCCCCTTCACTTCGCCTTTATCGACGTATTCAAACGGAAACGTGTCAAAGACAAACGCCTTCGTAATCTCCCGCGGCCGGTCCCCGCGGAAATTGAAAAAGATAACGCTGTCCCCCGACTTGATTCGGCTCTCGGGACAACCGGGACCGCATGTGACCGACGGAGTAATGAACTCATCGCCCTTCATAGTGCCAGATGAGGGATGGTCGTAGTAGTTCACGCATGCAGCATCAGCGCTGTTGAAAGTAGGGAATGCGCAGCATTCGGCGCGTCCTGCCACAAGCAAGTCATAGGCCTGCTTAACGCGGTCCCACCGGTTGTCGCGGTCCATCGCGTAATACCGACCAACGACACTGGCGACCGGATTGATCCCGCGTTTTTCGCATTCCTTTTCAATTTCTTCGATGAACCCTAACCCTGACTGCGGTGGAGTATCGCGACCATCAGTGATCGCATGGATAAACACGCGATCACCAGGGAATCGCAATCGAACGCTTAGATCCAGGATCGCATACAGATGTTCAAGCGCGCTGTGCACCTTTCCACTGCTGCACAAGCCCAATAGGTGAACGTGGCCCCCCGTCGTTCTGGCGTGCGCAAACGCTGCAAGCAACTCCGGTATCTCAAAAAACGACCCATCCCGAACCTTCCGCGTAATCCGCATCTGCTCCTGATCGACAATCCGCCCCGCCCCGATGTTCTGATGCCCGACCTCGCTATTCCCCATCACGCCCGTCGGCAACCCCACATCCTCGCCGCACGTGTGAATCTGCACCCACGGATACGCCGCCCGCAGCCGCTCATCCACCGGCGTCCGCGCGAGATGCACCGCATTCGCATGATTCCACTCCGGAAACGGATTGTGCCCCCATCCATCCCGAACGATGAGCAGAAGCGGCCGACGTGCAAGCTCATTCATGGCGAATTCTCCAGATGATCGCGCCCAGATTGTAATCCCCCCACAACGAGCCATGTAAAACGGAAACAACGAGGCCCACGCGCCAGCACGGGCTTTTCTTAACGCCCACGCGCCAGCACGGGCTTTTTCTCCTTCGCCGCTTACCAGCGTACCAGCACCGCGGAACGGCCCCGCATCCCAGCCCTCATTTACGGGCCTATCACATTGAAACGAAGCCGCCAAATCGGGTACCATAGACGCATTCATCGGCGACCATCGTTCGGGAGAGAGGCATGTTGAAACAGTCCTTCGTCATTGTCTGCACACTCACCATCGTCGCCGCGTCCACGCACGCCTCCCCGCCCGGTGTCGTCATCTCCCAGCAAGTCGACGTCAACAACTACAAGCACTACCACCAGGACCTGCTGTACACCTACACCGGCCACAGCCGCGGCCTCGGCGGCGCCCAGCACGACCTCGCCCGCGACAACATCAAGAACGAGCTAATGTCCTTCGGTCTCTCCGTCGCCCTCGAACCATTCGTCTACGTCGCCACCACTTACCACAACGTCGTCGCCACCCAGCCCGGCACCGACAACCCCACGCAAACCGTCGTCATCGGCGCCCACTTCGACAGCGTCAACTGCCCCGGCTCCGACGACAACGCCACCGGCACGGCCATGGTCATGGAGCTCGCCCGCATCCTCTCACAACACCGCTCGAGCAGGCAACTCCGCTTCGTCGCTTGGGATCGCGAAGAGCAGGGCCGCCGCGGCAGCATCGCCTACGTCGCAGCCCACGGCGCGGATAACACCGTCATGGCCGTCACCGCCGACATGGTCGGCCACGACAGCGGCGCCTACGGCATGGACCTTTACAGCAAAGCGACATCATCCGCCGTTACAAACGGCGTCGCCGCTGCAATCACCACCTACGGCAACGGCCTCACCCCTTTCACCAACTTCGGTAACTTCAGCTTCAGCGATCACTGGTCATTCGAGAACGTCGGCATCCCCGCCGTCGTCATCATCGAACGCTGCTACACCTGCAACGCGAACTACCACACCGTCAACGACAAGACCGATTTCTCCCCGACCTACATTGACTACGACATGATCGCCGACCTCACCCGCAGCGTCGCAGGCTACCTCGTCGACACCGTCCCTCTCTCCCTCTGGGGCGACAAAGACAACGACGGCGACGTGGATGACACCGACTTCACCGAATTCCGAAACTGCTTCGGCAGCCCCGCCGCCCCGAGTTGCTACGCCTTTGATAAGAACATGAGCGGCGCCATCGACTGCACCGACTGGGCCGACTTCAAAGCCGCCCACCTCACCAGCCAAGGCCGCATCCCCCTGCTCTCCCCGGGCGACTTCGCCAACGTCATCCTCCAGATCGACACCACACCATCCAAAGTCTGCGCCTGCGACCTAAACCCCGACACCATCCTCGACGGCCTCGACGTACAAGCCTACGTCGCCGCCGCCACCGCACCGTAAGCCCCAAGATTGCAGCCTGATACCAAAAGTGCTCTCCTTCCAAGGTGCCTCCCGAATTTCAACAGCGCATTCCAAGCACCAACGGTGCGCCCTAGCCCCAGCCCAGGGCAACGCCCTGGGTACAGATCGCCAAGTGCATCCAAGCCCTGAAAGGGCGCCCTAACTCTCTGCCACTCGTGCGAGCCCGCTCGTGCGAGTCGAAGAGTCGCCTCGGAGACAATCCTTTCTCGCACGCACCCCGATGGGAGTCCTTTCCCACGCACTTCTCTCTCGTCCGTAGGGCGCACGATGATTGCCAAGCTTGCCCGCCACGGCGGGTGACTTTAGTCACTGGTTGATACCACTTTTCATATTCGCGTCCGGAGGACGAACGACTCACACCACCAGCACGCGCGGACCACGCAATCCCGTGAAAACACCATCACAACAAATGCCCTAACAGGGCAACGGAACCCAGCCCGGGGTTGGGCAAAGCCCTACCCCGGGTCACCGCACACCCACCCTCGCACCACCCTGAAAAGGTGGAGGAGAATCCGCCAGAATCGACGCAATCTGCAAACGATTGAAACATCTAAGCCACCGCACCATCGCCCGATTTGCAATTCCTACTCCACATTAGGTACAATCTAGGCGCAACGATTTGCAGCCTCTTAATGCCGATTCAATCTTCCGGAAACGCAAATGAGAATCTCTCGGGCAATCACTGTTCTTGCATTCACAATGGGAGTCTTCATTGGGTCGCCAAGCCTTTCACAAGCGCAATGCGAGTACGACTGGCGTCCGGGCAATGGTGTCCCAGGGGTCAAAGGAACAGTTCGAGCGATCACAACTTGGGATCCCGATGGTGCCGGAGGGAAGCCTGAGATGTTGGTCGTCGGAGGCGAACTAACTCAGGCTGGCGGAATGCCTGTCAATCGCATCGCTGCCTGGGACGGCGAACTGTGGCATGCACAGGGTGCCGGGTTTGGTTAAATAGGGGGTTAAATAGTGGTCATTCTACTTTTCTCCGTCGACGCCCTCGTAAACTTCGCCCCCATCTCCGCTCCCCTTTGCGCCTTCGACCTCACCAACGAAGGAACCGTCACCCCCGACGACATCCCCCCCTTCGTCACCCGCCTCCTCAGCGAATAATCCCGTCGCCTCCCAGCGTCCGGCATGCGCTCGGAGGGTGCGGTTGTACTCAACCCACCATAATCGACGTCCACGCGAATCCTCGAACCCAAAGCCGCTCCTCGGCCCCTGAGAATTCTTCCTTGCCTTAGCCATTCCCAATACTATAGTAATCAACCACGCCCATAGGGCGTGGCTTTAGGAGGCCCCCCAAAGGGGGGCGTTCACGTTGGGAAGGCCCCGCCGGGGCCGTTGGACACGTTTACTTCAAATCGAGATCACCTTGTTGACTCTCAAGCTGTTCCTGTTCGCGGATGTACGTCTTGATCGTCTCTTCATCCGCACCCACGGTGCTGACCCAGTACCCGGTCGACCAGAAGTGCAGCCCCGTCATCCGACGTTGACCCATCAGCTCCCGGTGAATCCGCACCGCGCTCTTGCCTTTCAAAAAACCCAGCGTGTGCGACACGCTGTACTTCGGCGGGATGCTCAGGCACAAGTGGATATGGTCCGGCATCGCCCGGCCCTCAATCAACACCACCCCGCGCTGGCGGCACAGGTCTCGCAATATCGCGCCTATCCGCCGACGCATCCCTCCGTAGAATACCTTCTGCCGGTACTTCGGCATGATCACCACGTGATACTTACACTCCCATCGTACATGGGACAAACTCTGCCAATCGTGCATCTTGGTTCTCCTGGTTGTGGAACCCCGAAAGGGCCTTCCCACTGGGAGAACTTACGCACCATCCATACACGACGGAACGGTCCAAACCTCTTCTCGTCCTCGGCCACAGGCCGAGGGTTTAGAAAGTACTAAGTTAGGTAATGGTTAGGACAGCCGTCCAAGCCTGCACTCAGGAGGCCCCGCATGTCGAAGATCCGCCATGGCGGAATCCGCGCCCCCGCATGCACTCACCGTTGCAAGGCAACGCGCGCCTTCCCTTGGCCCCTTGGCCCCTCGGACCCTATCGATTCATCCACGCCAGCAACTGTCAGCTGTTTTTCAAAAACCATGTCCCACCTCGTGTCAGTTTCTCTCAGATCGTGTCAGTTCTTTTGCCAACTGCCGCCAATCCGATCCGCGTCAATCTGCGAAATCTACGGTTTCACTTCCCCGCACTGCCTTGACCCCCCATTTCCTGCGGACTAGAGTCCCCCCGTTCGGTTCACACGCAAACACGACAAACCCAAGGAGCCCACCCATGGCCTTCTCATTGCCCGCATTGCCCTACGCCCTCGACGCCCTCACCCCCCACATCGATGCCAAAACGATGGAAATCCATCACGGCAAGCACCATCAGGCCTACATCACCAACGCCAACAAGGCCCTCGAAGCCCACGCCGACCTCGCCGCCAAACCCCTCGACAGGCTCCTCAAAGAAATCGCCTCGGCCCCCGACGCCGTCCGCCAGCCCCTCATCAACAACGCCGGCGGCCACGCCAATCACTCGCTCTTCTGGGAGATCATGGGCCCCGGTGCCGGCGGCACGCCCGCAGGCGCGATCGGCGACGCCATCAAGGCGACCTTTGGCTCGTTCGACGCCTTCAAGGAAAAATTCGCCACGGCCGCAACCACCCGCTTCGGTAGCGGCTGGGCCTGGCTCGCCTTCAAGGATGGCAAGCTCGAAGTCTTCAGCACCGCCAATCAGGATTCCCCCATCATGACCGGCCATGCCCCGCTCATGGGCCTCGACGTCTGGGAGCATGCCTACTACCTGAACTACCAGAACCGCCGCCCCGATTACGTCGCCGCCTGGTGGAACGTGGTCAACTGGAAAAAAGTGGACGAGCTGTACCAAGCTGCCAAGAAGTAGCGGTCAGTGATGCCGCGCGTGCGTCACAGCCGCCGGCCGCATGAGCCGCAAACTGGTTCTCGCCATCGCGATGTCATTGAGCTGCCCGCGCAGCCAGCCTTTAAGCGTCTGGTCATACACCCGCGCCTGATTCGCCAGGTGAAACTCGACGAACGCCAGCCCGCGGCGAATGTGCCCCGCGTCAATGGCCGGCGAGTTCTCCTCGGCCGCCTCGGCCCGTGCAAAAAAGATTACCGCGTTCACATCATGAATGTGCTGGTGCAGCCCGGCAAGGATCGACAACCGCGTCCCCATCAGCGCCCGTTGCCAGACGCGTGAATGCAGATAGCGACACAACAGCGCCGTCGATTCATCATCCAACGCCGGCGCAACCGAGTGAGCCAGAACATCCTGGATGGTGACGTTGCGACCAAGCACGCGCGACGGATAAGTACCCGACAGGTTCGCGAGCGTCATGAGTTTGGGAATCAGCGTGAGCCGGCCAAGGAATCCAAGTCGCCCCGTAAGATCGGCCGGCATCGTGTCGGGCTGCAGCGTCGCCGCGAAGAGCATCCGCGTACCAAGTGGAGCCGTCGCGGGATTTGCAAGCGATTCCACCGGCGCACTCGAATCGATAACATGGTCGGAAACATCGCCGCACTGATTCGCAATCGCCCGCTCGACAAGATCGAGCGAACGCGAAAACCGCGACCAGATGTCACCGGCCGCGCCCGATTCAAACAGCCGTTCGATCGAGCCGAGTAGCGCATCATTGTCGGCCATACTGATCGTCATGCGGGCGTTCAACGGCACACGCTCATCCGCCTGCACCGGCCGCCCCGAAAGCGGCACAACGGCGGCAATGTCGCTCGTTTGATTGGTCAGCAGTTCGCCCGTGCCACGCTGCACGCTCGGGCATGCGAAATTCAGCGACACCCGCTCATCCACCCACGTCCGGCTCGAGATCAACGGAAACTGTCGACACATCCCCGGCTTGGCCTCGGCCCCGAGTTCCTTGTGAATGATGCACAATCCATCGGCGTCAAGAAAAAGACACTTCGTGCCCTCGCCCTTGGCCAGATCGAAAAACCCCGCACGTCCATCCGCCGCCGCGTGATAGAACCGTTTGCCCGCGAGTTGTGGATACGTGGAAAAGTCATGCCGATCCAGCGCCGCCGCCTTGTCAGCCTCGATCGACGTCCGCCACGGCTGATTACAACAAGCCCCGCACGACCCGCACGAGAACCGGGCGTCCTTCTCAATGACGTGCAATCGCATGGCTTCACTCCTCCACTCGTTCAACCAGAATCGTGGAGAGCGCGTCGGCGATTGGCGAAACCGGCTTAAGCAACGAGAGGTCCCTATGCGACGTATTCCGATAATGGCTGCCGATGGACACTGCGCTCCGGGCCGCCTGTTCGGACGCGCACGGCATAGTCCTATCTCATTCCTCACAACTTCTTCATCGCTTCCAAACCCACCGGCGCTACCATCGCTTCGCATGCGTTCCTCATGCAACGTCGCCTTGATTTTTGTATGGGGATCCTTCCTCTGGCGGCCGGCGGCTGTTGTCGCGGAGACAGTCACGATCCAGCCGGCCGCCGACGCAACGCTGATAGAAGACGCCGGCGGTGCCCTGGCCAATGGCGCGGATTCCGGCATTTTTGCCGGCCGCACGGCTCAAGGATCCGGGGCCATTCGGCGGGCGCTCATCCGCTTTGACGTTGCTGCAGCCATTCCTGCCGGCGCTCAAATCACCAGCGCGACGCTTACGCTGTACATGTCAAAGACGCGGGCTGCGGCGCATTCCATTTCGTTACAACGAGTCCTGACGGGATGGACCGAGGGCATGGCAGCGGGTTCCGGGGCAGGCGAACCGGTGTCAGCGGGCGACGTGACTTGGCTTCACACCACGTATCCAGGCCTGTTCTGGACCACGCCGGGCGGAGATTTCTCAATGACAATTTCCGCCAATCAAACCGTCAACGCCGCCGGATTTTATCAATGGGGATCGACACCGGGGGTGGTTGCCGACGTACAAAGCTGGCTCGATTTGCCTTCCGAGAATTTTGGCTGGATTCTGGTGGGCAATGAGGCACCCGGCGTCAGCGCGAAGCGTTTCGACAGCCGCGAGGCGCCGGTGACGGCCCGCCGACCAATACTGGCCATTACCTACAGTATTCCGTGTACGGAAGCGGACGCCAACTGCGACGGCGAGATAAACGGACTGGATGTACAGGCGTTCGTCAGTTCCTTAATCACGCAGTCACGATGTTCCACCTGCGCAGGCGACACCGACGGTGATCTCCACCTCACGTTGAACGATATCGAAGAATTCGTAACCGCCATTCTCAATTCCTAGCTCGGATTGCTCTTGCGCGTGAACGATTCTTCAGTCATCCCAACGCTGAGTCGCAAATCGTTAATCGATTCTTCAACAATGATTAGCCGTTCACTGACGATGCGCATATCAGAGCATCACAGTGCCACCGTAACCTCCCGTTCAGTCATCAATCGGTCTTGAGAATCCTGCGAGTGCCGGATTCCGATCGAGGTGCGAGCTTTCCGGAGGAGAATTATGTTGAAGAAGCAATTTCAGATGGCATGCGCTGCGGCACTGGCAGTGATGGCCCATGCGACCGTGGCGTCCGCTCAATTCACCGGCCCCAGCAGTTCACAAAGCCCCTATGTATTGCCCAGCTTTCCCGGGGTGACCACAACGTCCGTGTTCACCGTCGGCGACTCAGTCGGCGGATACAAAATGGTCGGAATACCCGACGGTTTGGGGGCATTTGCGAACACCGGAACTAACTCATTTGACCTGATGATGAATCACGAGCTTGGCGACACACAGGGCGTCGTGCGAGCCCATGGCAGCACAGGCTCATTTGTATCGCGCTGGACGATTCAGAACGACCTTACCGTAATCTCCGGCCGCGATCATAACACCGCAGGAAGTGAAGTTTACACTTGGAATACTGGCACGAGCAGCTACGACGCCGGAACCAATGCCTACAACCGCCTCTGCTCCGGCGACATGGCACCCACGACCGCCTACTCACATGGCGGAGCAGGTACGACGGATCGCATTTTCCTGAGCGGCGAGGAAACCCGCCGCCCGTTCACGCCATATGCCGGCTCAGCCTGGGCGCACGTCGCTACCGGCACCGGCCAGAATACTTCGTGGGAACTGCCACGCTTGGGCCGATTTGCCTGGGAAAACGCCGTCGCCAGCCCGTTCGGTCAGAACAAGACGATTGTCATCGGGCTTGATGACTCTGATCGCTTGACCAATCCTGGCGCGACCGTGTCCCCGAGCGAGTTCTATGTCTATGTCGGTAATAAGACCAACAGTGGCAATCCCATTGAGCGAGCAGGCCTGACCAATGGAAGTCTTTTTGGTATGAAGGTCAATGGCGTAACCGAGGAAAGCAACACCGCCGGTCAGGCTCTGGGTGGATCCAATTCGAAGCCGTTTGCCCTACACAACCTCGGCAACTATGAAAGTGATGCGACAGGTGACACACTGCAGGCCGATTCAATCGCCAATGACGTCACGCGCTTTCAGCGAATCGAGGATGGCGCCTGGGATCCGCGGCCGGGCCACGAAAATGATTTCTACTTCGTGACCACTGCGAGCATATCGACCAACAGCCGGCTCTGGCGCGTCCGCTTCACCGATCTTCAGAATCCGGAGGCCGGCGGACAGCTTGACGTCATCCTCGATGGAAGCGAAGGGCATAAGATGCTCGACAACTTGGCCATCGATTCATACGGCCGAATCCTCATGCAGGAGGACATCGGAGCAAACGACGCTCTCGGCAAGATCTGGCTCTACGACATCGACACCGGACCTTCAAGCCTGACGCAGATTGCCGCTCACGATCCGGCACGATTCGGAATTCCAGCCGGCCCGGGCTTCTTGACTCGTGACGAAGAGTCGTCCGGCATCATCGACGCTCGCGAGATCCTCGGTGACGGCTGGTTCCTGTTCGACGTTGAGGGGCACTATGCTGTAACGGGACCCGACGCAACGGAATTGGTTGAAGGCGGTCAGCTGGTGGCGATGTATGTCGATCCCGCACTGACTCCGGAACCCACGACACTTGCGTTTGCCCTCCTGGGCATGATCGCGATTATTCCCCGCCGACGCACGCGCTAAGAAGCGGCCCGGCATTCGACTGCTCTACTCCATACACGCGACCGCTGCGCGACACTCTTACGAGAGCCAGCGCGGCGGTCGCGTCGTCGTTTAATGGAAAGCTGCTTTCAAAAGTGCGTACCAACGGCGCACAATGAGAAGGCAGAATGTTCGAGATGAAGAGCGGTCAGTTGAAGCGACTATCGCGTCGAGCTGCTGATCTTCTCTCGCAGGATATCAACCAACAGCCGCCGATTGTCGTCGTCCAACTCGGCGAACGCGGCGTTGAAGCGATTGAGGCGATCCTTCTCTTCCATGTAGCTGCGGATATTGGGAAGCAGGCGCACGGCGTCCTTCACGATGCCGCGCATTTCATCGATAGCGCCGTCCGACGTCGAACCCGCGGCGTGGCTCATGAGGTCCGTCAACCGCTGCAGCTCGCTCAGCCATTCGTTGAGGTTATGCTCCTGCTTGAGATACTGCTCGGCATCACCGACCACCAGCGATCGAATGGTCTGGCGATCGCCGTCGGTGAGTGCCTGGTTGCTTTCGAGCCGGCGAATCGCGGCCCGGGCATCGTCAGCACACCGCGCCTGTTGAAGCTCGCGAACGAAGGTCTCGAACTGGTTGACCTGGCGTTCGAGTGTCTCGAAAGACTCGACCGTCTTTTGGCGCACCGCCGACGAAACAAGGGCGGCCAACTCCTGTACACGGACGGCAAGATCGTTCTCGGGATTGGGCTTCATGGCATGGTTACTCCGAGGGCCTGTACTCGGCCCCCCTCCATATCGACCTGAGGGCACTTCAACTTGGTCAATCGATCCGCTGAATCAGGTCCGAATCCCTCGCGTCCGGCCAGCAAGGACCACGAAATCAGCGAATCCGACGTAACCAATTGTGAAGCATAACGTTAGGCGCATTGAGGCTATCTTGACAGAAACGGGTCCTGTCCTTAAATTGCCTGATTCGGCGGTGGTAGCTAGGCCCGTCTTCCGTTGGGCTGGGATTTCCGAGCCACAAGCCAGACGACTTTGAAGGCGGACGCCCCCGCACCCGGCGTCAATGAAGGTGATTCAATGGTACCAGCAAGGCGTAGCAGCAAGTCCATGACCCGGAAGCGGCGTGCCCACCACGCCCTGAAGCCGCGCAACATCGAGGCCTGCCCCAAGTGCAGCACTGCAAAGCTGCCCCACCGGGCCTGCGAGAACTGCGGCTACTACAACTCGAAAGTCTCGATCAAGATCAAGACCGAGGAGTCGTAACCCATAATGCGGATCGCGATCGACGCCATGGGTGGAGACTTTGCCCCCGCGGAGATCGTCCGCGGTGCCTTGGAAGGTCTGCAATTCCTTGGCGACGGCGATGAGATGGTGCTCCTCGGGCGCGAGGATGCCATTCGCCAACACCTACCCGCCGACCAGGCATCAAACAAAAAAATCGTCATTCACCACTGCCCGGAAGTCATCGAAATGGATGACTCGCCGGTCGAAGCCCTTCGCCAGAAAAAGAACTCCTCCATTGTCGTAATGAACAAAATGGCCAAGGAGCGCCAGGTTGACGCCGTCATCAGCGCCGGCAACACAGGTGCCTGCGCCGCGGCCGGCCAGCTCATCCTTGGCCCGCTCGGCAGCGTGCAACGGCCCGGCATCGCCGTGGTCCTCCCGTCGTTCCACGGCCCGCTCACCGTATGCGACGTCGGTGCGAATGTCGCGCCCAAGGCGATTCACCTCGTGCAATACGCCCAGATGGCCACGATCTATTCCGAGGTCATCCTCGGCGTAAAGAATCCAAAGGTCGCCCTGCTCTCCATCGGCGGAGAAGAGGTGAAGGGCAACCCGCTGACCAAACAGGCCCACGAAATGCTAAAACTGGCCGAAGGCATAAACTTCGTCGGCAACATCGAAGGTCGCGATCTTTTCGCCGGCGGCTGCGAAGTCGCCGTGTGCGACGGGTTCGTTGGCAACGTGGTGCTAAAGCTGACCGAAGGCCTGTCGGACGGCCTGTTCAAAACGATTCAACATGAAATTGAAGTCGAGGCGCCGGACCTGGCATCGAGGTTCGACCCCATCGTCAAGAAAATCTGGGCGCGCCACGACTACAGCGAATATGGCGGCGCGCCGCTCCTCGGCCTCAACGGCGTCTCCATGATCTGCCACGGCAGCAGCGATCGCCGCGCCATCATGAACGCCGTCCGAGTCTGTGCCGACTACATCCATCGAAATCTCAACTCAATCATTCAATCGCGCCTGGCCGAGGGAGTCCCCAATGCCTAAGCCTCCGCCGCTCGGCGTGAAGATCAGCGGCACCGGCCGCGCCGTTCCTGACAAAGTGCTTAACAATCAGTATTTCGTCGACCGGCTCGACACAACGGATGCGTGGATTCGCGAGCGCACCGGCATTCTGGAACGCCGCGTCGTCAGCCCCGGCGAAAGCACCGCCACCCTTGCCACCGCGGCCGCCCGCGAGGCATTGGCCGATGCGAAAATGACTCCGGCCGACATTGACGCAATCATCGTCGCGACGATCACTCCCGAATGTTCGTTTCCTTCGACCGCATGTTTTGTGCAGCAGGCGCTCGAGGCCCCGCAAGTACCCGCCTTCGACATTGCCGCGGCATGCAGCGGATTTATCTACGGCCTCTCCATCGCTTCCTACATGATCCACAGCGGCGTCTATCGCAACGTGCTCCTCATCGGGGCCGAGACGATGTCCCGCATCACCGATTACGAAGATCGCAACACCTGCATCCTCTTCGGGGATGGCGCCGGTGCTGCCGTTCTCTCGGCAACCGACGGGCTCGACGGCCCCTGCATCCTGCATCACCAACTGCATGCCCAGGGAAATGGCACGTCCATGCTCTGCGTCCCGGCCGGCGGTTCCAGGCTGCCGCCCTCGCGCATGACGATCGACGAGCGGCTGCATTATGTAAAAATGCAGGGCCGCGAGGTCTATAAGCTCGCGGTGAAATGCAATTTTGATCTGGTTGATTCGACGATTGCCGAGGCGGGACTAGATCCGGATGACCTCGCGATTGTCATTCCGCATCAATCGAATCTGCGAATCATCGAATCGGCAAGGGAGCGACTGAAGTTGCCCCCGGACCGCATGTTCACGAATATCCAGCGATACGGGAACACGTCGGCTGCATCGATTCCATTGGGTCTTGATGAATGTCGGAAGACCGGCCGCGTCAAAAGTGGCGACACGATTCTCTTGGTGGCCTTCGGGGCCGGGCTGACGTGGGGGTCGGCCCTCATCCGGCTGTAAACTCCAATAGGTGAAACGTTGAGCAAGACGGCAATAATTTTTCCGGGGCAGGGCGCGCAGGTCGTCGGCATGGGCAAGGATGTCGCCGAGGCATCATCCGCCGCGCGTGAGATCTTCGATCGCGCCAACTCGGTGCTTGGTTTCGACCTTTCCAAAATCTGCTTTGAAGGCCCGGCAGATCGCCTGAATGCGACAGACATCTCCCAACCGGCGATCTTCGTCACCTCAATCGCCATGTGGCACGCACTCAAGGCGACAGGCACCGCCAATGAGCTGAACCCAAAGGCCATGGCCGGACTTAGCCTTGGGGAATACACCGCCCTGCATATCGCGGGATGGATCGAGTTCGATGAGTGCTTGAAACTCGTGGCCGAACGCGGTCGCCTGATGCAGGCCGCCGCGGTGGCCCAGCCGAGCAGCATGGTTTCGATCATGGGGGTCGATGAGGCAACGGTCGATGCCCTGTGCAAAGAGGCAGCAGGCGGCGAAGTCCTCGCCCCCGCAAATTTCAACTGTCCCGGCCAGATCGTGATTTCCGGGTCGAAAACAGCGTGCGAGCGGGCCGTGGAATTGGCTGCAAAGTACGAGGCGCGGGCAATTCCGCTCGTCGTCGCCGGGGCATTTCACAGCCCCCTGATGGAACCGGCCGCCAAGGGGCTGGAACCGGCCCTGGCGCGGTCGAAAATCACGATTTCCCAAATTGGTGTGGTATCGAATGTGTCGGCGGACTATCATGCCGACCCTGAAAAGGTGCGTGCCCTGCTACGGGAGCAGGTGGCCAGGCCCATTCGGTGGCAGGCCTCCATCGAGCGCTTAATCGCCGAGGGCTATGATCGATTTGCCGAAGTCGGCCCGGGTCGCGTGTTGACCGGGTTGATGAAGAAAATCAACCGGTCGGTGAAGGCCGTGAATTATTCGACTGCCGCGGACCTCGCCAAAGCCGAGGCGGTCTAGAGAAAGTAGAAATTCGGAATGGCTTTGTTTACGGATCGAGTGGCAATTGTGACAGGCGGATCGCGCGGCATTGGTCGCGCGATTTGTTTGGCCTTTGCAAAAGAAGGCGCCACGGTCGTCACCTGCGCCCGAAACGCGGAACGGCTCAGCACCTTGACCGCCGAGGCCGCCGACATGAAGTGCCCCGGCAAGATCACGCCGCGTGCCCTCGACGTCACCGATTCCAGCAAGATCGAGCAATGGGTCGATGCCGTCGCATCAGACTTCGGCCGACTCGACATCCTCGTGAATAACGCCGGCATTACGCGTGACGGGCTCGTCATGAATATGTCCGACGAGCAATTCGACGAAGTCGTCAGCACAAATCTGCGAAGCGTGTTCCTGTTGACGCGCGCCGCTTCAAAGCACATGGTTCGCGCCCGATGGGGCCGGATCGTCAACATCACCAGCATTACCGGCGTCATGGGCAACGCCGGCCAGGCCAACTACGCGGCGAGTAAGGCCGGCGTCATCGGCCTTACGAAATCAGTCGGCAAAGAGCTGGCTCGCCGCGGTGTGACGTGTAATGCCGTCGCCCCCGGTTTCATTAACACCGACATGACCAGCGTGCTTTCTGATAAGGTAAAGGAAAGCGTACGACCGCTGATTCCGGTGCAGCGCTTCGGCGAACCGGATGAAGTTGCGGCGGCGGTGGCGTTTTTGGCGTCCCCGGCAGCCGCCTATATCAATGGACAAGTGTTGGCCGTCGATGGCGGCCTGCACATGTAATTCGTGAACGTGCCGCGCGTGCGTCAACGCGGAATGGCGAAATCAACCGGAGCGATCCGGGGCATGCGGCCGAGTGGAAACCGCGACGCGCCGCCAGACTGAAGGGAGTTAATAGTGGCAGTGGCAACAATGGATGAAGTCAAGGAAAAGGTCATCAAAATCGTCAGCGAACAGATGGGTGTCGAGAAGTCGGAAGTGACCCTCGAAACCTCCTTCGTGAACGACCTCAACGCCGACTCGCTCGACACCGTCGAACTGGTCATGGAGTTCGAGGACGAGTTCGAGCTTTCGATCCCCGATGAAGAGGCCGAGAAGATTCAGACGGTCGGCGCGGCCGTTGAATACATCGTGAAGCATCAGGGCGGCAAGAAGGAATAAGGCGGGCCGGGCGACGAGGACTCGGACGCCCGCGGGGAATGCAACGTATGCCTCACGATCGGCGAATCGTCATTACTGGAATGGGCATGATCAGCCCACTGGGAAACCAGGTCGATCTCTTTTGGGAACGACTTCTGGCCGGCGAGAGCGGTATCGCGCCGCTTACGCAGTTCAAGTGTGACGATATCGACGTGACGTTTGGCGGTGAGTGTCGCGAATTCAACGCCGAGGACTATCTCGAGAAAAAAGAGATCAAGCGCCTGGACCGTTTCGCACAGATCGCAATGGCCGCCGCCGCCGATGCGTTCAAAGCTTCCGGATTGGAGAAGGGCGCAGGCGATCCCTCGCGATTCGGCGTCATCATCGGCTCCGGTATCGGCGGCCTCGCCGAACTGGCCGAACAAACCACCCGGATGAATGAGAAAGGCCCGTCAAAGGTCTCGGCCTTCACGATTCCAAAGTTGATGGTCAATGCCGCCAGCGGCAATGTTTCCATCATGTTTGGCGCAAAAGGACCGAATACGGCGGTTGCCACCGCCTGCGCATCGGCCACCAACGCGATGGGCGATGCCGTTCATGCAATTCGTCGCGGCGACGCCGATGTCATGATCACCGGCGGCACCGAAGCAGCCCTCACACGGCTGGGCCTGTCGGCGTTCGCCTCGATGAAGGCCCTATCGACCCGCAACGATGCTCCCACCAAGGCCTCGCGCCCGTTCGATCGCGATCGCGATGGATTTGTCATGGGCGAGGGTGCCGCAATCTTCATTTTTGAGGAATTGGAACGCGCCAAAAAGCGAGGGGCGCGCATCTGGGCCGAAGTGCTCGGCTATGGTATGAGCGGCGACGCCAACCACATCACACAGCCTGACGAGCTGGGTCGCGGCGGCGCGGCGGCCATGCGCGGCGCGTTGAAGGATGCCGGCCTGAACCCCGACCAGATCGAATACGTCAACGCCCATGGAACGGGCACACCACTCGGCGATGTCGCGGAAACGACGGCCATCAAGTCCGTCTTCGCTGCCCATGCTCCGAAACTTCGCATCAGCAGCACCAAGAGCAGCATCGGTCACTTGCTCGGCGCCAGCGGCGGCGTAGAGCTGATTGCGACCGTCATGGCCATCCAGAACGGCATCATCTCCCCCACGATCAATCTTGAGAATCCCGCCGAAGGATGCGATCTCAACTACACACCCCTGACGCCGCAGGATGCCAAGGTCACAACCGCCATTAGCAACTCCTTCGGATTCGGCGGCCACAACGCCTGCATCGTGGTCGGCAAGCTCCGTTAGCCCTCTGCTCCTTCTTCAGGTTGACTCGCATCATCGTCGATACATGGTGGGAGTTTTGACCGTTCATCGGCGAAAAATGCGCCTCAAGCGGTCATCGATGTCATTGCATGTTTTCTCAGGACGAAATCGACGCAGTACTGAACGACGCCCAACAGGCGGTCACCACCCTGGCTCAGGACATCGGAACCGAGCCGGCGGCCCATCAGTCCCATGGCAAGGCTCCCCTGACCATTCCGGCGTCCTCCAAAGCTGCCCGCGTAACCAGGCTCCGCGTGCCCGTGCTGGTTCGCGTTGCGGAACGCCGAATGCCGCTGGATGAAGTCCTCAAAATGACACCCGGGACCATTCTGGAGTTCGAACGCGGCGTGGACTGCGAGCTGGACCTGATGGTCAACAACGAGAAAATCGGATCCGGCGTGGCGGTGAAGGTCAATGAGCACTTCGGCCTGCGGATCAATCGAATTGGCAGCGCCGCACAGCGCGTGCATTCCCTGGGGCCGCACTAATCGCGTCCATTTCGCTGCGAATCGCGGCTTTCGGCCCGGGTCGCTAGAATGCCCCGTTCTTAACGCTCAAAAGGGATCGACGAGGTCGACATGAGGATCGTCATCGCCGGCGCGGCCGGGTTTATTGGTTATCACCTCACGCAGCGGCTGCTCGGCGCGGGCATCGAGGTCGTTGGCATCGACAGCATGACAACCGGCAGCCCGGCCAACGCGGCCGACCTGCGCAGGAATCCAAAGTTCACATTTGTTCAGCAGGACATTTCAGCACCGCTCTCGATCGACGGCCCGGTGGATCGCATCTTCAACATGGCCTGCCCTGCGTCACCCATCGACTTTCACGAAAAAGCAGTGGAAATCATGCTGACATGCAGCGTCGGCGTGAAGAATCTGCTCGATTTAGCGAATACGAAGCACGCATTGTTTCTTCAGGCCTCGACCAGCGAATGCTACGGCGAACCACTCGTTCACCCGCAGCCTGAAAGCTATCGTGGCAATGTGAATCCTATCGGCCCACGGGCTCCCTATGACGAAGGCAAGCGTTTCGCCGAGGCGATGACGACCACGTATCATCGATTATTCCAGACTCAAATCCGCCTCGTTCGCATATTCAATACGTATGGACCGCGCATGCGCGCCGATGACGGCCGCGCGCTCCCGACGTTCATTAGTCAGGCCCTCGATGGAAAGCCGGTCACGATCCACGGCGATGGAAACCAGACGCGCTCCTTCTGTTATGTCGATGACTTGGTCGAGGCGATCATCCGATCCGCCGACAGCGATTGCATCGAGCCGATCAACATCGGCAACGACGTGGAGATCACGATTCGCGAGGCGGCTGAAGCAATCCTGGAGATCGTCGGTTCAAAAAAGGGGATCGCCTACGTCGAGCGTCCGATGAACGACCCTGACCGGCGCCGGCCGGATTTGACTCGTGCCAAACACATCCTTGGGTGGTCGGCGAAAGTTCCATGGAAAGCGGGTTTCGCAAGTACCATCGACTACTTCAAGTCGATTCGGTAGTCACCGCGCCCCAACTACTCCGCACATGATAAGCCTTACACGCCAACGCCAAGTCTTCAGGAGTGACTAGCCCGAATCGAGGGCAGCGTGTTTCCGCCTCGCAGCCCTGACAATCGGCTCAGACGCGCACCGCGGCCTGCAAGTAAACTGGGTCGGGAATCGCCGCGTCGAGGAATCCCCGATTTCGGGTAGCGCAGCCCACACAAGCACCGCAGCATTGAGTTCCCGATGAAATGCACGACCATGTCTTGTCGAAGGGCGTTTCCAGTCGCCGACCGAGTTTGACGATGTCCGATCGCGTCAGGTCAATAAGCGGAGCCTCCACCGTGATCGGATGCGTTGCCGCGACGACTGACAACAGATGATTGCAAAGCTGAACGCACTCGCGCGAATAGTCGGGGTAAATCGATGAGGTCTTCGGCGCCGGCGGACCCAAGTCTTCGCTGATCCCCAAATAGATCTTGGTCGCACCAAGTGTATACGCCCAGCCATAGGCGGCGTGGACCAGCCCGCCGATCAACCCCGGTACATAACAACTGTTCGACACCGTCTCGCGCATGGCCAGCGCATCGTCAATCTGAATCTTTCGCGCGACGCGTCCGTTCCCGCCGATGGTCGCAAAATGCGGCATCTCAACCACGAGGCGGTCACGAATCTCATAGTGGTCCGCCTGGCGCTCAAACATCTCGGCCTCGCGCTCCTCGGCGCGGTGGCCGAAACGCACGTGAAGCACGGAGACCGGGTGTTCCTTGACGGCCTGTGACAGTGCGACGGCGCTGTTGAGGCCGCCCGACGTAAGAACGATGGCTTTTTCTGATGGCATGAGTTGGACCCTCATCGGTACATCGGACGCCGGAAGACGCGAGTTGGGATAGCGTCCACGCGACCGATAAGAGCATGCGAACCGATTGGAAAGTGGAGCGGGCCTCCGTACCCGCCTCTCCAAACGAATGCGAATAACGCTCCTTCCCGTCCGCGTGGCATCCGCGCAGAATACCCGTCGATATCGCGGCAGGGGTGGGAGGGGCGCCGCGCGAGCATGAAGGCGGTGCCATTTTGATACGTGGACTCTTCCAGACCAAACGTCTCGACGACATTCTCGCTACCGCGGCGTCCACCGAGCACACGCTCAAGCGAACGCTCGGTTGGGGCCACGTCACACTGCTGGGAATCGGCGGAATCATCGGTGCTGGCATCTTTGCCGTAGTCGGGACCGCCGCCGCCGGCGATGAAGTCCGCCTCGGCGCTGGACCTTCTATCACTCTGTCCTTTGTCATCACTGCGATGGTTTGTGGATTCACCGCACTGTGCTATTCAGAATTTGCATCACTTGTACCAATCTCCGGCTCTGCCTACACCTATTCCTACGCAACACTCGGCGAACTACTTGCTTGGATCATCGGATGGGACTTGATATTGGAATACGCCGTCGGCAACACGGCCGTGGCCATCAGTTGGGCAGGGTACTTTAAGACACTGCTGGAAGGATTAAACATTCATGTGCCGTATTGGATGTCCACCGACTATCGCACGGCCCTCCACGCCGGCCTGTTAAATAATGCCGACCTGGTGCCCTATCATCTCTTCGGCATCCCCATCGTTTTCAACTTCCTGGCCTTCGGCATAGTCGCATTGCTCACGATCCTGCTGGTGTGGGGGATCAAGGAGTCCGCCAACTTTAACGCCGGGATGGTGATCGTGAAGATTGTCGTCCTACTGTTCTTCGTTGTGCTCGCTTTTTACTACGTCGCTCCGGCGAAGATGGCCACGAATTGGAAGCCATTCCAGCCCAATGGGTGGGGAGGAACATTCACCGGCGCGGCCGTCGTTTTCTTCGCGTTCATCGGGTTTGATGCCGTGTCCACCGTCGCAGAGGAGACCAAGAACCCTAAACGCGATCTGCCCATCGGCATCATCGCGTCGCTCGTCATTTGCACGGTCCTCTACATCATCGTCGCGGCCGTCTTCACGGGAATGATCCCGTTCGTCGAACTGAAGACTCGCTCGGAGGCCGACTTGGCCGAGTCGCTCACCATGGCATTGGATTACGTCGCCCCGCATCAGAAATGGGCGACGAACATTGTGGCGTTTGGATCCGTGATCGCACACACGGCAGTGTTGCTGGTGTTTCAGATGGGCCAGCCGCGAATCTTTTTCTCGATGGCGCGCGACGGGCTTCTGCCTCAAACCTTCGCGAAGGTGCATCCGCGATTCAAGACGCCGCACGTAACGACGATCTTGACGGGCGTGTTGGTGGGCCTCGTCGCAGGCAGTGCGAACATCGACGAAATGGTAAACCTGACCAATATCGGCACTCTGTTCGCATTTGCACTGGTGTGCATCGGCATCACGATTCTCCGGTTCACCGATCCGGACCGGCCGAGGGCGTTTCGTGTGCCTTTCGGGCCGTTTCTGTTGCCGATACTGGGGGCGGCGTCCTGTGCTGGATTGATGGTGTACCTCCCGCCTGCCTCGTGGTGGCGATTCATCGGCTGGCTGGTGCTCGGAATGTCGGTGTACCTCGCCTACGGTTATTCGCATAGCACCGTGGGACGCAAGGCGGGGCGATCCCCGTTTGCATCGTTGGGGTTGAAGGCGATGGCCCTGGGCGTGTTGTTGATTGCAATCGGCCTGTTTGTCGTGCCTCACGATGCACTGCCGAGAGAGATTCTCAGCGACGCATTCAACCCGTCTGGAGCGACCCACACCCACAGCCGTAACGGCATCGTCTTGATCCTGATTGGCTTGGTTCTAAGTGCGGGAGGCGCGGCTCGAGCGTCGACGTCGCGTCGATGATTCAATGATCCCGCAGATGCTCTTCCGCCGCCGAGATGACAGTGGCGATCACATCCTGAATGGCCTTGTTCTTCATTCGCACGCCGGCGGATTGGGGATGTCCGCCACCGCCGAATTTCTGTGCGAGTTCCACAACGGTGGTGCGTCCTTCACCGCGCAGATTAATCCGCACGACGCCCGGTTCACCTTCTGAAAACAGCATGGCGATGCGCACCCCACGTAGCGCGCGAGGGATCGAAACCTGATCGTCGATATCCTCGGGTTTGCAGCCGGACTCCGTAATGTCGTGATACGTGAGATAGCTATACGCGATCGCGCCATTGGCCACGACTGTGGTGTGGTCATAGACGCGGCGCAGCAATTCGAAATCACGCCGGCCCTGGGAGCGGCAAAGCTGCTCACCGATGTGCGTCACATCAGCACCCGCGCGGACGAGGTCAGCGGCAACCTGCAGCGAATCGGCCGTGGTCGGAGGAAGCGAGAATCCGCCGGTATCGCCGTGGATGCCGGCATAGAGCAGCGAAGCAACGGGAGGACTGATCGGCCAGCGTAGCTCCTGCAGGAGCCGTGCGATCATCTCGCAAGTGCTGGAGGCATGGGGATCGACCCAGTTGAACGCGCCGAAATCGGTGTTGGTGATGTGGTGGTCGATATTCAGGCGAACCGCACTTGGCGGCGGTGCGATGGTCGAGCCGACGTTAATTCGCTTCTCCGTCGCGGTATCGAGGATGATGACGGAATCCCGGTCGGAATCCGGCGAAACGTGCCGCTCGATTGGGATCGCCGAATCAAGCTCCAGCATGAAGGCAAGCCGCTCTGCGACGCAATCGGGGGGTAGGCCCACCTTGGCGTCCACACCCCTCTCCCGAAGTGCCCCTGCGAGCCCCAGGCACGAACCTAGGCAGTCCGCATCGGGGGTCACATGGCCAAGGAGCAATGGTCTGTGTGCATTGCCAAGGGCTGTCAGGAATTCACGCTGGGGGCGGCAGCCATGGCCGTGGCCTGCCTTTGATGAGCTTGTGGAATGTTGAGACTTGGGAGCGTTGAGTTCCATCAGCAATAAGGATAGAGACGGATCAGCCGCGCCGCAAAGGCGCAAAAAAAAGGGCCAGGGTTCGGGTGCGTGCTGGGGGGAAACACGCGGGGCTCCGAAGCCCTGGCCGGAGTTTTGAGGATATCGGCTGAAAGTCGTGATTCAAGCGAAAAAGACTGGTGTGCGCGATTCTTTGCCAATGAGTCTTGCGCCTTGCACGTAATGTTATGCATTACATATCCTTAGACGATGCGCGGAATTTGCGTGTGCGAAAACAACGGCTGAATGCGCTCTCAGCCGCGCATGATTCGCCAGATTGCGATGACCACAATCGCAAGCGAAGCGACGCTAAGCATCGGAAATAGCGCCGGCCAGCGGAAGCGATAGAGCCGCCAGAGGTGAAGCAGGTACTCAAGCTGCTGACGAATGGTAAGTTTGCTCTTGCCGTGCATTCGGTCGGAAAAATCAATGGGAATCTCACGGACCCGCCGGCATCGAGCCTTGATAAGGATTTCGAGCCCGATCTTGTAGCCGATGGGGTTGAGGCCCGCTTGTTCCGCGGCGCGAAGCGTTTCACGACGCAGGCAGAAGAAACCGGCCATTGGGTCGCTTGCCGTGGTAAGGGGCTTGGCAAGAAGCGTGGCGACCGTTGAGTTGATTTGGCGAAGGAAGCCCCAATCCTCCTTGGTTTTTCCACCCGCGGTGTACCGCGATCCAATGACGAAATCGGCATCACCGGAAACAACCGGGCCCATCAACGTAGGCAGCGATTCGGGCGGGTGCGACAAGTCGGCATCCATGCAAACAAGAAGGTCGTATTGAGCCTCGACGAATCCGCGCACCACGGCAGACGAGAGGCCGCGCTCGTTGGTCCGAGTGATTAGCCGGACCGCGTGCTCATTTGCAAGCTCTGCGACAACCTCGGGCGTTCCATCGCGGCTGTTGTCGTCCACAAAGACCAGTTCACCGATGATTTCGGCCGCTTGAAGTGCGTCAAAAACGCGTTGCGTGAGGATCGGGATGTTCTCAGCTTCCTTGTACGTTGGCACAATGATGGAAACGGGCGGATGCGGCATGGGGCGGATTGTACGAAAAGAAAAGATGCTGGCGAGTTCGTCAATCCTCCGTGGTGGTATCAGGCACCGGCGGATGTTTGTTCGTCGATGACTCGCAGATACCGAAAATCGTAGATCCCCGTCGAGTGTCCATCGCCCCACGTGATCTGAATCGCATAGTTGCCGACGAGCTTGGCATCAGCGAAGACGGTGGCACGGTCGGTCCCGGCCGGCAGGACGGTGAGCGACAACCCGGTGTGTGCCGGCATGACCGATTTTTCCTGCCGAGTGGCTCGGCACGTCGCACAAGGACAGCGTTTGCGAAGAAACGCGAGCGAATACCGGCTGACGCGACCATCGGCCCAGTCGATGCGCAGGCCATCCTTGCGATCGAGATGCAAATTGGCGGGACGGAATGCGTCTGAGGCAAGGGGTTGCTTGAGGGCTTGCTCGATCAATTCATCTTCGGTCATATCACGCTCTGCCGCGTAGTATAGGGGGACGATGACGAACGACGCGACGAGCGACGAAGAATACCCGGACCCGCAGATCCTGGATGTTCGCCCGGCAGATGCCTTTGCCGCATGTCATCGCGTGGATTCCGTCAATATCCCCCTCGAAGAATTGCCGCAGCGTATTCACGAACTGCCCTCGCCGTATGTTCCGGTGGCCATCTTTGACATTGACCCCGCGCGAGCCGAATCGGCGCGAATGGAGTTGGCGGGGCGCGAACGCACCATCTCGGCCGTGCATTCAGGAGAGGATTTTCTACATTCAGCGCCCACCGAATCCGGTCCGTCAAACCGCCGACTCTGGCGGCCGCACAAATTGACGGTCAAAGCGGTGGAGATTGCGCGATCGCGCTGGGGCGATGTTCGCGGCAAACGCGTGCTCGATATTGCATCGGGAACAGGCCGGGATGCGGTGTATCTGGCGTCGCAGGGCATGAGCGTCGAGGCGTGGGATATTCTGCCGGATGCACTGGATCGGCTGCGCGACCTGTCGGCCAGAAGCGGCGTAAATGTGACCGCGTCTGTTCGAGATGTCGAGCGCGATTGCGTGATTCCGCCAGAGGCTTATGACATGATCGTGTGTTTCAATTTTCTGCACCGGCCGCTCATGCCGGCGATCGCGCGGGGCGTTCGCCCGGGAGGGATCGTGGTGTACGAGACCTTTGTCGATCCGCAGCGGGAGTTGTTTGGCAAGCCAATGCGAGAAGGATTCGTGTTACGTGCTGGGGAATTGGCGATGTGGTTTGAAGGATACGAACTAATCGAGAATCAGGAGCATCTCGCGGCCCCGCGTCGACACGTCGCGAGCCTGATCGCAAGGCGTGACCGATAGTCTCTCGCGTCAATCCTTCGCCGGAATCGTGAACTGCGTGGTCTGATTCCCCTGCTCGAGCGTCGGGTCTTTCGGATGTAAGCGGATGATCACGCCCTTCAGTTCAAGATCGTAAGCCTCAAAGATCCAACTCGGCATGTAGTTAGATGAATCCGTGTTGATATAAGCCAGCCCCTGGGAAGCGTAGTCGTTGATTCCCAGTGGCGTGAACATGACGCGCGGCTCGACCGGCTCTATATCGCATGGAATCGTTAGTGCGACGTCCGGCCGCACGCCAAGGACATCGCGGGCATAGACCAGCACGTTATTAATCGTGAAATCGGCGATGAGCAGCCCGTTCGGATCGACCTGCCCCAGCGCCGAGCGGGCGTATCGTTCTGCGCTGACATCCGAGTTGAGCCGCGGCCGCAGGAAATAGGCATACGCATCGCGAAACGGCACATCCTGTCGAAACGGCACCGCGACTTTGTTCGCCTTGAGCATTGGCGGAACCACTTCATAAACCAGCGCCGGCAACACGGCGAAGGCGAAACTGGCAACAAGGCGCAGGCGCGATTTCGTCAGCCAATTCGCCACGGCAATAGCCGTGAAGACCGCCCACAGGCAATAGCAGGGGATGAAAAAGACATACTGATCGGCGACGGGGTAGCGGAAAGCGAAAACGAAGTCGACGATGAAAATGCCGAGGCCGAACCATGCAAGCCATTTCAGTTCGCGTGACTTGCATGCGAGCCACCAACCAAAGGGGGCGGCCACAATGAGCGGCGTTGGAAAATTGAGGACGAAGAACTGAGTCGTCTTCACAACTTGGCGGCTTAGTGAGAACGACGTATTGAGCACATCTTTGGCAAATACAGTGCCGAACAAGGCCGAGTGAATGGTGGCGCCGAGGGGCGTGCCGCGTGAAAGCTCGCGCGCGATCAGCACTAAGTATGGCAACAGACCGAATAGATAGGCGAGCGCACCGGTCACGAGTGTTGCGGTGTAGATTCGGCGAGCCTTCAGCGACCAGAGGACCAAGCCGAGATACGCCGGCAGATGCAACGCGGCGAGCAAGTGGTTCGATGCCCCCAGGCCATTAACGAAAAGAGCCAAGAGCAGCCAGAGCCTCAAGCGCGTGCGGATATATCGCTCGACGGCCCACAACTCAATCGCCAGCCCCGCCGCGTAGAGGCTCAGCACCTCCGCGATGACCGCATGTTTCCAAAACGTGTGGCTCACACCAAGCAGAACCGCAGCCATGAGAGCGGCCGGCACGTTTCGTGTCAGTCGGGCCAGCGTATCCGTGAAAAATCCAATCGCTACCGCAGCGCAAAGCCCGGAAAAAAGATTCACCCGCCATGCATGAGGCCCGAGCGGAATCGACGCAAACGCCTTGGCCAGCGCGATATAGAGTGGATGAGCGAGGGCAAGACCAAGGGCACCTTGATAATCCCCCTTGGCCACTCGAAATTGGAAGGTCGCGCTGTCTTGCCAGAGCAGTCCCGGTGCACAGGTGATGACATACAGCAATAGAAAACTGAGAATAGTAAGCGGAAGCAGGGGCAATCGCGGGCGGGGATCGGAGGCGGGTGTGTACACGCTTTCGGCCACGCGGCTACAGCTCCACGCCGTGGTCGGCAAGCAGCGACTTCAACCCGGCGACGGATTGAAATGCGGGAATGCTCTCAGTGGGCAGCATGATGCTGAATTCCTGCTCGAGCGCGCCGATGAGATTGATGTGATTGAGCGAATCCCACGAGTCAACGGACTCTGACGACAGCGAGTCGACCACCTCGTTTGTGGCGACGCCGAGAATCGCTGAAACGGCGTTGTTGAACTTGTCGAGGTTCTCGCGGGACATCAGGCGTTCGCTGCTCCTTCATTTACCACGATGCGCAGCCAGTCCGGTACATTCGTATCGGCCGTTCGAAGCGTCAGCGTCCAACGCTCGGGAGTCGAGCCGGCCTCACGTGCAAACCCGCAGGACCCATAGAACGGCGCGAATGGTTTGTTCTTCGTCGTGTGTACAAAAAGACCCGTCAGTCGCTCCGCGCCGCAACGCGCGGCGCGCGAGGCGATCCACTTGATGAAACCCTGCTCCACGGTGCGGCCCAGTATGCGGCAGCTCATAAGCAATGTGTTCAGCGTCCATTCGCCGGGTGACTTTTCAACGATTGCAAGACCCACGACGCCATTATCGCCAAAACGGTCGGCAAGGGCCAGCGTGATGACATGATGGCGTTCGGATGCAATGAAACGGCGGATATCGTCTTCGCTATGGCGAACGGTATTCATGTTGAATTGGTTGGTACGCGCTGCCATCTGGGCGGCGCGGTGGGCGTCCATCGGATTATCAACGGACAGTGTCATCACCATTTCCAGACGGCGGTAAAACGTCGGTAGATCGACGGCCTCCGCTTCAAGCGTACGACGGCCGGCCTCGGCGCGATACATGGCACCGCGCTGGCGATCCTCTGCCGAGATCGAGAATTGTTCGAAGCAGTCGAGCGAGTCGATGACCCCCGCTAGGTCGGCCGGCTCCTTCGGCAGACAAATGGAGAGCACCTCAGGCAACGCATGACGCATCATCTGGCATTCCACCGGGCTGTCGTCGAGAAAGACGAAACTATCAACGCCGAGGTTCAAATCTCGCGCCATTTGTGCGACATTGCCGGGCTTGGGATCCCAATTAACTCGAATCGCGGCGAAGTGCTGTTCACGCAGCACCATGGACGGGTGGTTTCGCAGCACATCAAGAACGACGGACTCCTCATTCTTGCTGGCGAGGCAGAGCACGACGCCGCGCCGGTGCAAGTCGAGGATCCGCTTCTGAAAGGCGACGAAGCAGTTGCCGGGATAATCCGGGCCAAGCGCGATACCGGCCGGGCCGACGTCCCCAATCACGCTGCCCCAAAGCGTGTGATCGGCGTCGAGCACGAGGACCTTTTTTGTCAATCCCAGCAGCGGCCGAAGGTGGCTCACGACAAATCGCGCGAAGGCAAAGTAATTAATCGCGGCAATCGGAATGCGTGCGTAAGCGGCGAGACGCGGGTCGGCCCACGTGCGACGGCCATGCCGTGCGACCAGAGCGTCGTATTCCATGACTCGGATATTGGGTACCTCGCTCGCCACGCGACGAAGCCCATCATTGGCCCGCGCGATTATCGCGACTTGCGACGGCGAAGCGGTGCGGTCGGCCGCGCCGAGGGCGGGGACGATCGGGGACTCGTAATCGAGCACGAAGATCGGCGCTGAGCTGCGAGCACGAAAAGTACGGATCGCGGACGCAAGACGGGCAATCCAATCGTCAACAAGGCGCGTGGCGGCGCCTTCGTCGAGTGAGGCGAATTCGTCGTACAGAACGGGGCAGACGTCCGGCAGGCGCACGGCAAGAAGGACCACCGTGGGGTCCGACATGCCAAGGCCCGAGCCCGGATCGATCAGCTCCCGGTCGAACTGGCCGTATGGGGCGATGTACGGATCGATGTTCATTCCGGCGCCCATACCGGCAAGGAAAAACGAGTCGGCCAGCGGGTTCATGGTGAACGAGCCGAGGCAGGCAAGACGAACCGGGGCGAGATGCTGCGACTTGGCAAGCGGTCGCAAGCTGCGAACAGCCTGTCCGATCTTGACGAGCGTGGGCGCATCGCTCACCTCGGCCAGGGCATCCGCGATGCGCGTGGCAATGTGACCGGGTGAATTCTCATCAGACGAATGCGCGGACATGACGAGTAGCGTCGTTCTCCAGTTGGACCTAGTGATGGGCGACAACGGCGTCGGACGATCGCACCGTCGGGATGGCGCGAGTCGTGTCGGATGACAGTGCATCGAACTTAAAGCGATAACACGCCGACCACAGCGAATTCAATTCAAACTTGAACAAACACTCGCCGCGGTACTTTTCGTAAAAGCGAATGCCCTCGCGATTGTCGGTAAAGACGATGTACCCCGGCAGCGATGCCTTGTGGAGCGTTTCCATCCATAGATCGAGAAATTTCTTACCCATGCCGAGGCGGCGCTCGGTTGGCGCGACGACGATCGAAAGCAGTTCAGCATTATCCGCGTAGCCATGCGCAAGCCGGCGCTTCTTGAGCACGCGAAGGATGGCAATGGGACTCAGGCGGAACGTAAGGAATCGCCACATCGCCAGCATTCGCGTGGCGCCGGATCGCTGGGCCTTTTCGAAAGCCTTGCGATTCGTCGTGCAACCCATGAATCCGCAGATGCGATCATTCACCTTGGCCACCCAAAGGGCCGCACCGTTGGCATTGATCATGGCCTTGTAATACCGGCGTACGAAGGACCGCCCAAGCTGCGTGGTGACACCATCACGAAACGCCTCAAAGTGAAGTTCGAGGATTTCTTCGAGGCTATCCTCGTCGTTCGGGTCGCTCAGCACTTCAATCACCGGCTTGTCGTAATGGGCAATCGTCTCAGCAGACGGTTCGACCCAATTCGCGCTCGTCCGGCGCGGCTTTCGCCACCCGATTTGTTTGGCACGCGGAGCGCCGCCGATGTTCGAAAACGCGGGCACGTCTCGAACCAGCTCGCAATTTGCATGAATGACCGCACCTCGGCCCACGCGAACCCCGGGCATGATCCGCGCCATCATGCCAATGAACGCGTACTCTTCGACCACAATGGGAGCCTCGACAATGTGCTGCTGGTCGTGCGGCGCCATGTGCGACATGCTGATCAACTGGCCGGGGTCGGCCGGGCGCTCGATCACACCGGTCGCGCTGTAAAGATGGGCATTGGCCATGATGCCGACCATGTCATGCACGTGCACGACACCGCGACCCGCAATGTGCACGCCCGGACCGAGGTGAACAAAATTGCCAATGCGAATGTAGCCGTGCTGGCGGTGACGCCGCTCGCCGGCCGCGAGTCGCACACTGGTATCGATGTGACAGCGCGATCTTATTTATTCGTTGGCATGCACCGAGATCTACACGTTCTGATCAATGATGGTGTCTTGCCCAAGATAGCGGAGCTTGGACTTCCAAAAACACGCCCGCAGAAAGAACCCAAGGGCGTTTCGAGAAAAGATGCGGGCAACCGTCTCATACAACGTCGATGTAATCGGAAGCCACGCCAGCAGCATCAGGATCGCCTGCGCAACCGCCATGACGCTCTGCACCAATCGTCCGACCACAAGCCACGCCGGCGCATGCGAGATTTTCTGCGGCTCGGTGAAATGCCCCTGAAGCGTGGCGAGGACAAAGTCGAGCGTATAGACGAGCCATCCGCGCGGCACATGCGGCTTCGGCGCGATATACCACTGGGCATGGAGGTCGGCGGCCGTAGGTTGTCGGATCGTGTCGGTCGTCATGGTTTTTCGCGCGGCCCCAATGGCAATCGCGATTATACGGTCCGTCTAGGCGGACGCCTTTCTTGGTGGATTCGCGAGTTCCCGTTGGATGACATTCCACAGCGTGTCAAATCGAAACGCATCGAGCAAGGCGGCGAGCTTGCGTTCGACGGTGCCGCGATTGCGCAACTGCAACTTGTGAAAACGCAGCACGCGCGAAGCATCCGCCGGTGAGAGGCCGGTCGTATCAAGCGCACCGATGGGTAATTCGATCTCATAAGGGTGCGTATACACGATGGCCGGTCGATTGCGCTCGATTCGCTTCAGCGCCCACGTCGTGATCATGCCCGGAAAATGCCGCAGATAGCCGCCGCCGCACGCGGGCAGCCGCTTGCCAAACAACGTCACCGTGGACATCGGCGCTTCGATGATCTTCCGTCCGTCGGCCAGCGGCACCTCGTGAATATCTTCGCGAAATCCCGGCCAGCCGTACCGCCGTCCCGCGATCGGAAAGATGCTGGAGTCATACGCAAAGCCGGCGTCAGCCAGAACATCCAGCGCCCACGCGGTCTTCGGCATGATGGAAAACGCCGGGGCCCGATGCCCGCGCACCGGCTGCCCCGAGACATCCTCGATGAGCTTCTTGGCGTCGGCGACTTCCTTGCGAAACGCATCCGGCGTCAGCTTGAATACCTGCCGATGAAAAAATCCATGGACACCAAGCTCATGCCCGCCGGCGGCAATATCGCGGATCAGGGTCGGATAGCTGGCGGCGACTTCACCGAGCACGAAAAACGTCCCGCGCAGGTGCCGCTTTGCCAGATGGGCCAGAAAGCGTCCCGTATTCTCGACGACCGCGCGCGTGGGAGGGCCTTCCCGCCCGAGCCAGTCCCGGGCGATGATGTTGTGGTAATCTTCGACATCCACCGTGAAGGCATGAATCATCGGATTCTCGGGCCCGCTGAGGGCGACGGGCGCTTCATTGTATTTCGGCCGACCTGCGTGGACAATCCATGCGGACGGGAAACATTATGCAGACCTTCGCGGAAATACCGGTCGAATCCTTCAATCTCGCGGCGAGTCTGCATCGGCCGAACGACGCGCGCCGTGCGCCCATCGTCATTTGCTGCCACGGCCTCACCGGCACACGCATCGGCTCGTCCTACCGACTTGTCACCATCGGCCGAAAGCTCGCCGACTCCGGCATTGCGTGTCTTCGATTCGACTTTCGCGGCTGCGGCGAGAGCGACGGCGTTTTTCAAGATGTCACGACCGACACGCTGCTCACGGATATGTACGCCGTGCTCGAGTGGGTGTTCGCCCACCCCGATCTGGACCCCGCCCGCGTGGGAATTATCGCCAGCAGCTTCGGCGCCTACACAGCGGCCCGCGCGGCCGACCGGATGCCGGGGCTGAAATCCTGCGTGTTCTTCGCGCCCGTTGCCGATCCGCATGAACTGATCAGTCGCGACATGAACGACGCCGCGTTGGCACTCCTGCGAAAGCAGGGCTGGATCGACCACCACGGCCACCGCCTCGGGGTCGGATTCTTCGAGTCCCTGCCGCGCGACGACGTACCCGCCGCATTTGCCAAATCCCCGCGGCCTCTGCGTGTGTTCCATGGCTCGGATGATCAGCAAGTGCCTCACTCGCACGGCGAGAAGTTTGTGAACACATCGCGTGAAGCCGGCGGCGTTGCGGAGTTGCTCTCGCTTCCCACCGGCGATCATGGAATGAAGGGTGTGCCGCACACGGAGAAGATCGTGGGCGGCAGTGTGGAGTGGATGCGGCAGTGGCTGTGAACCTTAGCTGGACAATTTCGGTGTCGTGTCATCGGGCGCGCCGATCCCCACGACATGCACCTCCCCCGTGTATGCCGCCGCTCCAGGAACGTCGAACCCAATCTTTCGCGCAACAAAGGTGACCGTCTCAGTCGCGCGCACTGTCGCGTTGCCTGGCAGCCCCGAGTCACAATCCAATCCCGACGGCACATCAATCGCGACGACATGACGCCCGACCGTGTTGATCGCGGCGATGATGTCATCAAGCGGCGAGCGCACATCTCCGAAAAAGCCGGTACCCAGCACGGCGTCCACGACGACAGCCGCACTTCGCAATGCTTCGAGAGACGCGGCAATCGCGCCGGGCGAATCGACTCGTACCATCGGAATGCCCATCCGCCGGGCAATTTCGCAATTCGTCGCGGCATCGCCCGTCAGAATCGAAGGATCGCACGCAACAAAGACCTGCACGGCGAACCCACCAAGCGCCAAATGCCGCGCAATCACAAACCCATCGCCCCCGTTGTTGCCGCGCCCGCAGACAACGGCCGCACGACCGCCTGCGGGCAGCCGCGCCCGGATAACCTCCGCCGCCCCGCGACCGGCATTTTCCATCAGCACGATCCCGGGAATCCCGAACTCCTCAATCGCGCGCCGATCCACCTCGCGGACTTGTGCTCGGGTAAGGGCGATTGTCATCCCTCGTATCCTACGGCCCCGCAGGTCGCGATGTGGTTGACGGCATTCGGCGAAGCGTCGCGACCTTCTCCACCATCTGCGCGGGCGGAGCAGCGACACGGGCGTAAAGCGTGAGGCCCGCTTCATATTCCACAACCGCGGAAGCCAGATCGCCCTGTGCCTCGAGGGTCGCGCCGAGATTCCAACGGGCCATGGCGTTCATCGGTGATGCCTTGATCGCCTCACGGTAGAACATGGCTGCCGCGTCAAAACGTTTGGCGATCTGCATGGCCGAGTCGCCGGCTCGCTGATACGTGCGCGTCGCATCGACGCCCACTAGGACGGCCGAGGCAGCGTGTTGCCGTGCCTTGTCAATGTCACCATCAGCGGCCAGTACCTCAGCCAACGCGGCATGCACGTCACCTGCGTCGGGAGCAAGCGGCAACGTCAGGGCGTGCTCCAGATGCACCCGGGCGCCAGTGCGATCACCGCGATGAAGAAGGATGCGACCGAGCAGGGCCTGAGCCTGCGGATCATGGGGGCGCAGTTCGACGGCGCGTCGCGCATGGGACAAGGCCTCGTCGTTGCGACCATCGTCGGCAAGTGTGAGGGCCAGCATCTGTCGGCCAATGCCGTAGTCGGGCACCGACTCAACAACGTGCGTCCAGAAGGAGAGGCTGTCTCGCCAGATAGCCTGCTGGCCGAACGTCAGAATCAGTGCAGGTAGCGAAAGGGCAGCCGCGGAATAACGGGCCAGATGAATCTGCTTCATTGAACGGCGCTCCAACTCGGCAATTCCAGCGGCTGCGGGCAGAAGAAGAAATACGAGTGGAAAATACAGAAAGCGGTCGCCGACGCACGAATCGAAGAACCGAACCGGCCCAAGGGCGAGCGAAAGCATGATGCCGAACGACGTAAAACCGACGAACAAAGGCTTGGACCACCGCCACGACGAGAGCCAAATTGCGCATCCACCAAGCGTCACGGCGACTGCGGCCACGATCGGCGGGTGAGTCGGCGCGAGGCTGGTGGGCACCTCGCGAAACGGCGCGAGGTGGAGTGGCCAGACAATATTTCCGGCGTAAAGCATAAGGTTATACGAAAGCAGCGCCGCCCATTTCCACAAAACGGCCGCACTGCCGAGATTCGGCACACCAACCGTGGCGACGCTCGATGACTGCGACACAAAAGCGACATAGCTCATCACGACCATAACGACAGCGAACGGCCACTTCTCAACAAGCGAGTCACGAACACGACGACGGAGCGGCCAGATGTCGAGCAACGGAAGCACAAGCGGGAGCAGCACAATGGTCGGCTTTGCAAGGTTGGCCAGCAGGTAACATGCAAATGCGCCCCACAGCCAATTAATGCGACTGCGTCGGACGTATTCGATGTAACAAAGGATGCACCCGACACCGAGCGGGGTCGCCAGCACGGTCTTACGCTGCGAAATCCACGCGACGGACTCAACCTGCGCCGGATGTACTGCATAGAGCGTTGCCAGGATGAAGGGAATGCCAACCCCACCGACAACCCGCCGCAAGAGCAGAAAAACAAGCACGCACGTGGCACCGTGAAGCAGGATGTTGTGCAAATGAAAGACACGCGGGTAGATGGAGCCACCAGAAAGCCAAGAATCGGTCATCAGGGAGACCATCGTCAATGGCTGGTAATAACCCGCGACGGTGGAGGGTTTTTTCACCTCGGCGAAAAAGCGAATGACGCTGGAAACGCTGGGCGAACGCACAAGAATGTTATCGATGACATACTGCGGATCATCGAAGCGGATGAAGTCGCTCGACAACGTCGGGCCATAGGTCAGCAGCACAATCAACACAAGCCCTGCCGCGCACCAGCGGAGCCGCGTTTCGTCGGAAGACGGTGTCGCAAGTGTGTCGGCCATCACCCTACGATCCGCCTGCATTTCGTGCGGTCTCCAGGTCGGCGGCTCGTACCGCCTCAAATGTCACCCCCTGAGTCGACACATCAATAAGTTCGGCAAAGCCCGGTGAACCACGAAGACGAAGCAACTCCGGGTACCGCGCCGCGCGGATGGCCATGCGAGCGTCTTCCCTCACCGCCGCGGCAAGGTGGCGCCTCGCCATATCGGGCATGTCGTTCGCAGCCCACGCCACGGCAAGGCCAAGGTGAATATCGGGGTCGGTGCGAAGCCGCAACGCCTCCTGAAATTCACTGCGCGCCGACGCCGGCCGCTTTGCCTGCAAGTAGGCATTGCCCAGCGCGATGCGGATTCCGACGGAATTCGGCGCCAGATCGCGGGCCTTTTCAAGATTCACCAGCGCTTCGTCGAGTTTGCCGCTGCGTGCCAGCGCAACGCCGAGGTTCTGCAGGCACTCGATCCAACTCGAGTTGGTCATCAAGGCGCGGCGCAGCGGGCCGATGGCCTCCGCACAGCGACTGTCGCCGTTGAGGAGCAGGACGGTGCCGAGATAGAACTGCGTGGAAGGATCATTGGGCGCGATCTCAACGGCCTTCTGCGCATGAATCAGCGCCGCATCGAGTTCGTTATCCGCGATGCACGCCTCCACAAGGCGAACGTGCGCCCTGGACCACGTCGGGTATTGTCGAACGACGCGCTGATAAAGCGTACGCGGGCTGTGCCAGTCGTAGGTGTGGCCGAACGTCGTGACGGCGGAGAAAGCGACCAGCCCCGCGACACAAAGCGCGGCGATCCTCGCAATCGGTGTCCGCGCAGTAGCCTTTCGAGAGGCAATCGCCGCCGCGAGCGCGATGAATGGCGCGATCAATGCGACGTACAGCGGACCATCCCCGATCAAGTTCGGATTAAACGGGATGTTCATCAACGACGGGCCAAGAAGCACCACGAGGCCGGCCAACCCGACGAACAGTCCTCGATAAATTCGCCATGAAACGAGCAGCATCGTCGCAAAGGCCGCAGCCGCAGTGAACTCGGCCCATCCGCGCGGTCCTTCGAAGACTGGGTACATCGGCGACAAGCCGCTCGGCCAGACCATGCGAATGAGGAAGGAGCCCCAATTGCGGGCAATCAGTTCGGCCGCGCCGGCGTCAGCGGACTGAACCGCGGGAATCGGCATCTGAAGCCGAATCTGCATCGCGAATGCCGCGAGTGCGATGACGAACATCGGCAGCTTTTCGTAGAGCGGCCCGCGGCCCGTGCGTCGAAGCGGCCATACGTCCAGCAGCAATAGCAAAATCGGCAAGGCAACAAAGCTGCCCTTGCTCAACACGGCCGCCAGATAGAAAAGCGATGTCGCGGCCCATGCGAGGTATGGCCGGTTCCCCGCGCGGCACGACTCCGCCACGGTCAGGTGGCTGTGAATCGCAAGAAGCGAAAAAAACGTGCCCAGCAGCATCATCCGCTGCGAAATGCCCGCGAGCGTTTCCACCGCCGTTGGGTGCAGTGATGCGAGAAGTGTCAGGAGAAACGACCAAAGGAACGATGCGGAAAGGCGCCGAAGCAGCAGGAACAACATCGCGGCGTTCAGTGCGTGCAGCCAGAGATTCGTGAAATGGTATTGAAAGACGCGGGCCTGCGTGAAGCCGGCAAGACGATGATCGAGCAGCATCGAGAGGGTCGCCAACGGATGATAGCTGCCGCCGGTGCCGGGCGGGTAATGAGCGCGGGAAAACACCGAGCCAACCTCGGACCAGTTCCAGATGAGCGGGCGGGAAATCTCCATTCGGTAGGCGCGATCATCAGGATGCACGAGGCTCGCGGTGAGCAGCGGCCCAAAGGTCGCGCCCGTAATAAGCATGATCACAATAACGAGATAAATGCTGATCGCGCCCGGCGACGGCCGAAACAAGCCGAACGGTCGGCGCGACGGTGAAACCATGACGTTGGGTGTCGAGTTCATGAATGCGAACGCGGGGCCATGCCTGTGCAATCAAGCGAATCGACATTGTAGATGCGCTTCGCGCTCCCTACAATCGTCGTCATGCGAATCCTCCTCACCAATGACGACGCGATCCACGCGCCGGGTCTTGCCGCCATCTATCACGAACTCGCCCGCGAACACCAAGTGGACGTCGTCGCGCCGGACAGCCCAAAGTCCGGAGGATCGCACGCCGTCACCATTCGACATCCGGTCATCTGGCGAACGGTGCAGACGGCCGGCGGCTTCAAAGGCGTCAGCGTCGAAGGCTCACCGGCCGATTGCGTAAAGCTGGCGATGAACTCGCTCCTTCCGCAGCCGCCCGAACTCGTCGTGTCCGGAATCAACTCCGGGCTCAACACCGGCATTCACGTGTTGTATTCAGGGACCGTGGCCGGCGCGATGGAGGGTGCGATCCTCGGCTGCCCGGCGATCTCCGTGTCGCTACAGTTGCAGCCCGAGATGGACTACGCGCGTGCCGCGCGGATCGCCGCGGATGTGATCCGCCAAATAATCGTGATGAAACCGGAGGGGCGGCAAGTCTTCAACGTGAACATCCCCACCTTCAAGCCCGGATGGCCGCGCGGCGTGCGCGTCGCGCCCCAGTCGACGCGACCTACCATGGATAAGATTGAGAAACGAATCGACCCGAACGGACGAGAGTACTATTGGCTCAGCGGCGATTTCGTCGAGTGGGACGATGCGGCAGACACGGACATTCACTTGGTTCGCGATGGATACGTCTGCGTAACACCGCTGCAATTCAATTTGACCGATACCGCGCGGATGCAATCGCTGGCATCACGTTCATGGACTCTGACGGAATAGGCCGCCGTCATCACGGAACGACTCCGCGAAGTTCCCGCAGTGATCCAATCTGAACCATGTCGATCATCCTTGGCGATATCCCCACGATCTTCCAGCCGTCAGGCTCGTGAATCCAACGGATTCGCCATCGGCCAATGTGTCGGTCGCCAATTCCGCCCTGAACGCTGACCGTTGCCGCGACGAGCAGGTCCATCTCGGCGGCGTCTCCATTAATTTCAATATCATCGTTTGTAATTCGCGTGTCATAGACGCGCATCGACTCAAGCCGGCCGCTGATGTAATCGAGCATCGCGCCGCGATTCATTCCTTCGTTGTCGTAGTCGCCAGAAAGCGTCGCGGAAAACGCCGCCTCGTTTCGGGTCTCGATCGCGGCAATGAACGACCCAAGTTCACCACGGATCTGCTCGCGCTGCGTCACGACGACGTGTTGAACTACGAAGAGCGCGGGGATCAGAACAAGTGTGGCTGGCAACGACCATCGCGCCGCCTTCTCCGAAAGACGCCCGCGAATCAATAACACAATCGAAAGGAACAGGAACGAAAAAACACCCAGGCGAATAGGGCTTTCCAGGAAAAGGCGCGTCAAAAAATCCATCAGGATTCCGCCGGCTCGCAGGACCAGCTTGCCCCCGCGGCGATCAACGCCTCAGGGCGCGTGCGTCGCTCAACGGCCGGATAGCGCGATTCGTCGCCATACCACTCATCGAGCATGGCCCGCCACTCATCGGCGTTCGTCACCGCGAGGAACGCCCGCTTCACCTCGGCATGGCAGGGGTGCATTTCGCTGTAGCGAACGCCGAACTTGCGAAGAAGCGGCGCGGCCAATTTCTCACCATGATGCAATGCCATCAACTCAAAATGCCGCTCCAGCGCCCGACGTTGGAGCCCCAGCGACGGCGGAGGCGGCGTCTCGCCGGTTCGCAGGATCGACTCGGCCTCTCGGAAAATGAACGGATTGCCGATCGCGCCACGGGCGATTGAACAGCCATCGACACCCGTCTCGCGGAGCATGCGCACGCAGTCCTCCGCCGAAAAAAGATCACCGCTGCCAATGATGGTGCGATCACCAACGTGACGCTTCACGCGTGCAAGGAATTCCCAATTGCTGGGGCCCACGTAACGCTGCTTCACCGTGCGACCGTGAACCGTGACCGCCGCCACACCGGCCTCCAAGGCCGAATCCAGCACGGCGAAAAAGTTGCGCTCACTCACATCGTCATCGTCCATGCCGCGCCGCATCTTGACCGAGACCGGCCGCCGACCCGCTACCGCATCCACCACACCGCGAACAATCTCGCGTGCCGTATCCGGCACCGAAAGAAGAAACCCGCCGCGACATCGACCAAGCACCTTGCGCACAGGGCAGCCAAAGTTGATGTCGATTACGTCATAGCCAACGGCAACCATCTCGTCGGCTGCCTCGGCAAATTGCGCGGGCTCACTCCCCATGAGCTGCCCGCCGACGGGATGATCCTCCGCCGGAATGGCAAGCATCCGGCGCATCTTCTTGCCACCCGAAAGAACAAGCTTGTCGAGCACGACTTCATTAAGCGTGTAGGGGCAGCCATACTCACGAGCCAGCAGACGCATTGGCGCATCGCTATAGCCGGAGAGCGCGGCCTGTACGAAAGGCGTGGCAAGTTCAACAGTACCGATTCGAAGCATGGGGTGCCTGCGCGACGGCTACTTCTTGGGCTGCGGGTTGGTCGCGGGTTTATCCGTCGGCGGTGCGACGATGGGCCCAAGAAACTTGACGATAAGCTCGATCGCCCGCGTGCGATTAGGTTCATTAAAGAGATTAGTCCCGTGCTGCGCGGGCCCGCCCTGAAGCATTTCTTTGTCGGCTTTTCCGCCGGAGCTGATAACTAATTCCTGCATGCGGCCGTCTTCCGTCTGAGGCGCCATCAAAAGGATGCGTCGATCTTTGAGCGACTTGATCTGTTCGTTGGTCTCCAGGCCATCCTTCTTCGGATATGGCGAAAGGCCGATCAGGGTCTTCACATTGGAATTGCGCGTCGCAAAATCAACCCCAATGCTGAATCCATTGCTCGCGCCAATCACGACGATGTTCTTCGTGTCGCACTCGGGACGCGATTCAAGGAAGGTGACAGCCCCGGCAGCATCCTTCCACGCGTCGAGGAACAACGTCGGATCGTTCCTGCCGAGGCGATTGCGAAGATCCATCGCAGCCGGTTCGATGCTCGCACCGAAACCGCGCACGTCATACGCCAGAACGGCAAAACCGGAATCGAGCAGCGGCTGCACGAGGGGAGTCCACGACTTTCGGTGCGCCGGGTGCGCGCCACGCATATGAATAAGAATGGCGACCGGAGACTTGCCCGATTTGTTTAGCGGCTCGAAGTAGTCCGCACCAACAATAACGCCGTCCGGCGCATTGAACTTGACGTCCGTCGCCTTCGGAGCGGCAGGTGAGTCACCTAAGGCAAGCAAACCAATGGCAAGCGCGAGGGCAGTCATGATTCAGCCTCCAGGCAACAATGTTCCGGAAACAGGGGGTATTCGCACTCCCTATCATATCCTCAATGCGTCTTGGAATCCAAACGGGGAGGCGATTTCGGCCTTGCACGGCTAGAGAATGAACTTGCTCAAATCCTCATCCTTGACGATTTCAGCCAGCCGACTGCGAACATAACCGCCGTCGATCGTAACTTTCTTCCCGCCCATGGACGGAGCATCGAAGGAAAGATCCTCCATCACCTTCTCCATGATGGTATGCAACCGGCGGGCACCGATGTTCTCGGTGGTGCGGTTCACGTCACTGGCGATGGTCGCGATTTCTTCGATCGCATCATCGGTAAACGAAATGGTCACGCCCTCGGTGCCCATGAGGGCAATCTGTTGCTTGGTCAGGGCATTCTGGGGCTCGCGAAGGATGCGAATGAAATCATCCTTGGTGAGATCATCCAACTCCACGCGAATCGGCAATCGGCCCTGCAACTCCGGCATCAAATCGCTGGGCTTGGCAATATGAAACGCACCAGCCGCGATGAAAAGAATGTGATCGGTCTTCACTGGACCGTGTCGCGTGTTGACGGTCGTGCCTTCAATGATCGGAAGCAGATCGCGCTGCACACCCTGCCGGCTCACATCAGGACCGCTCGCCTGCCGCCCGCCGCAGAGCTTGTCCATCTCGTCAACAAAGATGATCCCGCTGCTCTGCGTTCGCGCCACGGCCATGTCCTTGACCTTGTCACGGTCGATCAGCTTGTCGCACTCCTGATCAAAAATGATGACCCGGGCCTCGCGAATCGGGACTTTCCGATCCTTCTGCTGGCTCGGCATGATCCGCTCCATCAGATCCTGAATCTCCGGCCCCATCTGATCGGGACCGAGCGTCGTCGCAAACATGCCCATCGGGGCGGCCTTCTGTTCGACGCGAAGCTCAACAAGCCGATCCTCCAGTTCACCAGCCCGAAGCTGAGTCCGCAGCTTCTCGCGCGTTCGGGCGCGACGCGATTCCGCATCCTCATCGCTGCTCTCCGAACCATGCGGCAGAAGCTCGTCGAGAATGCGCTCTTCGGTAAGCTCTTCCGCTTTATGCCGGACAACCTCGGTCTGCTCCTTCTGCACCATGTTCACGGCTAATTCAACGAGGTCGCGAATCATCGAGTCAACATCGCGGCCGACATAACCAACCTCGGTGAACTTCGTCGCCTCCACCTTTTGGAACGGTGCATTGACCAGCGCAGCCATTCGCCGGGCAATCTCAGTCTTGCCGACGCCGGTCGGGCCGATCATCAGAATATTCTTGGGGCCGACGTCCTCGCGCATTCCCTCCGGCAACTGCATTCGTCGCCAGCGATTACGAATGGCCACCGCCACGGCGCGCTTGGCGGCCGCCTGACCAATAATGTATTTATCGAGTGCCGTAACGACTTCGCTCGGCGTCAATTCAGGCATGGAATTCCGTCCCTTGTTGCTCTCGTTCCCCGCTGCTAATCAGTCGCTTTGACGCGATTCGGCCGCCGGTCAATCTCAATCATGTCTTCGCCGGCGTCCATGGCAATGTTGGCGAGTTCATCAGCCCGGGCGTTGGCCTCCCGGCGGACGTGCGTCACCTTCCATTTACCAATCCCCCGCAGACCCGTCATCGCTTTGTCGAAGTAATCCTTGAGCGTCTCATTCTTGACGCGGTACTCCCCGTTGATTTGCTTCACAAGCAATTCACTGTCGCAGTAGATCTGCAATTCCGTCGCCCCGCAGCTCGCCGCATCCTCAAGCGATTTCACTAACCCGGTATATTCGGCCATGTTGTTGGTCATCCGACCGAGGAAGTACCCCGCCTCATAAATGGCCTCGCCCTTCTCATTCTCAATGGCCACGCCGCATCCGGCAGGTCCGGGATTGCCGCGCGAGCCGCCGTCAATGTGAATCGTGAGTCTCATGGACGGCGAATCATAGCACGGCGGATGGACCGGGGGTATTCGGTGGGACTATCGCAGAGAAGGCGTGAGTTACCGCGAGTGCGAAACGGCCGGCTCGTCGAGATACAGGATGCGCCCGCAGACCTTGCAGGTGACGGCTTCGTCCCGCGACATGATGGAGTTAACCTGCTCGATGTTGATCGCCATGTTGCAGCCGCTGCACGCGAACTCGGCTCGCTTCGGGTTCGTGCGGATGACGTGGGCCATCGCCTCACCATCGAGCTTCTGGCTGATTCGATTGAAAATGTCGAGGGCAGCCTTGGGTACCGCGGCCGACGCCGCGTCTCGCTCGGCCTGAAGCCGGTTAAGCCGATCGCGGGATGCGTCCTCCACCGCTTTCACCGCCGCCTGCGACTCCGCCAGCCGGCCTTCCTCGGCCGTGCGTTCGTCATGCAACGCGGCCATTTCCTTTTTCTTGACATCGATCTGAGTCAGGATAGTAAGGACGCGCTCTTCGACCTTGCCATTGTCCGCCTTGTTCGTGTTCAGCTGCGTAAGAACCGCGGAGTACTCTTTGTTTGTCTTGGAAACGTTTAGGGCCGCGCGAAGCTTGGCGATGTCGGCCTCGTGCGACTTGACGTCGAGATCGAGCCGGTCGGCCTCCATCTGATCATGTCGGATGGCGGCCTGTTGCGCGGCGATCTTTGTGTTGATTTCAGCGATCTTGGCCTGGTGGCGCGTGACGGCGCGGGCCTTGCGATTGATCCCGTCGCGGATCTCGGCGATTTGCAATTCAACTTCTTGAAGACGATGCAGGGCGTCGAGGGTCGCACCCATAAATCAGCGGTCCCATGCTCCACGAGTAATCGCCCGCAGCCGGCGGCGCGGTCGGCGAGAACACTATTATGCCCCACCGACCGCGTTTCATCAATGGGTGATTTCGACCATGCCCGCCGCATCACAATGCAGCTCATCGCGGCATCCGCTCGAAATCTCCGGCACGCGCACCGCACCGGGGATAATCACTTCCACCGGTCGTTGCCCCGGCTTGGCATCCAGCATGATCCGAGAGGCCCAGTCCGAAATCGTCTTTCGTGAGACGTCGTAGTACGGAATACCCACCGTCTTGGCCAGGTCATCCCCCGGCGCCAGCATGGCCGCCAGAAGCACGCTTCCCTCCATCGACTTTCGCCGAATCGAGGCATCCACCATCACGCGGTGAACCATGGTCGGTCCGACACAGATGATGCCACGCGGTTGCTCGCTGGTATGGCCGTGGCCGTTGGTGGGCAGACCGCCAATGGTGGTCTTGCACACGATGTTGTAGCGCTTGGCCGCCGCAGCCGCGCCGGCCGCAACGATCTGTCCCTCACGCGTCTCCGCGGACATCGCGACGACCACTTCATCGCAACCCGCCTGTGCCAAATGCTCGCACAATCGAAAACCAGCGTCTGAATAATCCGGCGCGACCGCGCAACTCTTCATCCCTCCGGAAAGCGCCCCGACAATCACCATCGGCATCTGCCGACGGAGCATCTCCGACATCGACGCCTCATCGAGGCGTCCGGTCTGATTCTCTAGTGGCTCACTGGGTACAAGGAACACGCCGCTCGTCTCGCGACGCCAGACCACCGGCCATGTGCCGAGCAGCGTCTGCCGCGCGCCGAGCGTTGGCATCGGCGTACACTCGAGAAACCTTCCTACTCCGGCCAGGGTCGCACGAATGTCATCAAGCAGATTCACCGTCACCGATGACTCCGCCGCCCCCGAATCCACGATAGCTCGAAACCGGCCGGTCGATGCAACGCCGGCGGTGCTCTCTCGTTCAATGACGTAGGTGCCGCGACCGATGTGGCGTACGACCAGGCCTTCGCTGGCCAGATCGCAGAGTGCCTTGTTGATGGTCTTGGCGTTGGCGCCGAATCGGCGGCCTAATTCGCGTTCGCCGGGCATTCGTCCGGAGAATTCGCCGGTGGTGACGGCGGTGCGAAGCTGCTCGCGTAGGCGTTGGAACTTGTAGCTGAATTGACCGTGAGAATGCTCTGCGGCGCGCGGACATCCGTCCTGCATAGTTCGATCTCCTGTTCCCTTGCGAGGGACCGGGGTGGATTTACCGAGCGAAACGGGCCGCGAATGGCGACCATCGAGTGCCGCGGTAGGAGATCGAAGGGCGGGTTAGGAACCTTCGCGAATCCTGTCCGGCTGTACCTTACTTTTAGCGCGGCCCAGGTGTCAGTCAACTGCCGAATCGTTTATTTTTCACCGGGATGGGGGTTTTCCTCAGGTGAAACGTTTTCCGACACGCCGTATCAGGGTTCCAAAACGTAGGGTGGGTTGTTCTCAACCAACCTTTTTTATTCACCAACGAACGCGTTGGTGCGAGATTCCCATCTCGCACCCCATTTAGCGGGTCGAATAGTCGCCATGGAGACAATCCGTTCCCCCGACATCTTGTCCGCGCCCGTGTGTGTTTCCGATCTGGTGCCGTCGCGAGAATTCGGTCCAGCCTCATCGGGGCTGCGGAATGTAGCCACAGCCTGCCCGCCGCGGCGGGGGTGGAGCGCAGCGCAACCCGTGGTATACATCGTCCCCACTCATTCACTGCCCAGTAGGGGCAGAGGAAATAATCCTTGCACGCGAATCCCCCCCCCGTAGGGCGCTCAAAATAACAACGACTCTCGTCCTCTTTTTCCGCTTTCGTCCCTTATTGCGCGATATCAACTGTCGACCAAGTACGCTCGAACTCAGTCAAACGCGTGAAACATACATTTTTTAGGGAGACTCGCTCGATCGCCACCTTGACTGCCTCCGTCGCAATGACATAGCCACTTCCATGCGGCCTAAAGAGGTCGCTACCATCCCAGCTCGCCTGGTCGAAGTACATGCCGACCCATACGCTAT
>CAZSBF010000030.1:0-42607 GCA_964605185.1 uncultured Planctomycetaceae bacterium
CGGAACGTCGCGCGGTGCAGCACCTGCGATCCTTCCCCACACCTCGCGCATGTACTGGCATGGCACCGCCGAGACAATCAACTCCGCTCCGCGGAAGGCCGCCTCCGCCTCCGTCGTGAATGACACACGATCCGGAATCCGCAGGCCCGGCAGGTAGGTCTTGTTTTCGCGCGTAGTCTTGAGGGCCTCAATCGTTTCGCGCCGCCCCCACATCCGCGCGTGGATCCCGCGATCCGCGAGCATCACCGCGCAGACCGTTGCCATCTGTCCGGTGCCGATGATGGTGACTTGATCAACCATGCCGCCATTGTGCGGCCGTTCGCGTTGATACTCAAACCTGCTTGACATGACGTGGGGGGCCGGGTCGAATCGTTCTAATGCCTGCGACCACGTCTGACGATTCGCTACGCCGTGAGCGGCGTGTTCGCCTCGCCGTGGGCCTCTGCTCGCTGGTGGTTTACTTCGCCGCGCCGGCGATGCCTCGGCCCGCGTCGCACGATTTCGACCATTTCCCGAAACTCGCCCGCGCCTTTCTCGCCGGTCGCATCGCCATCACCGTGCCCCCCGGTGGCAACGTCAATGAACTTATCCCCTCCTCGACGCCGGACGTTTACTACTGCGCCTATCCACCGCTCCCGGCCGTCTTCCTGATGCCCTTCATCGCTCTCTTCGGCGTTGCCGTGGATTGCCAGACCATCAGTCGGCTCGTCGGCGTCCTAAACGTGCTCATCTTTGACGCTGCGATATGTCGGTGCAGCCGTGTGATCGGGCGTCCCGCGCCCTCCATCGGCGCGAGGCTCGCCTTCGACGCCCTCTTTGCCTGCGGCACGGCAACGCTTCATGTCTCGCAGGTTGGTGGCGATTGGCACCTCGCTCACGCCCTCGCGCTCACTGGAAGTCTTCTCGCCTTGCGGGAATTCTTCGTCAAGAATCGCCCGCTTCACGTGGGCCTGTTTGTATCACTCGTGCTGCTTACGCGGCCGACCGCCGCCATCGGTTGCCTCTTCTGCATCTTGCCGTTCCTTCGCGATCGCAAGATCGTCTCGCTCATGCAGCTTGCCGCGATACCTGCCGTCGCCGCGCTCATCCTCGGTGGGTACAACGCCGAACGATTCGGCTCGCCCTTCGACTTCGGCTACCACCGCATGAACCTCACCGGCAGTGGTCTCGATATGATGAAACAGTACGGCCAGTTTCATCCGCACTTTTTCACGCACAATTTTTACTGGTTCTTCCTCGCGCCGCCGTGGCTGCGCACCAAGGGTTTGCTCCCCATCGGCTTCGACCCGCGCGGCATGAGTTTCTTCCTCGCTACGCCCGCAATGGTCTATTGCATCGTCGCCCTCGTTCGCCGCTGGAAGGATCGCGCCGTGAAAGACGCGACGATCAGTATCGCCGCCACGCTCGTTCCGCTGCTGCATTATTTCAACGCCGGTTACTGGCAGTTCGGCCACCGCTTTTCGATGGATTACCTCGCTGCGGCGATGCTGCTTGTCATGCTCGGGATGACCACACGCCCCTCGCGAATTGCCCTCGCGCTGATCGCCGTCTCCGTGGCCATCCAGCTCACGGGCGTGTTCGCCCTGCCAACGTCCCGGATTCCCGAACTGTGGACTCCCTCGTTATAGCGCGTGGCTTCGCCCTTTATTGGACGGCCAGGAACGCGAATCAAGCGACTGCCCTTTCCATCCGAATCTCCCGCTAAGTCCGTTTGCATCGTGAGTAGGGCCGGCCGCGCAGCAATCGACGACGGGATACACCAACGTGAATCGCGATGCCGCCGAATTACCCGTAGATCGCTTCCTCGATGAGCTGGACCACGCTTCCATGCAGTGGCAGGTCGGCCTTGCCGCGGAAAGCAAAGACTGGAAATGCCGCCGCGACAAGTGGCGCCGGCCCTTTCGCATTGCCTGCGAGTTCTGGTCCTATACCGGACTCGATGGCGGATTGAAGCACCAAGGCGGACACACGCGAAACATCTCCGAGCGCGGTGTCGGCCTGCTTGCCGCGCATCCGGTCGTGAAGGGTGTTCCCATCGAAATCCGAATTACCGTTGCCAAGCGGCCGAGCATTCACCTTGCCGGCGTCGTCGCGTTCTGCCGCCCGACCACCGGCGACATGCACGAGATCGGCGTGGCGCTCGTCGTGCAGCAAAGCGAATCAGTGTTTCACGACGACCCAATGGGAGCGATCGCGTCTGTCGCGTGGATTCGCGACGCCGTTCGCGGGCTGCCCGTCCGTTCTCGATTGGATAACCGCCCCCGCTGACAACGTGCGCGCGACTCAATATCCCCCGCGGCGCTGCGCTCGTGACATGTCCTTCTTATCTTGCTTGGCCCGTTCATCGTGACGCTTGTCGCCATGCGTCTTGCCGCGCGCCAGAGCCAACTCCACCTTTGCCTTGCCGCGCTTGAAGTAGACCGCCAGCGGGATCAGCGTCTGCCCCTTGATCTGCACCTTGGCAAAGAGCTTCTTGATCTCGCGCTTGTGCAGCAATAACTGCTTCGGGCGTTTGGGGTCGTGGTTGGCGTGGGTGCCCATCTTGTAGGGCTGAATCTGGAAGTTCATCAGCAGAACCTGCCCGTTCTGGACGCGGGCAAAGGCCTCGTTCAGGCTGGCATCTCCGGCCCGCAGGCTCTTAACCTCGGTACCCATAAGGGCCATGCCGGCCTCGATGGTCTCCAGAATCTCGTAAGAAAAACGGGCCTTTTTGTTGGCCAGGCGGGGGGCCTGTTGATCGGACCCTTTTTTCGTATCCTTGGCCATGGCAACATCTTATGAAAATTTCCCCCCCTAAACAACCGATAGAATCCCTGCAGCCGTCTCGCCGAAACAAGGTATAATGTAATGACAGCCATGGACCAGCCAACCGCCGGCGACGGGCGACTGACGCCACTGGAAGAAAGGCGTCTGATCGAGCGTGCCCAAAAGGGATGCGCCACGAGTGCGCACTCGCTGATCGCCGCGCATCAGGATCGCCTCAACGCATTTATCTGGCGGCTGGTGCGAAGTCGCGATGACGCCGAGGAGATCTGTCAGGATGCCTTCCTCCGCGCCTTCAGCTCGCTCAAAACCTTCGATTTCAATTATCGCTTCAGCACCTGGCTCTTCACCATTGGTTATCGCCTCAGCCTCAACTGCATGCGCCGCCGCAAGAGCTACAGCGGCGACGTGGATTTCAGCGCATTTTCGGCCGATGACGCCCGGGACAGCGTGGCCGACGGCGTGGCCAATACCGATGAAGCCCGGCGTCTGCAAAAAACAATCTGGGAAAATGTGGATCAACTGACACCGCCGCAACGCGCGACGGTATTACTCTTTTATAAAGAGTCGCTCAGTTGCCAGGAAATCGGCGATGTACTGGGCATGCCGGCGGCCACCGTGAAGAGCCACCTGCATCGAGCCCGGGCGCGACTGAAGGAAACCCTGGAAGGCCACATTGGCGAGGATTGGACCAATGTCCGGTTCGGCGCCGCGGGCGGTAGCGCCTGAGGACGGAGTTTGTAGTATGCCACTCACCTGCAGAAACATCCGACAGCTTCACGACGGTTTCGTCGATGGCGAACTTTCGCCGAGCCTGACGGCCGAAGTGCATGCTCACTTGTTGCAGTGCCCCGAATGCCGACGGCAGGTTCAGATGCTTCGCACCGTCGGCGACATGATCGCCCGCGATGACTCCACTCCGTCGCTTCCTTCCGATTTTGCCGCGAGGGTTGCCGCTCGAATCCCGTCGACCGCAACGTCCGAATCGATCTCCAGTCGCCGGCGAACCATCGGGCGCATTCTCTTCCCCGCGCTGGCCGCTTCGCTGTTTGTGGCGATCGGCATCTGGCCGCGACAGGAAGCGGGCAATGGCTCGAAGGTTCTCGGTGTTTCGGCGGTCAAGAACTCGGTGGTGGACCCGGCGATGAGCGCGGTCGATGGCACCAAGAAGGCGGCCGAAAGCCTGAATACCCTGCTCTCCATTTCGGTCGATCAGGCCAAGAGCGATGTGCGCACGGGTCTGGAAAAGGCCGAGCTGCTCCGCAAAGCGCCGACCGAGCCGCTGTCGTTCACGACGATTCTGCTCCAGCCCTTCAACGAACTGCCCCGCCCCGAGGACGCCGCGCCGTCCGACGACGGCAAGGTTCGGTTCTAATCCACGACGCATTCCCAATTCGTTCATGATGCTCGCACGCGCGCATCATCCCACAGGCACGGTAGGTTGTTTGCAACCCGCCATTGCCAACCTCTCTGTGCTTACGGTTGTGATGGTGCGGGCTGAGTCGATGAAAGCGACGCAAGCTCATCGCGAAGCCGCTGGTCGGCCGGATAGCGTGCCAACGCATCGCCGAGGATTTCTTTCGCTCGCCCGTGGTTGCCGGTCAGTGACTCCACCCGGGCCATTTCGATATGTGCGGGAATCAGCTCGGGCTGGAAGTTCAGCGCGCTGGTCAAATGATTGCGAGCTGAGTCGTAGTTCCCCAGCCGTCGGTAAAGGGCTCCCAGGTAATAGTGCGTCTCTGCCCCGTGTGGCTTGATTGCGAGGCACGATTGAAAATCAGTGACGGCGTCATCGGTCTGCCCCATTTCCAAATGCGCCTGGCCCCGAAGAAAATAGCCCTGGTATCGCCCGGGCCCCATTTCGATGGCTCGATCAAGGGCTTTGCAAGCGTCCGACGGATTGCCGAGCAGGATCAGGCAACGGCCCAGCGATTCATACAATTCCGCGCGACGCCAGTTGTTCGTTTCCACCCGGCGAAGAACGGGCAGCGCGTCCTGCGGCCGATCATGGTCAAGGAAATAGTTGGCCGCGTTGATGAGGGGAACGGAAAAGTCCGTCCGCACCGGCAATCCCACCGACTGAAAGGTGCCCGCAGCCAACAGACCCAGCAGGCAGGTTGCCCAGACAAGGTGAAGCCACCGGCGCGTTCTCAGCACCTGCCAAACCCAGGCCGCGCCACAGGCCGCATACGGAATCGCAACGATCGCCAGTGGAAGGCGAAAGCGATCCGATACGTAGAACATGCACAGTGTCAGGACGAGACAGAGCGCGAACAGGTTCAACACGAGTGAACGCGGCCACTCGCGCCGGGACGTGAATGCCCCGAGGATTGCGAACGGCAGGATGAAACCAAAGGTCGGCAGTGGTAGGCCCAGCGCCGCCGACCAGGTTCGCGCGAAATAGAAGTGCTCTGCGTGTGGGATTTCCAGGTCGTTGAGCGCCAGTTGGAACTTTCGCCACATGGACCCGAACCACCTCGGCCAATCGGCGCGTATTTCCTCAAGCCCCTTTCGATACCAGAATGTCGATACCTCGGAGTCCTTCAGGCTTCGCCCCGTCGACAGCTCGGCAATGCGCTTGGCGTCGATCTGTTCGCCGAGGACCGTTCCTGAAATCCCGGGCATTCCGTGGTAATGCCCGTCGCTGGTCCGGGCATTTCCGCCGCAGAACACAAGACCGCCGCTCGAGTTCATCAGTATGAAATCATGCGCGTACCACGCGTTTCGAATCGTCGCGGGGCTGATCGCCACGAGGGCGCCCGCACCCAACACAACCGCCTTGCGAATTCGCGCAGTGGTCGTTCCCATGCCGCGCGAAGCGACAAGCCAAATACCGACGAGCGCGACGAAGAGAAGCAAGTTGGGGCGGACCAGGCAAAGGAGCCCGAAAACGGCGCCGGCCACGAAGTAGTGTCGAAACGGCCGTTCATCGGATTCCACCGCGACCAGGAGCCGATCCAGTGCCAGCGCCGTCAGAAAGGGCAGGATGGCTTCCTTGGTCAGCGTTCCTTCGTGAAAGATGAACGCGGAATAGCATGCAGCGCAAAGCCCGGCGATGACGCCCGCACCGCGTGAGTGCAGGCGCGTCGTGATTCGGTAGATCAGGATTGGAGTGACAGCGCCGAGCAGCGCCGCAATCAGGCGCGCGGCCGTCGGCTGCGGGCCGGTCAGGGAATACAGTCCGCGCAGGAGTTCGGGGTAGAGCGGTGAGACGTAATAGCTGCGCGGCGCCGAGGCGATGCAATCCGGCGGGGCATTTGTCGCCCACTGATGGTTGTATGCTGCATCCGGTCCCATCTCGGGCAGCCCCACGAACGCATGCTGCCGAATACTGTCCAGGTGAATGAGCCGAAGCGCCAGTGCGACAAAGAGAATCGCCACGATATGCCCGGATCGATTGGCTTCGGATTGACGTTGCACCCGTGAGGCGGTCGCGTTGCGGGGTGTTTCCGTCATGGCTGTTCCCAAGGGCGGCTCGAACTTGGTTGGGCGGCTGCATCAAACAATCGGCCCGGCGGAAGGGAATGGTAGCCGGATTGATGCGCCGCTTACATGCAGAGTTGGCCGCTTGGGAGGACGCGACGTCTTGATCTCGATGGTGCGAGTCGAATGCGCCGATGGTAGTGCGTGAAAGAACGTACCCCCGCAAGTTAGCGCAGATGGCCGCAAAAGGCCGCAAGTAAGTCCTGAGGCTTGAGACTTGAGGTTTCGGTCGTGAGGCGCGACATGGGTGGTTTGGTTTATTGTGAACGTGGGGCGCACTCCCTTCTTCTTTTCTCTTGCACCTATCAGTCTTGCTCGCCGTTTCAGCGCCGGGTCCGATTGCGGCAAGTCGTGGGATGCGCGGTGTTTAGGGCGGAAACCGTGATTCAGATTTGGATGGCGAAAACTCGAACGAGTCGGCGTATTATCTTCTAATCGAATTTGGTCGGGAGTATGAGAATTGGACGCCATTGAAGACGCACTCTATTGCCCCACGTGCAGCTACAACCTGACCGGATTGTTGGAGAATCGCTGCCCGGAGTGTGGAAACACGTTTGACCCGGACGCGATACGCAAGGCGCAGCATGAGAATGCAATCAAGCCCATCGGTGTTGGCGAGGCAGTTTTTTCATTGATGGCATTCCCCGCGGTGTTCTTAATAATGCAGGGGCTTACCATTGCGACCGCAGGGGCGGCTTTACCTTTCCTTTTGATTGGTGGAGTCGTCTGGTTGATTGGAAGCTTGTTTCTTGCCCGAAGTCTTGCGAAACGACTTGCCGTGACGAATGGACGATGGGATGCTCAAGGCAAGACCATTCATTCGCCATGGTTTGTACCGTGCTGCACCATCGGACTTTTCTTTGTACAGATCGCAATTGGCGCAGGTCCGTGCGCGGTGATGGCAATCTCGGGTTAATAGCCGTTTTTTAGGTGACGCATGATCTCTCTCGTCCCTGCGACTGACCGCCTGATCAAGCAGACGACGAGTCTCTGCCCGGTTTGCAAGCGGCAGATCGATGCGGACGTAGTCGAGTCGGACAACCGCGTGTTTCTGAAGAAGGCCTGCCCCGAGCATGGGCCCTTCTCCGTGCTGATCAACTCCGACCGCCGCTTCTATTACGAATCGTGCGGGGCGGGGTGCGCCTGCCAGACAACGCCGGGACACAGCGACACGATCGTGGAGAAGTCGGCGACGTGCATCGCTCTGATCGAAATCGTCGAGACCTGCAACCTCAAATGCCCGACGTGTTATGCGGAAAGTCCGTTCGCTCCGGCGGCCGAGACGAAGGCATTGCCGCTTGATGAGTTTCGCGGGCGTGTGGAGTCGGTGATCGCGCGGAAGGGCCCGCTGGATATTTTGCAGCTCTCCGGCGGGGAGCCGACGCTGCACCCGCAGTTTTTCGAGTTGCTTGAAGGGGTGCTCACGGACAAGCGAGTCGGTTACACGCTGCTTAACACCAATGGCGTGCTGCTCGCCAAGGATGACTCTTTCATGGAGCGGCTCGGGGCGCTGCACAAGGCCCATCGGCGGTTTGAGATTTACCTGCAATTCGACGGCCCGCAGGAGGCTGGGCAAGTCGCCTTGCGCGGTGCGGATTTTCGCCAACTCCGCGAAGAGGCCATTGCGCGGACGGGCGCATACGGAATTCCAACGACGCTGGCGATGACGGTCACGCCTGACAATTTCGCGCATCTGGGTGACACACTGCGTTTCGGCCTTTCACATGCGTGCGTGCGCGGCATCACGTTTCAACCGATGTTCACGTCGGGGCGTACGCACCTGGTGCAACTGGGCGGCGCGCCGCGGCTAAACGTGGCCGACATGGTGCTGGGGCTGATCGAGCAGTCGCACGGATTGCTCAGCGAGAAGGATTTCACGCCGCTGCCATGCGGCGATCCGAACTGTCACACGATTGGGTATGTCCTGCGGCGGGGGGACCAATGGCTTCCCGTATCTCATTTCGTCGACTTTGCAAGGGTGCAGGGCTTCTTGAAGGATCGAGTCGATTTCAACATTGAAGACCTTCACCGCTGCGGCTGCGAATCGGAAGAGCTGGGGCACATCCTCAAGGCGATGGAGATCGGCCCGGACCACGTGTTTCGATTGTTCATCAAACCGTTCATGGATGTGTGGACCTACGATCAGGATCGGATCGACCGATGCTGCGTGCACGTCATCGGTGAGGGCGGCAAGCTTGAGTCGTTTTGCCGGCACTATGCGATGCGAAGTTAGGAGGCGACGATGGTTCGATTAGGAATTGTAATATCCATTGCCGCGTGCATTGCTACTGCCGGGTGTGCGCCCAGCGAACGGACGATTCAGTGCAACCAGATCGATAGAGATATCAAGATAATCGGGCCATTGGGAGTTCCTTTCGGAAAGATAATCACAGTTTCGGGTTCCGTTGTAGAGGCAAGCGAGATAGGTCGTTCGAAAGACGGAGGAACGTTTCTACGCATTACTGAAGTGGATGGAAAACCTCTAGCGGAACCGGAAACTTTGCGATGGCAAATGACTTGGGGTGTGAAAGAACCAACCGACTGGGGCTGGTCTCAACCACATGTTCGAGCGATTGGGTATCAGAGTGCGGCGTATGGAGGCGTTCCAGACGGGCTCTTCGATTATGTCCCTTCATACACATCTCGTAGTTGGGGATTCGTTCCATGGTTTGAGGTTGTCAAGGTAGTATCACATTAGGCCAGAACTTCGCAATTCCTAAACAAAACAACGTGACGAGATAATGGGCTTGTCCTACGGCCTGCTTATGATCGCCGGTATCGCTGTGTCCGCCATGCTGTGGCGGCGCAACCGGGCCGCGCGGGCGCTTTCGCCGATCATCTTCGTCGGCGGTCTGATCGGTGCGGTCGTTGGCGCGAAACTCGGATACCTCCTTTGTGAGCTTCCATACCACATTGGCAAGGCGGATTTCTGGGGGCAGGCCTTGGTCGGCCGCACGGTGATCGGCGGGTTGCTTGGTGGATATGTCGGGGTTGAATTGGGCAAGCGGGCGGCCGGGCATCGCTCCCCCACCGGTGACGGTTTCGCGTTCGCGGTGCCGATCGGTCTGGCGATCGGGCGGATCGGCTGCTTTCTGAACGGCTGCTGTGCGGGCCGCACCTGCGAACCGGCGTGGTACAGCATCGCCGACGCGGCCGGCGTGCATCGACTTCCTGCGCCACTGATCGAGGCGGGTTTCAACATCATCGCGGCTGTCGTTCTGGCGGTGCTCGCACGGGCGGGGCTCTTTCGCGATCAGCACTTTCACCTGTTCATGATTGCCTACGGGCTCTTTCGAATCGCCCACGAACCGTTGCGCGACACGCCGCGTATCGGGTTCGTCGGGACCTATCAGATACTGGCCGCTGCACTGGTCGTGGTCGGTGCGATTCGGTTTTTGCAGCGCCGGCAGCGATTTGTCATTGCGGGTGCTCCCTGCCGATTACCATAGGGCGGCCATGCGAAGCGACCTTGTTGCTCAAATCTTCACCGACCGGCTGGTGCACAATTACCGTGCCTTGCGGGCGCGGCTTGCGCCGGGGGTGGCGTTTTGTGCGCCGCTGAAGGCTGATGCCTATGGGCATGGCGTGCGGGTGGTCGCGCCGGCGCTGCATGCGGCTGGTGCGGAGATGGCGGCCGTGGCGACGGTGCCCGAGGCGGTCGAGCTTCGGCAGGTCGGGTGGACGCGGCCGATCCTGGTGCTGGGTAATGTGCTGGCGGTGGCTGATGAGGCCGAGCGCGGTGAGCGGGTCGAGGCGATCGTGCGGCATCGGCTGACGGCGACGGCGGCCGACGCGACCGTGATCGAGCGGTTGTCGCGGGCGAAATCGTCACAGCCGATTGACGTGCATCTCAAGATTGACACCGGCATGGGGCGCATGGGTGCGATGCCGGCGGATGCGGTGGAACTGGTGAAGCAGATTCGCGGCGCGGCGACTTTGCGGCTCGCGGGAGTTTATTCGCATTTTGCCACGGCGGACTTTGAGTTGACCGATCTTGTTGCATCGCAGCTTGCCGTGTTCAAGGAGACGCTGGCTCGCCTGTCGGATCATCTGCCGCGCGGCGTGATTCGGCACATCGCCAACAGCGCGGCGACTATCACCCTGCCCGATGCACACTTCGACATGGTGCGGCCGGGCCTGGCGATGTATGGCTACTGGCCGGGCAAGCACATGGCGGCGATGGTCGACCTGCGGCCCATCCTGCGGCTGGTGTCGCACGTATCGATGGTGAAGGAGTTGCCCGCGGGGCATTGCGTGGGCTATGGCAAGACGTTCACGACGACGCGGCCGACGCGCATGGGGATTGTGCCGGTCGGGTATTTCGATGGCTATGTGCGGGCGCTATCGAACGCGGCGATGGTGCGGGTCAATGGCGGGCACGCGCCGGTCATCGGACGGGTGAGCATGGATCAGATGGCGATCGATCTGACGGATGTTGCGAACGTGGGGGCGGGCGCTGAGGTGGTGCTGATCGATGAGGATCCCGGCCAGCCAAACAGCGTGGCGGCCATTGCTGACCGGCTGGGTACGATTCCGTACGAAGTGACCTGCCTGCTCGGGCAACGAATTCAGCGATTATCGGTCGGGGGAACTGAGGAAAAACCCCGGTAACGCATAGCTAAACCGCAACTAGGGGACGGTCCGATGTGTAGGACGGTTGGAGGGGTAGTCCCTCGCCGCCTCCCAAGGAGTGACTCCATGAAGCGTTCCGCCCTTGTTCGCATGATGACCAGCAAGCTCTGGTTGCCCGTCCTCGTCGGCGGCGTGGCATTGCAATTCAACGGTTGCGATCAATCAGCCCGCGATACGGTCCTGACGGGACTTCAGACTTCGATCATCGGTCTGGTCAGTTCGTTCGTCACGGCGTTCTTCCAGGCATTGTCCAACGCAGGCAGCAGCAGCACGTCGCAGCCCGTCGTCCAGGCGGTCTTCGACAATCTGCACAACTTGCTGGCATAGGCCTGCCGATCTCATTAGCATGTAAACTCAAGGCTGATCGGGCGGGACCTCCGGGTTCCGCACCGATCATTGCCATTTGGGAGGATCGCCGTGAGACGCCACGCGCCCGGACATCGACTGCTGAAGTGGGGACGGCTTCTGCCGTTCTTTTTCCTGTATCAGTCGGTGGGCTGCCTGCCGGAGGGGGGCATTCAGCAGGTGTTCGCGGAGAATGTCGTGTTTACGGCGGGCATTATCATTCAGACGGTCACGTCGATTGTGTTCAACACGATTTTCGGCGTGGCGTGAGGAGCCTGCTGCATGGCCAGGGATGCTCGAAACATTCGGCTCGCGAAGGTGCTGCTTGGCCGGCCGGCAAAGTGGATCGGCCTTGCGGTGGCGTCGATGCCGCTCTTTCAGGCGACGGGCTGCTACCCCGATCCGATCGGGGCCCTCAATTTTCAATTGCAGTTGCTCGTCAATAACGTGCTGATCAACGCGGTGAACATCATTGTTCAGAACGTCTTCCGGCTGTAGCCGAAGGCCCGCGACGCCCACTGTCGGCATCCTCCGAATCGTTCATGAGCGCTCAATTCGCGATTAGATCCGGCTCGTGTTCTAAGAATACGTTGCAACAGTTGGATTCTCCTGGCACACAGGAGACGCGGCGTCAGTGCGGCCAGCGCCATGCGAAGATCGCGCCTGTGATGCAGCCGTAGACGATGCCGTCGATGATGTTGGCAATGATGGTGCGCCTGTACGAGCCCCACCAGATGGCGTTCGGGACGTGGGAGAAGCAGTAAGCAAGGATGCCGGCGGTGGCCGCGACCTGGAAGACATTGGCGAAGGAAGCCGCGCCGGGGATGGCGACGCGCGTGAGGTAGGCGATGAGGGTGCTCACGACGAGGTAGACAATGAAGGTGCCGACCATCTTGTCGCCCATGGTGAGCGGCGTGCGCCAGACGCTGACGTGGCCGACCGGGCCTTCCACCCATGACTTTTGCACCTTCTCCGATTTCATCGCTCCGGGCTTGTGGCAGTCAGGAAAGGCGTAGTTGCCCGGCTTGATGCCGCTTTTGCGGATGTAGTCCATGAAGCCATCTTCGTCGGCGAGGCCGATGTAGTCGCGCTTGTGGTGGGGCAGGGCCATCCAGACGATTGCGGAGACAATCCAGACGATGGCGGCCGAGAGGAGAATGGGCAGCCAGAGGGGGAGGAGGATATCCATGGGGTTCCTTTCGAGTTTGGCGATTGCGTCCTTGTATCCACGTTCGTTCGAGAGGCGATGCGGCACGTCATCTTTGCGGCATCGGGAATCGTTCGTCCATCTTCTTTTCCCTTGCCGGCTTATCGCTTGGGCCGTCGGATCATTGGGATCGGCCAATGCCCGATAACTCATTTTCGTCATTTTCTGTGTGAATAGGGTTGACGCGGGGCGTTTATTCTTGGTAGGCTACTTACTTGAGCGATCAACTAAGAATGTCTGAGAGCAACACCACGCGAGATCGGATCGTGAATGCGGCCCGGGAGCTGTTCTACGAGCACGGGTTCGCGGGTGCGTCGTTGGCGGACATTTTGAAGAAGGCGGAGGCCAACAGCGGAAGCCTGTACCACTTCTTCAAGAGCAAGGAGGAGCTGCTGATCGCGGTATTGGAGCTCTACAAAGCCATGATGCAGCCGGTGTTGTTGGAGCCGTTGTGGAAGGACGTGACCGATCCGATCGAGCGCGTGTGGGCGCTGCTCGGGGGGTATCGGCAGTTCCTGATCATGACGGACTACACGTATGGCTGCCCGATCGGGAACCTGGCGCTGGAGGTGGGAAATCATCTGCCCTCGGCGCGGCAGAAGCTCTTTGAGAATTTTGAGAACTGGCGGCTGGCGGTGAGACAGTGCCTGGAGGATGCGGGCGCGCGGCTGCCGGGGGATGTGAATCGGGACAAGCTGGCGACGTTTGTGTTGACGACCATGGAGGGCGGCGTGATGCAGGCGCGGACGGCGAAGAGCATCGAGCCGTTCGATTCGTCGGTGGAAATGCTCAAGGATTATTTCGCACGATTGATGAAGGCCCCTGACCGGGCGTGATCGGTGAGTCAGAAAGGACAGAGCGATGTTGCGGAAGAGAATGTTGGTGATGATGGCGTTGGGTTTGTCCGTGGTGGTCGCAGGATTGCGGGCGGATGAGCCGAACAAGTCGAAGAAGAAGGGTGAACGCGTTCTTGCGAAAGAGGTGGTCGTCGATGCGCCGCGGGCGAAGGTGTGGCACGCATGGACGTCCGAGGAGGGCATCAAGTCGTTCTTCTCGCCGGACTGCAAGATCGAGCTGAAGATCGGCGGCCCGTATGAGTTGTACATGGGAATGAAGGAACCGGACGAGGCGGGTTATCGCGGGAGTGAGGGGTGCAAGGTGCTCTCGTACATCCCGATGGAAATGGTTTCGTTTGAGTGGTCGTTTCCCCCGGCAGTGATGAGCCTCCGGAAGGCGAAGGTGAAGACGCATGTGGTCTTGCGATTCGACGATGCAGGGCCGGGGAAGACGCGCGTTCGTTTCTGGCATGCAGGCTGGAAGGATGGGAAGGACTGGGACGAGGGGTACGCCTATTTTGACAAGGCGTGGGGGATGGTGCTCGGGCAACTGAAGGAGAAGATCAAAGAATCCGGCGACGAGGATCCATCGGAGTTGATCAAGCCGGACAAGACCTGGACGGACAAGCATGTGACGGTGTACTCCTATTCGAAGCCGGAGCGTCGGCAGGATTTCGAGATGACGATTCCCGCGCCGATCGAAAAGGTGTGGACGCATCTAGCGACGAGCAAGGGGCTGAAACGCTTGGGAGGGCAGACGCCGGAGGTGGAACTGAAGCCGGGCGGGAAGTACTCGTTCTGGCCGGGTTCACCGAACAAGGTCATGTCGTACGTGCCGATGGAGATGCTGTCGACGAGCGGCAGTGCGCCACCGCAGTTTCCAAATGTGCAGAAGGGCGGGACATGGGGTGCGTATTACTTTGAGAGGATCGACTCCAAAACGACGAAGCTGCGATTGAACTGCATCGGATGGAAAGTTGGTGACAAGGAGTGGGATGAAGCGTTCAAGTATTTCCTGAAGAACAACCCGATCTTCCTGAACAGTGTGTATGACAAGCTGACGTCGACGGTGAGCACCGAGCGCGGCAAGGATTATTTGCGGCAGGAGGGGGTCATCGATGCGCCGGTCGCCGACGTGTGGAAGGCCATGACGACCAAGGAGGGCATGGAGTCGTGGATGGTGGCGCACGCCGAGATCGATCTGCGGCCGGGCGGGCGGATGCTGACGCATTACAAAAAGGACGGTGTGATCGGCGATCCGGGGACGATTGAGAATATTGTCCTGTCGCTTGAGCCGGAGCGCGTGTTTTCGATCAAGGTAGGGAAGCCGCCCGAAGGATTTCCATTCAAGGATTCGATCAAGAATGCATGGTCGGTGATTCGGTTTGAGCCGGTTGGGGAGAATCGCACGCGGGTCAGCGTGACGGGGATGGGCTACGGCGACGATGAAGAGTCGCAGAAGATGCTGGCGTTCTTCGAAGTCGGCAATGAGTGGACGATTCAGAAACTGCAGGAGCACTTTGCGACCAAGGGGAAACAGGCGGCGGCACCGGCCTCTCCGGAACAGGTGGAGTCATACGCCGCGCATCTTGCGGCGGCCGAGACGTCGTTTCGGTTGAATGAGCTGGCCGAGGCGCGGCGATGGATTCTGTCGGCGCCGGAGCCGATGCGAAATTGGGAATGGCGGCACCTGAGTTCGCTGCTCGACGATTCTCTGCGCACGATTGAGGCGAACAAGGAAGGGCTCATGACGGTGGCGGTGAGCCCGGACGGAACGCGCATTGCCACCGGCGGCAACGACGCGCTGGTGAAGATCTGGGACGCGGCCACGGGCAGCGAAATCGCCACACTCCGTGGTCACTCGGCCCCGTTGTTCACCGTCGCATTCAGCCCCGATGGCGAACTGGTTGCATCGTCCTCGCAAGACAAGACGGCGCGGTTGTGGGTGGCAAGCAGCGGTGAGTTACTGGCGACGTACAAGGGGCATAAGAACCCGGTGCCTTGCGTGGCGTTTAGCCCGGATGGGTCGCAGGTCGCGTCGTGCTCTTATGTTTTGCACTCGACGACGCCAAGTGTGGTGATCGAGGGGCAGGTTCACCTGTGGAGCACGGGCGCACCGGGGGAGCCAAAGGCGAAACGTGTGCTGCGGAATGGCGGCGTGAAGCCGATCAGTTCGATTGCGTGGTCGCCCGATGGCAACACGATGTTCGCGGGTACGTGGGATTCGACCGTCTTTTCATGGGATCTGACCAGCGAAGAATCCGGCACGCCACGGAGCGTGACGATTCCCGAGGAAGGGTTGTACAGCGCGATCGATGCGCTTTGCGTCAGCCCCGATGGAGAATTCATTGTGGCTGGTTCCAAGGATCGGACGGCGCGGGTGTGGAAGGCGGCGACCCTGGAGCCGGTGGCAACGTTGCGAGGGCATATCGATTATGTGAACGGCGTGCGCTTCAGCCCGGACGGCAAGCGGCTGGCGACGGCGGGTGGGGATGAAAGCGTACGGATTTGGGACGTGGCGACATGGAAGGAAGTTTCCGCGCTTCGCGGGCACGCGCAGGATGTGCGAACCGTGTGCTGGACGCCGAAGGGCGATCGTTTGATATCGTCATCGTTGGATGGCACGGTGCGGGTGTGGGATGCGTCGTTTGCGCATTACGGCGGGCTCAAGGTGGTGCAATCAGCGGCGTGCTATGCGGCGCTGTTCAGCCCGGATGGGAAGCGGCTCTTCACGTGCGGATATGACGGGACGATTTCCATCTGGGACACGACGACGGGTGAGCAGATCGCCAATTGGAATGGGCATGACGGCCAATCGGCGAACACGCTGAGCCTGAGCGCAGACGGAACGCGCCTGATGTCGTGTTCGTATGACACGTTTCTTCGCATTTGGGACACGGCGACGCAGAAGCAGGTCAAGGCGCTGAAGAATGAGTCGGGTGTTTATCACGCGGCACTCAGTGCCGACGGCAAGATCGCGGCGGCGGCACAGGGAAAGAACGTCGCGGTGTGGGATGTGGAAACGGAATCGGTCCGATTCAAACTGGACGGGCCCGAGGGCAAGGTGCAAAGCGTGGCGATCTGTCCCGATGGGTCGATGATTGCGGCGAGCTGCGCGGATAAAACGGTTCGAACGTGGGACGCCGCGACCGGGCAACCGATTGCGACGATGCGCGGGCACGAGGGGAACATTGAATCGGCCGTGTTCAGCCCGGATGGAACCAAGATCGCGTCGGGTTCGGCGGATGGCACGGTGCGCCTATGGGACGCGCGAAGCGGGGAGGAGATTCGCGTTCTGTACCGTGGTGATGACAACGTCTATCGCGTGGCGTTCAGTCCGGATGGCACGCGCGTCGCGACGGGCGGCAACCGGTGTGTGATCCTCGACGTCGAACATGGCGTTTCGGTCGCGGCGTTGCGGCCGAACGCGGACGGGGTGTGGCATCTTTCATTCAGCAAGGATGGCACGCGTCTGGCGACGGCGAGCACGGACAAGTCGATTCGGATTCTGGATTCGCGACCGATGCGTGAGCTTCTCTCGGCGCACGGTCATTGATCATTCGCACGAATAACAGGAGCAGCGAGTATGAATCAGCAGGAGTTCGTCAAGTGGTTCGGGATTACGTCGGTCGTCGGCACGGTGCTGCAGATCGGCATGGTGATCGCCGGGCATTTCAACGAGTTCGTGAAGACCAACGTCTTCGCCGCCGGTGGGATGTTGATTTCGTTGGTCGTCGGCGCGTGGTTTGGCGCTGTCGCGGCACGGAGCAAGGCCGGGGCAATGGCTGGCGGTGCGCTGGTCGGCGGGGATTGTGCCCTCGTTGGAATCGCGGTGTCGGTGGCGATCAAGGACACCGAGCCGATGATCCTGGTGTTTGGAACGCTGGGTTCGGCGGTGGCCGGGTTGATCGGCGGGCTTATCCTCTACGCGCTGGCCGGCTCGAAACGATCACCGCAGGCGGCCTAGCGTTCGAAAAAAGGCGGCGGTAGAATCAATTCGTTCGGGAAGTCGGGCCGACCGCCGACGCTGACAGACATGATGGGGCAAGGACCCGCGTTTGTGAAACGCCCCCATCTCTCCCTTATTCACGTCCATGGATGGCGATTATTCACCTCGCGGCCGCCACGCGCGATGTCGGCGCCGGCTTTGCGATGCACTCGACATCAGGAGACACACAAATGGCAAAACCGATTCCAGACGGATTTACGTCCGTCACCGCGCACCTGATTGCCAAAGGCGCGTCGCAAGCGATTGAGTTCTACAAGAAGGCGTTCGGCGCGGAAGAGCTGATGCGCATACCCGGCCCGGACGGCCAGTCCGTCATGCACGCCGAAATGAAGATCGGCAATTCGATCGTGATGATTGCCGATGAGTTCCCGGACTACGGCTGTGTCGGACCGAAGACGCTCGGCGGCTCACCTGTCTCGATTCACCTTTATGTGAACGACTGCGATGCGTCGTATAAGCGAGCTGTTGATGCCGGTGCCACGGCGACGATGCCGTTGACGGATATGTTCTGGGGCGATCGCTACGGCAAGCTGACCGACCCGTTCGGCCACACGTGGTCCATCGCCACGCACAAGGAAGATGTCGCGCCGGATGAGTGCGCCAAGCGCATGGCGGCGGCATTCAGCGGCGGCGGTTGCGGCGGCTGATTTGATTCGGATAGCGAATTGGTCTTCGGATTCAATCGCTCCACAGACATGCCACAAGGCTTGCGCCTTTGTGCTCTGATTTGAATGAACCAGACGGCTCACGAGGTTTCTCGTGGGCCGTTTGCGTTTACGGGGGCGGATCGGACAAGAGCGTTTGACGCCAGTATTCGGAGCGGGGTTTGTCGCCGAGGTGTTCAGCGATGGTCGCGCGAAGTTGCACGGACTCTTCGAGGGCTTTACGCGAGATGTTCCGATGGGACTGCATTTGGCTTAGGTTGGTTTCGAGAATGGGGAGTGCATCGGCGTAGCGACCCAGGCGGACGAGGGCGCGTACCGCGCCGGAACGATACGACAAGAGATCGGTGTCATCGGCCGGCGCACGGCGCTCCTGCAAACGCGCCGCTTCAAGGAAGATCGACGCGGCTTCCTCATCCGCGCGGCGGCTTTCGAGGCAGTAGCCCAGCGCGCCAAGGGCATCGGCAGCGTCGGGATGATCGGGCCCCATGATCTTGCGGCTGATGTCGACGGCTTCGCGCAGAAGCGTTTCGCCGGCGGGTTTGTCGCCTTTGTAGTGAATCGAAATGTGGGCAAGGCTGGTGAGAAGCGTCGGCAGGCGCGGGTCGACGTCGCCAAATGCCTCCTTGCGAATGGCGATGGCGCGTCGAAGGGCGGCTTCGGCTTCATCGAGTTTGCCGCCATAAAGAAGGACCGTGGCGAGGTTTTGAAGTCCGAAGGCCAATTCGGGATCTTTGTCGCCGGTGTGTCGTTGTTGAAGCTCAAGGGCGCGGCGGATCATGTCTTCGCCTTCGGCACGGCGGCCCTGTTGAATGCGGAGCGCGCCGAGGTTGTTGGTGCTTTCGGCGAATTCGTCGGAATCTTCACCGAAGGCGGCGCGGCGAATGTCGAGCGCGGCGGTGAGGTGCTTTTCGGATTCCGCGTTGTTTTTCTGCCGACGATACAGGACGCCAAGGTCGTTCAGACTCTCGGCGACTGCGCCGTTCGACTTACCAAAGAGATGGCGGCGCAGGGCGAGGGCATTCTTGAGGTGGAGATCGGCAAGTTCGACGAGGCCGAGGCTGAGGTAGGTGTTGCCGATGGCGCGTTCGACGGAAGCGGCGGCCTCGGGCTGGTTGTTGAGATCGGTGCGCACGCGGGCGGCGGCGGAGTCGAGGAGTTCGCGGAGGATGGAGATGTCGCGGCCCTTGGCGGCTTCGGGATTGGAGGATGACAGCATGGCTTCGAGGAAGCGCTGCACCTCGGCGGCGGTGCGGGCCTTGGAATCGGCGGCGGTCTTGGCGGCGACGGCCTCCTCGCGCTGCACATCGGCGCGGCGATAGAGCACGTTCATCCATGCCCCGAAACCGGCGAGGGTGAAGAGCATGGCCGCGGCGAAGCAGACCGCGAGTGTGTGGCGGGCGATAAACTTGCGAAGGTAATAGGTGGTGGATGGCGCGCGCGCAAGGATCGGCTCGTCGCGGGTGAGCCGGTCGAGATCGTCGGCGAGCGCGGCGACGCTTTGGTATCGCCGGTGCGGCTCCTTCTCCAGCGCTTTCAGGCAGATCGTCTGAAGGTCAGAGCTGATCGCGGAGTTTTGCTTCGCCAGCGGTCGTGGCGGTGTCTCGCGGATGGCGTGCACGGCGTCATGCGGGCGGTTGCGATCGACGGTGTAAGGCAGTGAACCGGTCAGGATTTCATAGAGCACGACGCCGAGTGAATAGACATCCGAGCGGACGTCGACTTCGTCCGACCGCCCCGACGCCTGTTCGGGGCTCATGTAGGCGAGGGTTCCGCGCACGCTTCCTTCCTGCGTGTGGAGCGACGCTTCCGAGGAATCGGGGTCGGCCACTCGGGCAAGGCCGAAGTCGAGAATCTTGACGGAGGCGATGCCGCTTGATTCGACAAGGATATTTCCCGGTTTTAAGTCGCGGTGGATGACGCCGCGCTGGTGGGCCGCGACGACGCCGTCGCAGATTTGGCGAAACAGGGCGATTCGTTCGCGAAGCGGCGGGTTCGTGCGCGTCAGGAAGCGTGAGAGTTCCTCTCCCTGCACGCGCTCCATAACGAGATAGGGGTCGCCTGCGTCGGTGTGGCCGGCGTCGAAGATGGCGGCGATGGCCGGGTGTTTGAGTCGGGCGAGGGCGCGGACTTCGCGTTCGAAGAGGCGGATGGCCTGGGCGTCATAGCGACGGCCGGGGCGGATGAGCTTGATGGCGACGGTTCGTTTGGGAAAATCCTGCTCGGCTTCGAGGACCACGCCCATGCCGCCTTCGCCGAGGCGTGAGAGGATTCGGTAGGAGCCGATGCGTTCTGGAAGGCGCGGTGAGGATGCGGGAGACGCAAACCCCTTCCAGTCGGCGCTGGAGGCGTGGCCGGTGAGGACGCCGCGCAGATTTCCCAGCAGGTCTTCATCGGCACGGGCGTCGTCAAGCCAGGCGCGGCAGCGCGGGCAGGCAGCGACGTGGTCGCTGATCGCGGGGGCGTGCGACGGCGCTTCCTGCGAGTTGGCGAGACGCTCCAACTCTTCCTCGGTGGGGCAACGGTTCATGGTGTCAACGTTCATTGGCGCCTCCCGGCCTGAATCTGCCTCACCATTCGCTTTCCCAGTAGGTGGAAATCTCGCGCAGGCGGCGGAGGATGCGGCGTTTGGCCCCGAAGACGGCGTTTTCGGTGATGCCGAGCTTTTCGGCGACCTTGGCGGCGGGCCAATCTTGCAGGGCAAAGAGGTCGAAGGCTTCGTAGGTCGCGGATTGGACTTCTTCGCGGACCTGGGCGAGGGATTGGCGAAGGACGCTGTCCTGCCACTGGGTTTCCCAGGCGGTTCGCAGGTGATCGTCGTCGGACTGCATGGCGAAGAAATCGGTTCCATCGGTGGCGGCGTGAGGGGCCTGCACTTCGCGGTCGCGACGGCGGCGCTGGAAGTTGTGGATCTGATTGCGGGAGATGCCGAAGAGCCAGTCGCGCAGACGGCCCTTCTCGCGGTCGTACTTGCCGTCTCGATAAGAATTGCAGAACTCGATCAGCGTTTGCTGGGCGACGTCTTCGGCATCGGTCTCGGAGAGATTCAGCTTCCGACCGAAGGCAATGAGCATGGGGCGGTAGCGGTCGACGTAGAGATTCCAGACGGTTTGATTGGCGGGGCTTCGCAGGCCGTCGAGGATGTAGGTGCCGGTCGTGGATTGGGCGGTTTGACTCGGCGGCGACAGCTCCACGAAGGACCTCTCTTCTGTACTATTAGGATATCCGATGCGGCACCCAAAGCGCGAGGGGTTTTGTCGAATGGGGGCTTTCCGGCGATACTTACAGGACTCTGAGCAAAAAGGAGCACCATGAAACTCTGCCAGTTTTACACCACGCACGACGAGCGCGCCGCCGACCTTGCCCGGCGCATCCCTGTGAAGGCCCGCCTCGGCGTGTGCATCGACAATCGCATTGTGGATATCACGGATCGCGCATCGCGGCATCGGGACATTCGCTCGGCCGAGTATGCGGGCATCCTGGCTGCATCAGTTGCTTTGGGGGATGAATGGGCCGATCTGCGTCGGGAGATCAAGGGGCTTTCCGGGCAGAACGGCGTCGCGCCGGAGAATTATCACTTCGGCCCGTGCGTGTTGCGGCCGAGCCAGTTCCTGGATTTCTACGCGTTTGAGCAGCATGTGAAGACGATGCGCAAGCAGCGCGGGTTCGATTTCGTGGTGCCGGAGTGGTACGAGATTCCGGCGTACTACAACTCAAACGCGACGAGCCTGATCGGCCATGGCATGACGGCGTATTTCCCGCCGGACGAGCAGAAGATGGATTATGAATGCGAGATGGCGTGCATCATCGGCAAGCCGATCCGCAACGCGACGCTCGAGACGGCGAAGGCGGCGATCGCGGGGTATGCCACGCTGAATGATCTGTCGGCGCGCATGAGGCAGACCAAGGCGATGCCAATCAACATGGGGCCAAGCCCGGGCAAAGATTTCGCCAGCTCGATGGGGCCATTTCTGGTGACGCCGGATGAAATACCTGATCTGGGGGCGCTGGGGATGCGGGCGTTCGTGAATGGCGAGAAATGGACGGACGGTCGCTATGGCACCGTGCAGCATTCATTCGAGGCGATGATCGTGTATGCGAGCCGCAGCCGGTGGCTGTATCCGGGCGATGTCCTCGGCAGCGGGACGGTCGGCGGCGGCTGCGGGGCGGAGTTGCAGAAGTTCATGAAGCCGGGGGACACGATCCGCGTGGAGATTGATGTGCTAGGTGCGGTGGAGAACCGGGTGGAGCATGACAAGTAAGGAGCGTTGCCCATGATCGTCAAACATCGAATATTCAGGGCAGTGTTGAAGAGTTGGGATGCACTGTGCGAAGAGGCGGGGGCGTTTGCATCGACGATTCAGCGGGATCGGCTGATTACGATCGCCCATTCGGAAGATCACCAGGAGGGTGTGGTGATTGTGTGGTATTGGGAATAGGCGATTAAGCGAGACAGGCCAAATGTTCATCGACCTCTCCAACACCGAGCACTCCTGGCGGGCCATGCATCGGCTGTACTTGTCCTTTGTGCAGCCGCGGCCGATTGCGTTTGCGTCGACGCTCGACGAGCAGGGGCGGCCGAACCTTGCACCGTTTTCGTTTTACAACATGATGTCGGCGAATCCGCCGGTGGTGGTTTTCAGCCCGGCACTGAATCGACACGGGCAGCCGAAGGACACGCTGCGGAATATCGAGGCAACGAGGGAGTTCGTAATCGCCACGGTGACCGAGCCAATCGCCGAGCGGATGAACATTTGCAGCACGGAGTTTGAGCACGGCGTGAGCGAGTTTGAGAAGAGCGGACTGACACCGGTGCCAGCGATCAAGGTCAAGGGATTCCTCGTAAAGGAAAGCCCGGTCAACATCGAGTGCCGATTGCGACAGATTGTGAAGCTGGGCGATCAGCCGGGTGCGGGGCAGGTCGTTTTCGGCGACATTGTCGCGGTGCATGTGGATGATGCGGTGCTGACACCCGGCGACATGGTGTGCGACCCGTTGAAGCTGCAGGCCGTCAGCCGCATGGGCGGTTCGCAGTACGGCCGAACGACGGATATTTTCGAACTCGACTCGATCCGCGATCCGGCGGAGTACGTACAGAAGGGGGCGGCGACGATGCGGCCGCATGGGCCAACGCCGTGAGTCCGGGCGCTTCGAGTTGTTCTCACAGATTTCATACCGCATGAGTAACCTCGATCACCCGGAAAACGTCGCGACGCCGCCCGGATGGTTCGCCACGCTGTACGCGCCGGTGACGTTTCTGTTGCGGCCTCGCGCCTCGCTTCGTTCAGTCCTGACAGGCCCGGCTACAGCGCTCGTGGTGAGTTTTGTCCTTAGCGAGGCCGTGTTCGTCCTCGTCCTGATCGGCGTCGTGATTTGGATTTATTCGCTGTCGCGCGATGCGGGGCGACGAGGCCATTTCACGCTGTCGGCGAGCTATTCATACTTTTTCGGGTCTCCATCCCACGAGCCGGTCCTCTTCTTTATGGTGGTTGTTCCCGGGTTACTCTTCGCCGCCGTCATGATTGGTTCGATCCTCATGGCGGCGGATCTGCATCGTGCCGGGCCGTATCGACGTGCCGTAGTTCGAACATTGCGATTGGCCTCGTGCCTGCCCTGGTTGTTAACCGTGTTCGTTCTGGGGGCGGCGTGCGTCACCACGCCGCTTCAATTCTGGGGGCTTGCTGCCGGTTCGTTTATTAGCTCGTTTGACTTGCCGCCTGAGGCGATCGGCCTGATGCTCTCGATCGCCGCGTCGATCATTATAATGCTCTTCCTCTCGTCGCGCGCGGTGAAGATTGCGGCGCAGATGCTGCCCGCGCCGCCGGAGAGGCTGCCGGTGTGCGAAGGCTGCGGCTACGACCTTTCGCACTTGTCGGAGCGCGGTGTCTGCACGGAATGCGGCAAGGCGCTGGCGGCCTCGCTTGAGTTGGATGTGGTTCGCCCCGGCAGCCGATGGGAGACGCAGCGCGGCGTGGTCGGTTGGTTGCAATCCAGTATCGCGGCCTTCTTCTCGCCGTCGCGCTTTTATCGTGTGGTGAAGTTTAGAACAGCGATTGAACCGATCGTGCGGTTCTCGCGGATTCATCTTGCCGTGATGGGCGTTGGCGCCGGTATATGGATCGGGACGATCCTCTTGCTGTTGGAATTCCGCCGGGATCACATTGTGGACATCTCCGAATGGGCTGTCCTGTTTTTTGTCGGCACCCTGCTGACGCTTGTAATTCCATGCATCGCATGGGTGGTGCATCGGGTTGTCTTCGTGGTATCGACGGCATTGTGGTTGATCTCCGGGGCAATTCCCGACACGCGATGGGCGGTCAAAGTCCGTGCGTATGAGCGGGTGTACCTTTGGGCCTTTTGCGCCTTCAACGGTGCGTTCTTCTCGCTCGTGTTCTATCGCCCGGAGTGGATGAAAGACGTGGCCGCGTATTATCGAATGATCAACCTCCGGGTCCTCGGCCTGCCGTGGGAGGCCGCATTTCTGTTCTCCGGGAATGCACTTCTCATCATCGCGTGGTTCGTGCGATATCAGCGTATTCTCGCCGCCATCCGCTGGAGTAACTCGTGAGACCGCAGTGCCCGTATGATGTTCGCCTGCACGGGTGACGCGAAAAATGAGTCAACGCATCGAATCCATCACCAGCGCTGCAAACCCTCGCGTCAAGGCGCTGGCATCCCTGCGGCGCAAAGGGTCGTCCACGGGTGACCCGCGAATTCTGATTGACGGTCTGCGCGAAATAAGTCGCGCATCGCAGGCGGGCCTGGCGATCGATGAGCTTTACATCTGCCGGGCACTCCTCGCCGGCGATGAGGTCGATGCGATGAGCCGGGAACTTTCCTCGCGCGGCACCCGGATCATCGAAGTGCCCGAGCATGTGTTCGAGAAGTTCCGTTATGGAGATCGCACCGGCGGGCTTGTCGCCGTGGCCAAGCGGCCAACGAGGACTTTGGCGGACCTGGCGAGCCACCGGTTGGAAACCGGTGCCACAGGGCACGACCGATTGGAAACCAAAGCCACAGCGCCGTTGATTGCGGTAGTTGAAGAGGTGGGCAAGCCGGGGAATCTCGGGGCCATTCTGCGAAGTGCGGATGGCGCGGGCGTCGAGGCCGTGCTGGCGGTGGAGAGCGCGATCGATGTGTATGGCCCGAACGTGATCCGGGCGAGCGTGGCGACGGTGTTTCGGATTCCAGTCGTGGAGTTGAGTGCGGCCGACGCGATGGCGTATCTGAAGGGGCAGCAGTTTCAGATCGTGGCCGCCACGCCGGAAGGCGGGAGCGATTACTCGACGCTGGATTTCCGCGGCCCGACGGCGTTCGTGTTCGGGGCCGAGGATCGCGGGCTTTCGAAGGCGTGGACGGGGCCCGATATCAAAGCCGCGCGGATTCCGATGCGCGGGATCGGCGACAGCCTGAACGTGTCGATCACGGCGGCGTTGTTTTTCTATGAGGCGGTTCGGCAGCGATCGGCGCGGTGATTCACTCCGCCTTGCTTTGCAATTGCACCTGAATCTTGAGGATCGTCGCGGTGAGGTCGTCCATGCGGGCGGCCAAGTCGGAGACGGTCTGTTCTTCCAGATCGGATGAGAACTGCGCCGAGCGAAGGACGATGTGCTTCGGGGGTTTGCGCCGGGTGGTGAGCTGCGACACGGTGCGGCGAAGTTCGTCGGCCGAGATGCGGCGCAGGGCGTCGAGCAGAACCGTGGCGTGCGCCGGCAGGTGAAGCGCGAACTGATCGGCGAGCTGCCACAGTTCGGGCGCATCGGCGATCAGCGAGGCGAAGTCGTCGCCGCCGGGCTGCTTGGTGTCATCGGGCATGGCTGCATCCTCCCCCTGCGGGCGCGCGTGCGTCCACGCTTATTGGTAGGGGCCGCGCAGCATGTTTATCAAGAAGCGAATGCAGTGGGGCTGATATCGATGATGGAGTTTTGAGACGAAGGGCAAAGTGGGAAGGCGTCCGAGAACGTGGAAGGGGCTATTTCTTGCCCTTGGGCTGCTCGTCCTCGTCGAGGAGATCGCTTCCGCTGATTTCCTCCAACTCGTCCGGGTCGATCTCTTCGAGTTCGTCGAGGTCGCCGATCGGGCTCATGTCATCGAGGTCCACATCGCTCATATCGTCGAGATCGAAGTCCGATTCGTCGGGCACCTTCTTCGCGGCCGGCGGAGCGGCCATCTTCGTGGCGGCCTGTGGCGCGGCCGGTGCGGCGGGCTTGGAGGGGACCGGTTTGATGTCCTTGGGCTGGCCGTCGATTTGCACGACGAAGGTAAAGGGGCCGACGGTCAGGCGGTCGCCGGGGCGAAGCGTCGTTTCGGCGACCTTCTGATTATTGACGAAGGTGCCGTTGCTGCTGTTGAGGTCTTTGATGTTGACTTTGCTGCCGGCGACGGCGATCTGGCAATGTTTGCGTGAGACATCGGCGACCGGAATCTGGATGTCGGCGTCGGGCGTGCGGCCAATGACGGCGGACGCACCCTCCACGCGGATATCTTTGCGAACACCCTTCTTGGTGAAGCCCACCAGCGTGACATTCATAGCGATTACACCGCGAGGACGAAACCGGGTTGGACCGAGCGCTCGGAATCGTGTTCCACCACACCCCGATGGGTACACTGTAGCGGAATGAGGCGGGAAAACAAAGGGGAGCGAGGGTCCAAGGGTTCAAGGGGTCGAGGGTTCAAGAGTTTAAGGGGACGAAGGGCAACAGCAGTAGAATCGAATTATGGGAACAGGCGAGACGGCGACGAGTGACATCAGGGCGGGGGTCGGGTGGTATGTGCACCTGCCGTTCTGCACGACCAAATGCGGGTACTGCGATTTCTATTCGCTGCCGACACTGCCGCACTTGGTGGATGATCTGGTTCGGGCCTTGGCGCGGGAGATGGACGAACGCGACCCGCGGCGGCCGGTGGAGACGATCTTCGTCGGGGGCGGGACACCGACGGTTCTGCCGGCCGAGGCGCTGGAGGCCATTCTCCGCGGGATTGTCGGGCATACCGGGCCGGTGGGGGAGTTCACGGTTGAGGCGAATCCATCCAGCACGGACGAGTTGAAGCTGGAATTGCTGCGGCGCTGCGGCGTGAATCGAGTGTCGTTCGGGGCGCAGTCGTTTCGAGAGGAAGAGCTGCGCATTCTGGAGCGGATTCACGACCCCGTGCATATCTTCGAATCCATCGCGGCGGCGCGGCGGGCGGGATTTGACAACATCAATCTGGATTTGATCTTCGGCATTCCGGGGCAGACGTTGGGTGCTTGGCGCGAGACGTTGCGGAAGGCGATCGACGTCGGCACGGAGCATCTGTCGTGTTATGCGCTGATGTATGAGCCGGGCACTTCGCTGACGAAGCTGCGCGTGCAGGGGCGAATCACGGCGTGCGATGAGAATATCGAAGCGGACATGTTCGAAGCGACGATCGACACGTTGAGCGCCGCCGGGTTTGAGCATTATGAGATCAGCAACTTCGCGCGGCCGGGGCGTCGGTGTGCGGCGAACATTCTCTATTGGGAGAATCGTGAGTACCTCGGGGTCGGCCCGTCGGCGGTGTCGTATCTCGACGGGCTTCGGCGGAAGAACATCGCGGATGTTCGCCGGTATGTCGATGGCATGATGCGCGGGACAGAGTCGATTGTGCTGGAGGAAGAGCGGCTGGACGAAGCGCGGCGCTTTGGCGAGACGGCGATCCAGATGCTACGGCTGACGGATGGAATCGACTTCGCACGGTTTCGGGCGCTGACCGGCGGCGATGCGGCAAACGTATTTGCAACGCAGATGGCCGAGTTTATTCGAATGGGGTTGGCGGAGCGCGATGATCGCGGGTTTCGACTGACGCGCCGGGGGATGCTGGTGTCAAACCGGGTGATGGAAGAATTTCTGGCGATGCCAAGTACGAATGCCGCATGACGATTAGCGCAGTCGTTTTTCGGCGGCGCTCGTTTTGATCAATCTCTCAAGCCGACGATCGCGCGTTTCCTCTTGCTTGGCCTGCATGACCCACCAGAACATGAGTTTGCGATAGCCCGGCGGTTGGGCCTCGAAGAAGGTCCACGCTATTTTGTTCTTCCTGAATGCGGCGAGGCGCTTCGCGTCGAGTTTTCCTTCGCGCTTGGAGGTGCTGTAGCCGGGATGGTGCGGGTCTCGGCGTGCATTGAAGATGGCGCGGCCGGCGTCGGTCATCTTGCCGGCGGCCTCCAATTCGCCCATGAGCCTAATGTTTATCGCACTCCAGCGGCTGGTTTTTCGGCGCGGCGTGAAGCGGATGGTGTACGACTCATCGTTGTGCGAGCGGCGGACGCCGTCGATCCAGCCGAAGCAGAGGGCCTCGGCGACGGACTCTGGCCAGGTGATGCTGAGCTTGCCGGAATCCTTGCGGTGGAAGCCGACGACGAGTTCGGCGGCCTTTGTGTGGTTCTGTTGCAACCACTTGCGAAAGGCGGCGGGCGTCGGGAAGAAAGTGGGGGCGGTGGACATCGACTTATTCTAACACGCGGACAAGGCCGATCAGTCGAGGCGCAGGAGCACTTCTTCCACGACATCGCCCCCGGTGATCGCGGCGGCCCGGTGGCGGCCAAACTCGACGAAGCCGCACTTGATCAGCACGCGAATGGATGCGACGTTGTGAACGGCGACATGGGCGATAAGCGGGCGCATTGGTTCAATGTGAATGAACTTCGCCACGGCGCGGCTGGCGATGCCCTTGCCCCAGTGCGCCTTGCCCAGCCAGTAACCGATGAGGCGTTCGCCATCGCGGGTGAAGCTGCAGACATAGCCGGCCACGAGTCCGTCGTGCAGAATCGCCATTGCCATCCCCTCGGGATCAACGATCACTTTGGCCCAATGACGGTTGAAATCCTCCCGGCTTCGCGGAGGAAAGGCCGCCATGCGGATCGAGTCGGCGTCCATGTGATAGTCGAAGAGCGTATCGACATCGGCGGCGACGACGTTGCGGAGCGTGACAGTATCGGGCGGGGCGGTGGCCATGTGCGAGATGAGGGGATGATTTGTGCCATCAGTCAGGGAATTGAGCCGGTGTTACGCCGATCTCGATGATGCTGCATGCGAGGATGGGCTCGAGGCCGAGCCGTTTTGCCTCGGAGACGAGTTCCTCGCTCTCCGCGCCGGGGTTGACGTAGAACTCGGCCGGCTTGGCGGCGGCGATGTCGGGCAGGGCCTTCACGCCGACGGCCGGCGGCAGGTAGAGCGTGACGCGCTCGACGGGCCCGGGCATGTCTTTCATCGAGGGGTAGGATTTCAGCCCTTCGATCTCGCCGCCCTTGGGGTTGATAGGGAAGACGGTCCATCCCTGGCGGAGGTAGGCCCGGACGGCTTTGTTGCTGTACTTGGACCGGTCGGCGGAAGCGCCGATGACGGCGACGGTTTTGGCAGTGCTCATTTTTTCTCAACTCCTAACATTTGGCAGCTTTCATGGTAGCCGAGTAGGATTACTAGTTCATCTCTCCGCTGAGTGGCGTCACGCGAGTTGTCCTATTGTCTATGAAGGTTGTAGGATGCGCCAATGACCATTGCGCACATCCGGAATGCAAGGTGGCATCGATTGTCGCTATGTACTTGCTCTGCTGGTTATGCTGCAATTTTGGTTCCGTGGGTTGCGTCGATTCCCCTGCCTGCAGAACTCGGCCGTGGGTTTGAGACTGATATTGGTAAAGGCGCCATTCGACTAGAGCATGGCGTCCTTGAATTCATATCAGATACTCCAGAAAGGCATTGTGTGGGACGCTTGAGTTTCAAGCTTCTTCCAATAAAAAGCGGCCAGCTTAATTTCCATACGATCGGCTGCACACTTCCATTTATTAGGCATCATAATTCTTTTTGGTTTGTTCGAATTCCAATGTGGGTGCCATTCCTGCTGGTCATGGCTGCGACAATCCTTTTGCGGCGAATTGGACGTCTTGTAAGGATTGGAGGCCGCTGCGGGAATTGTGAGTACGACTTGACCGGTAACATCAGCGGCATTTGCCCTGAGTGTGGAACATCGATTGCTTTAATGAAAAATGGAGCATCCGCTAGTCGATGATCCGCTGTCCGATGCGAATGCGGCCAGGCTGAAGGACCACAAAGCTGCCGGGCAGTTCTCTTGATCGTTGTTTTACCACCGCTACTACGACTTCGGCCATCTGGGCACGCGCGGTTGCCGGGTAACGAAGCAGCATTACGCCGCCTGTTGCTCGCCGATCCGAGTACACCCAACGGCCGAAATCCTTGTCTTCAGTCAACAACATCCGTCGATCACGTAGACCGAATTCGAGAACCACATCATCGGCTGCACTTGGTGTTGAATCGGAAACCGCAAGAACATCGTGACCGGCGAATCGCAAAGCACGGACGACGGCAAAGTCACAGCTTTCGTCGGCAAGGAATCTCATCAGAGTGGGTCATCGACGTGAACGGGGAACTCGGCGCGAAACCTCAAACTCTGTTTCGTGTGCCACGGACTTTGCGGCGTAGGCCAGGGCTGCCTGGACATCCTTGGCCGTTAGTCGGGGATAAGCATCAAGAAGGTCCGCCTCGGTCGCACCTTCGCTCAGCTTGCGCACGATCAGTTCCACCGGTACGCGCGTGCCTCGTATGACGGGCTTGCCAAGCATGACGCGGGGGTTGATTTCGACTCGTGAACGGACGGCCATGTGACGCGGCTCCTGTTTGGGGAAATCGACTACTCATATTAGTCTAGCACAATCTGGTGAGTGAATCCGCTGGCGATTTTCGTTGCCCTGCCCGCATTCATCCCCTTACCCTTCCCCCATTCACCCATGAAACGCGTCGTCCTCTTTTCTTATCACGTCTATGCATCCAAGCGGCGGGCCGGGTTTCATGGGTTGGCCGATGCGTATCACGCCGCCGGGTGGGATGTCACGTTTGTCACCGTTGCACTCAGCGGGTTGTCGCGGCTGCGTGGGGATTTTCGGCTGGCGTTTCTGAAGGATCATCCGGCCAATCGTGTTGAGCGCGTGCATCCGCGGCTGAGCAGTTTCATCTGGTACACCGCGTGGCACCCGGCGAATCTGCGGCTGGGTTTGCTGAACGCGCTGAGCCGGCCCATCTTCGCGCGCTATGGCGAGCAGCCGTTGGGCGAGTTGGAGCCGGTGGTCGCTGCCGCTGATCTGGTGATTTTCGAAAGCACGCCGGGGATTCTGCTGTTTGACCCGTGCAAACGGCTCGCGCCCAAGGCGCGATTCGTCTATCGCGTCTCGGATGATCTGCGGTATCTGAAGAATCATCCGCTGGTGATTGAGACGGAGGATCGCGTTGCGCCGGCCTTCGACGTGGTCAGCGTGCCCTGCGACTATATCCTGCGACGCTTCGGGCATCTGCCGAATGCACAGCTGCACTACCACGGCATTCGCAAGCAGACGTTTGATACGCCCTGCGACAGCCCCTATCGCAAGGGCAGTGTCAACGCGGTGTTCGTGGGCAATTCGCTTTTCGATGCTGACTTTCTCGCGCGGGCCGCGCGGCTGATGCCCGAGTGGCGGTTTCACATTTTTGGCGCGATCGACGATCTGCCGTCGGCGGAGAACATCATTCCCTATGGCGAGTGCCCGTTTGCCGAGACGGTGCCGTACATCGTTCATGCCGATGTGGGGTTGCAGAATCGCACGTTTCGCCCGGGGAGCGAATCGCTGACGGACAGCCTGAAGGTCATCCAGTACACGTATTGTCGGTTGCCGATCGTGGTGCCGGAGTTTCTTCGCTGCGGCCGCGAGAATTTTTTCTACTACCGACCCGGCGATGATTCGAGCGTTCGACAGGCGCTGATGGATGCGAAGGCGATGGATCGGGCGACAATCTCTCGGGATGCGATCCGCTCGTGGGAAGAGTTGGCGAACAAGTTGGCGGGGTAGGGCCCGCGTAGCGGAAGCTACGGCAAGCGCGTTGAATCGGGCGTGCCCGCAGGGGCGATGGGGGGACGCGGGTTGCTCTTGCGATAGTCCATAAAGAACGTCACGCGCTCCATGATCTCCGGTGCGAGGAGGCTCGATAGCAATCGCTTGGCCTCGCCGATGCCGGTGCGGCGGCTGACGTGGTGCAGCACGATGTGCTCGTTGGTGAGCTTCATCACGATGCGGGCCGCGTCGCGCACGTGCAGGTGGTAGCCGTCGCGCGCCCGGCGGACGTGGTCCGGCTCGAAGAAGGTGCATTCCATGATGATGACCTTCGCCTGTCGCACGATATCGAGGTCGAGCCACGCACCTTCGGCCGTATCGCCGCAGTAGGCGACGAGCGGCACTTCGACCTGATGCTCGATGGTGGTTCCCTGTTTCTTGAGTGCGACCAGTTCAGGGCCGGAGAGCGTCGCATATTCCTGCTTCAATTTGTGGCGCACGTCGACGATGGAAAAGCCCAGCGCGGCGACGCGATGGTTCACGTCGAAGGCCTTCGCGACGAGGCCGCGGCGAATCTCGAAGCTGTCGCCCGCGGCCATGCCGACCACCTTGTGCGGCGACAAGTGGCCTTCGATCTTCGTCCAGACGTGCATCAATTCCTTGATGGGCTGAACCAGTGCGTGCGGACAGATGACCGTGCCGGCGGCGTTGTCGATGAAGTTTCGCTGGCTGAAGTAATAGGCCAGCCCGGCCGAGTGGTCCATGTGGCCGTGCGTCAGGAAGACGTTGTCGATGCTGATGATTTCCTGCGGGGCGCGGCCGACGTCGAAGCAGACGTTTAGCTCCGGCGCGGCGATAACCGTCTCCTCGCCGGCGACGCTGTAGCCGCGGAGGAGGATGTCGGCGAGTCGATGTTCAACAAGTCGGGCGGCCAATGAACGCTCCCAGCGCGCGGTGGTGAAACGCGAGGAGTATAACTGCCCGGCGTCGGTCGGCTTACTTGGTCTTCTTTGCGGGCGTCTGTTCGCTCGTTGGAATGACAGTGCCTTCCTCGCCGGTACCGCCGGCGGCATTGGGGTCCGTGCCGTTGTTTTTCTGCGTGACGGCCTGTCCGGGCTTCATGCCTTCCTTCAGAAAGAGGTAGTACAGCCTGCCTTCGCTATAGGTGAAGCCCGCCATCTTGCCGGCCTCGTCGCCGACGCCCATGTAGATGTCGGTGCGGCCCGGAGCGCGAATGGCCGCGCCGCGATCCTGATCGAGGACGAACTGGCGGAAGGTCCGCATGGATTCGCCCGGCTTCTCTGGGATGCGCGTATCGGTGAAAGCAAGACAGCCGCGCGGGAAGATCTCCTTGTCCGTCGCGATGCTGTGATACTGCGTGACGCGCTCGGCCAGACAGCCATAGGGGCCGCCCTTGGATTCCTGAAAGAAGACGTATCGCTTGTTCTGATAGAGATACTGATCGAGTTCGTCAGGGTGTTCCTGGAAGTATCGGATCATGGTGTCGAGCGAGAGTTTGAATCGCTCGATCTTGCCGTCCTTGATCATCTGTCGGCCGATGGGGGTGTAGTCGTGGCCGTTGTGACCGGCGTAGCCGATTTCGTAGAGCGAGTTGTCGGGCAGACGGATGAAGCCCGAGCCCTGCACGGTGAAGACGTAGGCTTGGAATCGATCGCCGAGCCATGCGATTTCATTTCCGGCGAGCAGGCCGCCTTGTTCGATTTCTTGGCGCGTCTTCCACGGGCCGCCAACGGGGTTGCCTTCTTCATCCTTCTTCATGTCGGCGGGGAGCTTGTACATCGGCACGTTGAACTTCTCGCTCGGGTCGCGCGAACCGTCGAAGATCGGAGAGTAATAACCGGTGAAGAGGACGGTGCCGACGTCGTCGCAGCCGACGGACATGTAGACGTCGTAGTCGCGGCGGATCAACTCATCGAGCGCCTCGGGGCTGCTGGCTTCGTCGAGGGTGATGAGGAATGCCTGCAGCGAGGTGAGCGCTCGCTCATGCGTGATCGGGCCGAGCGGGAAATACTTCTTGCTCGACGGCTTGTTCATGTAATGGATGCTGTTGACGATGGACTGACGGAGGTCGGTGCCCTTGGCTTTGTACCAACCGTCGCCGAACTTGGGGTATTGCCCCGGCTCGATTTTCTTCAGTGCGAATTGGCCGTAGGGAAGCTGGCGGTCGTAATCTTTTTCGATGTTTGCCAGCGGCATCGGTTGATCGGGCTTCTTGCAGCCGACGAGCGCGATGGCGGCGAATGTAAAACAGATAATTCGAGGAAACAGGCGCGACATGAATCCGACTCCTTTCGGGGGTCTGGGCAGGAGTCCGTCCTCCCCATGAAAACAGCCCCACTGTAACGAAATCCCCCCGATCGTGGCAAGGGTGAACCTGCTCAATCCACCGGCTTTGCCGAGTGACTTTCGGGGGGGGGCGTAGTTCAAAGCCGCCTCCAGGACAGGGTCGCGGCCCGAGATCACGTCCTCAATCGTCGGTTCGACAAAAACGTCGGGTGTGACGGTTTGAGCACCGCCGGGTTGGAGTTCGAAGTATTGGGTGGAATACATGAGGGTGAGGCGCGAGTGCGGCAGGGTGAGCGGTTTGATCTCGCCGTAGCTGTTGGGGCTGCCGCCGGTGGGTTCGCCGATGAGGACAGCGTGGTAACGATTGCGGAGTTGCACGGCGTTCATCATCGCGGAGGAGAAGGTGCCGCGACCGACGAGGACGAGGATGTGTCCGGGCTCGCGAAGGTCTGGTCGCCCCGCGAGGTGCCAGTAGATAGCATCGATGACCATGGAGTTGCCGCCACCGTTTCGGCGCAGGTCGATGATGAGACGCCAAGGCACGGGCTTGATTGGTTGCGATGTTGGAATAAGTCTGAACAATTCAGCGGCGAGTTTGCGAAAGGCACCGAAGTCGTTGCACGTGTTGTAGGCGAGGTACATGGCCTTGCCTCGGTGGCCGGTGTCGAGGATTTTGTACCAGTACGCCTCGCCGGGCCGTTGTTCGGCGAGCGGGATTATCTCCGCGGCGTGGACCCAGCGCAGCTCGACGCCGGCGGGTGTCGGCGACAGCGTCGTGCGCGACTCCGCGCCCCTGGCATCGACAAACGTGAACTCGGCCGATTCGATTTGATCGATGAGGCCGCAGGCGTGGAGCATCTCCGGGCAGCGCAGCGAGAACGGCACGCGGCGGCGCATCTGCATGTCGTTCTCGGCCGCGAACAACTCGGCGAGTTTCTGCGCGGCGTCATCGATCGGCGACTTGCCGATGCGTGTGACTCGCATTCCAAGAATGGACGCATTCGAGCGCGTGGTGCGCGTCACGTAATAGCCGTCATGGAGCCACTCGAACATGATCGGAAGCGACCGGAACCCGCCGACCTGGGAATAGTTTTGTGCCTGTGTGTGGCCATCACCGACCATGGCGATGAGTCGCAGGACACCCACGACAATCTCGTGATTGGCCAGCGTGGGGATCGCGTCGCGCAACTTCGCGGCGGCCGATTCGAAATCGACCCGCGTGCATTTGAAGAAGGCGTTCTTGTGGCGGCGGGGGAGTTCGCGGGATAGGTATTCGATGTCCGCGCGCCACGAGTCAGCGAGTGGCAGCTTTTGAACGGGATTCTGCGGCGCGCCGCAACCGGTCACAACGACCAATAGAAACACAGCAGTCCATACGCGACAGGTCATGCGTAATCTCCCGTAGCGAATGGTAAACTAGGCTGCTTCACCGCGTGAGTCGGCGGCGAACATGCAAGCAGGGGGACGGTCGCGGAGGTTGAATATGGCCAAGATATTCCTTGTGCATTGGAGAGAGTCGGAGCTGCCCGAGCGCGTCTCGCGCCTGAAAAAGGCCGGGCACCGGGTGACGACGCATTGCTCGCAGACGACCGACGGGCTGCGCGTGGTGAAATCCGAAATACCGGACGCGATCGTGATTGATCTCTCGCGACTGCCGTCGCATGGCCGGGCCGTGGGGTTTGCGTATCGGCAATCAAAGGCCACCCGGAGTATCCCGCTCATCTTCGTCGAGGGCGCCGCCGACAAGGTGAAGCGAATCAAGAACGACATGCCGGACGCGACCTACACGACATGGAGCGACGTGGCGTCGTCCATCAGGAAGGCGATGACGAGGCGACCGGCGAATTACGTCGTACCAAAGAGCATGAGCGGCTATTCAGGGACGCCGCTACCGAAAAAGCTTGGCGTCGACAAGGCCGAAACAGTTGCGCTCCTCGATGCCCCGAAGGGGTTTGAGGCGCATATCGCAGGAAGCAACACCCGCAACGAGATTCGCCGGGGGGCGCGCGGCACGGCCGACGTGGTGATCTGGTTTGTTATGACCGAAGCGAAGTTCCGCGCCGGCTTGAAGAAGGCAATAATGACAATGGACAACCCCGGTGCGCTGTGGATTGCGTGGCCGAAGAAGGCGTCCGGGGTCGCGTCGGACCTGTCGGAAGGCATCATCCGCGCGACCGCGCTGGCAAACGGGATCGTGGATTGCAAGGTCTGTGCGATTGATGCGACCTGGTCGGGCCTTAAATTTGCCCGTCGGCGTGGTACTGTTCGAAATCACCCAAGAGCTTAACACTGTCTTAACAAACTGCCCGCCTGTTCTTAACACAGACTCGCTAGGATTCGCCTTAGTGTAGTAATGGGCTTCCGAGGGGGAGGCCGTATCAAAGTCCTTTTGGAGGAGAAGTGAAGTGATTAAGCAATCAGTAGTTGGATTATCGGTTGTCCTTGCGTTGGCCACATCGGCGAGCGCAGGCCAAATCCGAATTACAGAGTGGGCGTATCAGGGCGGCGGTGGAGAGTATATTGAATTCACCAATGTCAGTTCAGAACCCGTCGATATGACCGGTTGGAGTTTTGACGATAACTCCCGATTGCCTGGTTCGGTAAGCCTTAGTGCATTCGGAATCGTCAATCCCGGCGTTTCGGTCATCCTTACAGATTCCCTTGATACTGCATTCGCGACTGAATGGTCGCTCGTCGGCGTAGGGATCATCGGAGGCAACACGAATAATCTCGGTCGAGCCGACGAGATTAATCTCTATGATGCCTCGAGCGCGTTGATGGATCGCCTGACCTACGACGACCAGACGATCGCCGGCTGTCCTCGCACGAACGTGGCAAGCGGCAACCCCCTTTCATCGGATGTCCTCGGTGCAAACGCCTGCGGTCAGTGGACTCTCTCGACAAACGGCGATGTCTACGGTTCGTACGTCTCTGTCTCGGGCGGCATTGGCAATCCGGGCCACGACGTTCCGGAGCCTGCGTCCGGCGTTCTGATGCTGAGTGGAATCGCGGCCCTTATCCGCCGACGATAATCACGAAGTTTCGTTTTCGTTAAATACAAACGCCCACCCGTGACTTTCGCATCTGTCGCGGGTGGGCGTTTTCATTGCGCCCGAGATTTGAGTAAGAGCACTAATTACGGAGGACAGCCGGGACCGCCCAATGCCGCGCTCGCCATCGCGCTGATGTCCGCGGTAGTGACGAATCCATCGTTGTTCACGTCGGCGCACTGGCAACCGGGCGTCGGCGCTCCGCCGTTGGCCGCGAGGAAGCAGGTGATGAACTGCTGAATGTCGTTGCCCCGAACGGTGGCATCTCCAGAAAGGTCGCCGCGACACGTGCAAACGCAGCTCATCGGAACTTCAATCACCGCGTAGAACGGGCCGCCGCTATGCGAGTCGTTCCAAGTGCCGGTCACGTTGTCGACCATGATTCCATAGTCTTCGTTGCCGAGATTATTTGGCTCACCGGGATTCCAGTTGGTGTAACCCACGGGGCTGCCATCCGCCCAGGCGAAGGTGCTCTCCACAGCCGCGTCGTTCAGACCGATCCAGATCACGCGCGACTGTGCGCCGTAGTTCGCGAACGTGCTGCGGACGAACTCGTTCTCCGCCGCGTCGTCAATGGTGACGAGATCGCCGCCAAGCGATTCGGCCTTCAACTGTCCTTCAATCCAGGTGCCCGGTTGCGTGATGTAATACTGATGACAATTCGCAGGATTGACGATGGGGCCCGCCAGAATCGCCGGGAGGGGAACAGTCGTGACCTCTATCACACCGCGATAGAGTCCGGCATAACAGTCAGTTTCGTCTCGCCATGTTCCTTCTGAAAGCATGAGTCCATAGTCTTGGTCGTTGACGTTGTCGGGCTGGCCGAGTTCCCAGTTGGTGTAGGTCACCGCCTGTCCGCTCGTCCACTCAAACGTGCCTTCGATGGCGGCGTCGGTGAATCCAATGGAAACAGCCGTGCCTTCGGCAAACGCGGCGCGGACCCACTCGTTCTCGGCTGCGTCATTGATGGTGACCAAATGACCGCCCTTTGCGAAGCCGAGTTGCTCCAGTGCCGTCCACGGGCCCTGCGTGGTGTGATAGTACCAGTGGCTGTTAGCTGGGTTTTGGAAAGGGCCTTCGTAGATGTCAACCGCAATGAGAATGGCAAGCAGGTCGAAATCGCCTGAACTGCCGCCTTCGCCGCCCACGCGTACGTAATAGGTATGACCGGCAGTCACGCAGAAATACACCTGTGCATCCTGACCGCAAGAGTCGAGATCGCAAGCGACTTGGTTTGCCGCTGTCATGGGACAGCCGTCATGTACGGATATCACGGAGTCGAAGTTTGAGCCGTTGCAGGTGTTGATCAGCGCGAAGCCGCCCTGCGAAGGCGTGTACGAATAAATCTTCGCCGGCGACGGCCCCGCGCACGGCGACCCGTCACAGGCCGGCGCACCGAGCGTCGAGTCACTGAAGTACGAGTTCTCCCCTATCACTTGGGCATTCTGGCAATCGCAGGCGCCGGAGCAATCCGACGTCATACAATCGCTGCCGTCGCCTTTGTACACGCCGTTGAAGTGTTCGCACGCGATCTGGGCGATGCCGTCGACGCACAGATTGCCGGGTTGGCAACAAGCGCCGAAGGGAGGCGGATCGTCAAAGCAACTGACGTCGAAACACGAGGTGCCCTGTCCATGCCAGGTTCCGCTTTGCATGGCGCAGTCCGATTCAGACATCGTGAGGCACTCGTTCATAATGCAGCATGCACCATAGAATGGAAGAGTGCAGGGGAATGGTGCGCAGGTCGTACCCTGGCCGTGGAAGGTGCCGCCGCTGCTTGTGCAGCTCACGTCATCGGAAAGAGAACATTCACCGTACTGGTCGCAGCAGGCCCCGAGGCAGGATTCGGCGACACAGGGGACGTCGACGCCGAGAAAGGTTCCGTCCTGGTTCACGCAGTCGGCAACAGAAAGGGTCTCGCAGTCTCCTAATGTGCAACAAGCTCCTTCGCAAAAGGTGTTGCCGCAATCGACGCCATCACCGGCATAAAAGCCGCCGTTGGTCACGAGACAGTCATAGGCCGTCGCGGTCACACAACCGGCGGACGTGCAGCATGCACCCGTCGGAAGTGAATCCGTCGTTTCATCAAAGTTCCAGGACAGAACGTCGTGGTCGTCCGTGGCAGCGCCGGTCCCCGCTGTGAATCCGACCCAGGCGTCGCCGTTTCCGTCGAGGATGTCGTCGCCGTTGATATTCTGAAGATTGAGCGACATGGCAATCAGTGGGGCAGGCAGGGTGTCGAGGAACACCAGCAAGACACCCGGCCGATAGCGCACCGTCACAGTGTGTGGATTCCCGTCGCGAAAATTAATCGGTGAAAAGACCTGCTGCAGAGAGTATTGATCCTCGGACGAATTGAAGTCCGTCCCGCGCGATTGCACGCTGATGTGATTTGGAAATTCCGGGAAGAACGCGAATGTGTCGAATTCAATGGCAAGGCTGCTGTCGATACCGCCGTAGCCGAGGTCGCTCCCGCCGCCGCCCAGAGCGTTGCTGCTGGAGTTCTGAATGACAAAGGCCAGCCCGTCGCCTCCGCTTCCGCTAACGATTATGAACTGAAACGTCGTGTCGAACCCATCGGAGAGGTGTTGCTTGGATGCGGTGTACCACGCAGAGCCGGCCTGACTCTCCAATGCGGGCACCACGCGCAACACCCAGGTCGCCTGGGCCGCGTTGCCATTGAGCGTCAGGTCGGCCACGCTGCTAAAGTCGGGATAGGTGAAATCGGCCATGGCCGGACCGGCTATCCCGAGGGTCAGCGCACCCACTGCCAAGGCTGAAATTCCACGTTGTCGAATCGATCGCTTCATAGAGAATCTCCCTCACAATGGGGGCGTAGTGCCCCGAGTATTTAGAATTCTGCGTATCCTGCCCTTAGGACATAGGCGCCGCTATCGAAAGTCTCGAAGAAATCCGCGATTTTATTGCAGGTTCTGCCCATCACAGGGGGGTCGTCAGACGCGACGAATCACCGCTAAACGGATAAACTGCCCGTTTTCAAGCCCTTAGGAGCATCTGCCATGTCCGCCACCATGACCCAGCCCGCAGCCCGTTCGGCCTCCCTGAAAGTTCAGCTGTTCGTTAATGGTCGCTTGACCGAATCCAAGGCCACCCGACACGGCCCCATCTTCAACCCCTCGACCGGCGAACAGATCGGCGAAGTACCGTTCTGCTCGGCCGAGGAGACGGCGACCGTCATTCAGGCGGCAAACGATGCCTTCTCTGCGTGGAGGGACACACCCGTGGTCGAGCGTGCCCGGGTCATGTTTCGGCTGGTGAATCTTCTGGAAAAGAATGCCGATGTGCTCGCTCGCACGGTGTCGCTGGAGCATGGCAAGACGCTTGCCGAATCGGTTGGCTCCGTCCGTCGCGGCATCGAGATGGTCGAATTCGCCTGCGGCATCCCCACGCTCAGCATGGGCGAGACGATGCATAACATCGCGCAGGATGTCGATTGCGAGACCTATGCCCATCCGCTCGGCGTCTGTGTCGGCATTACCCCGTACAACTTCCCTTTGATGGTGCCGTTGTGGATGTTCCCGATCGCGATTACCTGCGGCAACACGTTCGTGCTGAAGCCGAGCGAGAAGGTGCCGCTCTCGGCGATGAAACTGGCCGAGCTTTGCGCTGAGGCCGGTCTGCCGCCGGGTGTGCTGAACGTCGTTCATGGCGATAAGGAATGCGTCGACGTGCTCCTGCGGCATCCACTGGTGCAGGCCGTCAGCTTTGTCGGCAGCACGCCGATTGCGAAGTACATCTACGAGACGTCGACCCAGCACGGCAAGCGCTGCCAGGCCAACGGCGGCGCGAAAAACCACATTCTCGTCATGCCCGATGCCGACATGGATAAGACCGTTGCCGCGTTGCAGACCAGCGCGTTTGGCTGCGCGGGGCAGCGATGCATGGCGGGCAGTCTGGCCGTCGCGATCGGCAAGGCAGCGGACCCGCTGGTGAACGCGCTCGTGGCCAGCACGAACAAAATGAAGGTCGGGCGGACGGACGTGCAGAGCGATGCCGACATGGGGCCCGTGACCACGAAGCCGCATCTGGAAACGCTGCTCGCGAACATCGACAAGGGCGCAAAGGAAGGCGCGAAGCTCGCCCGCGACGGACGCGGCGTGAAGGTGCCCGATGCACCGAACGGCTTCTACCTCGGCCCGACGATCTTCGACCATGTCGATCCGGCCATGCACGTCAGTAAGACGGAGCTGTTCGGCCCGGTGCTGAGCGTTTCACGCGTGAAGGATCTCGACGAGGCGATCGCCCTCACCAACGGCAGCCTGTACGGCAACGGCGCGGTGATCTACACGCGCGACGGCCACGCCGCCCGCGAGTTCAAGCATCGCGCCGGCGCCGGCATGATCGGCATCAACGTCGGCGTCCCCGCGCCGATGGCGATGTTCCCCTTCACCGGCGCCAAGGGCAGCTTCTTCGGCGACCTGCACATTCAGGGCCGCGAAGGCATTCAGTTCTACACGCAGCACAAGATGATCCTCTCGCGCTGGCACGCAGCCGGCAGCGGGCCGGGCGCGGGGGAATTTGTGACGACGCGGGGGTGATATAATGCGGCGGTCACATCGATTGGAGCTGCTCCGATGGTTCGACGAACTACGAATGACCTTCGGCCTAACCCGGTGGTCGATGATCAATTTCTCAATGAAGTTGTTCGCAGGATCCTTTCAGTCGGATCGCCGAGACGCATCGTCTTATTTGGGTCCCATGCGCGGGGAGAGGCGCATGATTCGAGTGATTTGGATCTGATGATCATCGAAGATCGTTGCGATCAGCCGCCTCAGCATCGAGCGACGAATTATCGCATGGCGTTGACGGGCGTGCATCCAGCCAAAGACATCGTGGTTTATGATGTGGACGAAGTGAGCGAATGGGCCGGCGTCGCACAGGCATTTGTCACCACGGCGCTTCGCGAAGGGCGAATGTTGTATGAAAAGCCCTAGCGACCTGGTAAAGGGCTGGATCGCGAAGGCCGAAAGCGATCTTGTGTCCGCGAGGACGCTTCTCGCAGGACCCGGCCCTTATGACGGTACGTGCTTTCATTGCCAACAGGCAGCTGAGAAGCTGATGAAGGGCTTTCTGGCAAGCCGTGAGCAGGCTTTCCCCTTTACTCATAACCTCGATGAGCTTGCCAGGCTGTGTGATGACCTTGAGCCATCGTTGAACCTGTCAAGGGCGGACATCATTGGCCTTACGGATTTCGCGGTTCGCCTGAGATATGACAACGACTTCTGGCCGACGCACGAGGACGCAACGGCGGCAATGCGCCTGGCGGAGGAGGTCTACCGAATAGTGTTGAATGTGATGGGGCAATGAACATCGGTGGTCGCAACTCACCATCAGCGCTTGAAGCACGCGGCGGGCCTCGGGCCGCAGGCCGGGGGGTGTTTATGGCGACGCGCGGGTATCGAACTGGCTCACTTCAGTTCATCGCCCTCTCGACGGAGCAACACGACGCCAAGCA
>CAZSBF010000031.1:0-12082 GCA_964605185.1 uncultured Planctomycetaceae bacterium
TCCCGCGAAACCCATTGTCTCGCTTCTGGGTGTCCACTAACAGTGGGGAACTTCATTGTATTTGGCGCTGCGTCTCGGATTCGCCGGGCATGTAGAGGGACAAATTGCAAGCGGTTGGGATCAACGTGGCCAGCGTCGATGAAGCCTTTCGTCTTCTTCGGGCAACGGCAGGGATTGCTCGTGTTCACTAGGCCGCACTGGTTATTCATGAATTGGTACAGGTCACGGTGGGCGCGGGAGAGGCTTTGCCGAAAGTTGTCGGGGGTCATCTCCAAGATTTCACTGCCGACGGTATCGCTAAGTCCGAAGATCTCACCGAGGGTGAAGATCAACCGCTGTTTGCGGTCCAGGCAGAGCAGCATTCCCGAAGTGCATGAGATTTTTGTTTCTTCAACCAGCAGCGGTACGTCGACCGGCACAGTCTTCGGATCGGGAAGGTCTAGATCAGGAGTGTCGTTGATCGCTTCGGCGTAGCCGGAGAAAGTCTGCTGTTCTGTCTCGCCTCCACGACGTTTCATGTTCAGTATATGGTTTGCGGTGATACGGTAGAGCCAAGTGCGGAACCGACTTTCGCCCTGAAAGGTAGTGAGGTGAGTGATGGCCTTGATTAGGACTTCCTGGGTGACTTCTTCGGCATCTTGGCAATGGAAGACCATGCGCAGGGCGATATTGTAAATCCAGGCCTGATGCCGGAGTACCAGTCTTTCGAGGGCATCCCGGCTGCCGCCTTTCGCCTGTTCGATCAGGTCGTCATCCGTCGAATCATCGACAGCTTCAGCAAAAGGATTGTTCATCGCCGAGTTCCTTGTCCGCGTAATCTCATTCTACTCTGATGAACATCTCCGCACTCCTTGGACACACGAGACAATGGAATGTGACAGTCGCGGCTGTTTGAAAAACGGGAAGTCGCGTGAATCCTCAAACCCATGATGTCCAGCTGCGATTCGTAGATTGGGTCCGCGGGTGCATTTCTGCGGCGAATGCAAGTGATTGATATGAAAGGAATAGCGGGCGAGGGGATTCGAACCCCCGACGTCCAGCTTGGGAAGCTGGCATTCTACCATTGAATTACGCCCGCGAAGGTCACTACGCATTCTAGCATTGCGCCGCTCGGCGTTGCAAATACCCTCGGACACGCTGGTGAATCGACACTTGAACATGTGCGGCCCGACGAACGCACGCGGCCTTAGCGATCCTTGTTATCGCTGACAGTCTACACGGAGTTGGATCAAGTCGTTTGTTAGGCCGCCACGGCTATATCCATCCGCCGCAACCCGCAATAGTGTAAGGCTATGCCCGCCATGACCGCTGCATGGTTGTTGTATCTCCACCTGAATTGATGCATCTGCCCGGCACAGTTGCGCCGCTATCACTATAATCCACCACACCGTACCTCCTGCGAGTACGATGCGCAAACATGGCCTTTTCCATGGTCACGCTCTGTCTCGCCGCTGTTTCAATCGGGTTCCTCCACACACTCTTGGGCCCAGATCACTACGTACCATTCATCGCAATGGCAAAGGCTGGTCAGTGGTCTCTTCGAAAAACACTGACCATCACAATCCTTTGCGGCTTAGGACATATTGCCAGTTCAGCCGTCCTGGGATTACTCGGCATCTCGATGGGTATCGGTATCAGCAAAATTGAAGGCGTGGAGTCAACACGAGGCCAATTCGCTGCATGGATGCTGTTGGCCTTTGGGTTGGCGTATCTGGCATGGGGATTGCGAAAAGCGGTTCGCAATCAGCCGCACAGGCACCTTCACGCGCACCCCGATGGGATCGTCCACTCGCACGACCATTCGCATCGTGGCGACCACATCCATGTACACACCGCGAATGAGTCAAACGGGGTCGATGCAAATTCAACCAAATCTACAAACCTGACGCCTTGGGTCCTATTTTCGATTTTCCTCTTTGGTCCGTGCGAACCACTTATTCCTTTATTGATGTATCCGGCAGCCCAGGGATCCATGGCATCGGTCGTAATTGTCACGTTTGTTTTCGGCGCGGTGACCATTATTACCATGATTGGCTTGGTTTCCTTAATCTTCTGGGGATTCCGGCCATCGTTATTCGCCCGAGGCGATCGGTATTCCCACGCCCTGGGAGGACTAGCCATAGCAATGTGTGCCGGGGCGATTCTGACGTTTGACGTCTAGGAGCAAATCCCCGCTGCCCCCATAATCCCACCGCCTCATCCGAAATTCATGGTCAATGACTACTAAGACGTAGGCCAAGCAACTTGGGGAAAGTACTTCTGAATTAACGAGAACTGGGTTGAAAGATGCACGTCCTGCCCGCCCTTTGGCCAGTGATACGCCGATTAGGAAAACCTCGTTAATCTGTTATTTGACAGATAGTTACGGAACGCGACACAAGCGTCATCTACACTCGGGAGAAAGGGCCACAATCGACGTTAAAGACGCCAATGAAAATTCTTTTTTGTGACCGGAAACAGTTGACATGCCTCCCCCCGCCGTGGTAGATTACCCATAAGTAGCCAGAGAGAGGCTACGAGGTGTTAGAAGCTATAGACCGTCTCCCGATGGTCACAGTGAAAAAACGGAGGAGATGAAATGCGAGTCAAGTCAATTATTGCAACGTTGGTGCTTGTCAGTGCCTCGATCGCTCAGGCGGAGTATGTTCCGTTTGACGTCGAACCGAACAACAACATCCCGTCGGCCAATGCCCTTGTCAGTGACATCGGCGTTGTCAATTTCCGATTCGCCACCTGCTCGCGAGCAGCCGAACTCGGAATTGGCTCTTTGGCCGCTGGTGGTGGCGACGTGGATTACTACACGGTCGCTCTTCCTGCTGGCTGTCACCTGACTGCCATCACAACTCCGAGTGATGTCGTTTTCGTGTCACCTGACACGACGATGCAGATCCTTGACAACCTCGGAAACGAGTTGGCTTGGAACGACGATGCTGGTTTCGACAACACGGGCAACCCGACGCGCGGTTCGGCCCTTCGCATCGAGACCCCCTACACCGGCATCTATTACATTGCCGTCTCCGGCTATGCTGATGGCGTCCTCAATGCCACCCCGATGGACGGCATTGATGACCTTTCTGGCGCTCCGCACGTTGAGCAGGGCGAGTATGGCCTGACCTTGAGCGTCTATCCCGAGCCGAGCTCGCTGGCCCTCATTGGCCTCGGCGCTCTGGCCCTCCTCCGCCGCCGGAAGTAATCTCCGACGGAAATTCGATTTGCTCGCACGCTTGGGTGTGTAAGTAGATCTTGATTAACTCCTAAACGCCACGGCCTAATACGCCGTGGCGTTTTTTTTTGCTGTGGCAGCTCAACCGCTGCGATATTGCTCTATCAATGCAGGAAACGCGATGGCTGCACTAACACGAGACGCCAATGTCCGTTCATGAAACACTGGGCTTACGGGTCTTTGTCATAGTAGATACCCAGGACTGGTGCTTTGGCGGCCGTGAGCGCCGGCGGATAGCTGACGTCGTTGGTAATGGCGTCCAACGGAGTTTCCGTCACCTTCTCCGCGACTCCAATCACGATTGCGCGCTGGCCCCGTGGTGATCTAAAAAGCCGAACGCTTCGATAGGCCCCATAGCCCAATTCCGCAATCTTGAGGCCGTGGAAATCGCTTTCGGTGTATTTGGAATCCCAAACAACAAACGTCCCAACGGGCATGGACGCCAATAATCGTCGGCCCTTGTGGGCTCGTGGATGCTCGACCATTCCCAATTGATAAACAATCCACGGATTGGTTGCGAATACGGGCCTTTGCTTCCGGTCACCTTGCACCAGCCACAGTGCTACCTCTTGGCAACGACGCTGATCTTCATTCATTACGAGCGGGCGAACGACAATCGCCAGTTGAATAATCAGCAACAGAAGTGGAAAAGCGATCACGCCTCTCGCAAGTTGTTGCCGGAAGTTGTTACGCACGGAAAGAACTGCCATCGAAACACACGAGGCAACAATCGCCGCCCCCCCAAGGCGCATGTAATGAACCCAGTTCTGCCGTTCGAACGAAAGCCGGCCCGCCCTCGCTTCCACTTCCGCCGCCAGCCATGCAACAACCACCACACCCGCCAATGCTGCCCAACTTCGCCCGTTCGCACCGCCCGCCAGAATGCGATCGATTCCCGCCGCCGCCAAAATGCCAACAAACGGAAAGACCGCAACCAGAAACCGGCCATAGCCGCCGCTCGCATAAATTCCAACCGCCTTGATTGCCGCATGCAGCAGGACAAAGACCACCGGAATCACAATCGCCAAACATCGCCGGCGAGAAGCGAACCCACGCATGCCCACAATAGCCCACGCGATGATTGCGGGCGAGATCGCATGGATGACATTCGGTACATAGGCCAGTGGCCCCGTTGGCAGGAATTCCGTCGACCCCGAAGGCTGGAAATACATCCGAACCGGCCACTCTTCGAACGTGGCGTAGAACAACAGGTTGTGCACCGCAGGTGCCCACAACGATAGCACTGCCGCACAGAGGAATCGCCGAGGCGTGGTCCCCGCTAGAAAGAGCCCGGCCCACCAAATCGGAATGAACACCACGGCCTCGTGACGAGACACGAGCGCGATGGAAAATACGGCCGACGCCCACGCAACCCTTTGTCGATCCAGCAGGTAAACCGCCCCGATCAAATAGAGCGCGGTCCAATTCTCGGATAGCGTGGTGAACGAAAGCAGCATATTGAGCGGCTGCGCAAAGCACGCGATAACAACCAGCCATCCGCGACGGATCCCCGACCGCATCGCCAGTTTGGCCGCCAAGACTGCCCCCGCCGTCGTTGCCACGGCTGACAAAACGCGGGCAATATGCCACGCGAAAAAACGATCACCGATCCACGAAACCGCCGCAAGCGGAACGGTCAGCCCGGGCCGGCCCCAGATGTGCAGCAAATAGCTCGGATACCACCAAGCCCAGCGCGCCATGAGATAATGCGTAAGATCGTCGTCGTGATAGCAGCCATCAGACAGAAGCCCAAGTAGAACACTTGCAGCGAAGCAGATGCCCGCTGCAATCCACATTCTGCGATTGGCGATAGGTGACGTAACCTCCGCAAGCGCGTGGCAATTCGCATCGTTCACGCACCCGGAGTCGTTCATTCAGTAGATATCGAGAATTGAGCGCCGTCGGCATCACGTCAGGGCCTGGCCCCACCGCAGTTTCTGCACGAGCAAGTCCCATGATCGACGATCCGGATTCTCAACAAGCTGAAATGCCGTCGCGGATCGGCGAATCGTGATGCTCGACCCTCCCGGGAGCGGCGTCACCCACTGCCCATCAAGGACGACCGCCGCACCCGAACTAGTTGGGCGAACGGCAATACTGACCTTGGCATCCGGCCCGACGACGACCGGCCGATGGGTCAACGAATGCGGGCAAAGCGGCGTCAGGATGATCGCATCAACATCAGGAAATAGAATGGGCCCGCCACAGGCCATATTGTGGGCCGTGGACCCGGTCGGCGTGGCGATGATCAGGCCATCGCTGACCAGCGTAGTCACTGGATGGTCGTCCACGTTGACGGAGATACCGACCGTTCGAAACGGCTCACCCACCCGAATAACGCAGTCGTTAATGGCGATACCACGGGTCACCCTGCCACCCGGTGATGAAATGAGAATATCGAGAATCATCCGACGACTGACCAGAGACGCATCGCCAAAGATGCGTGAAATATGGCGTTCGACATCCTCCGTGGAAAAATGAGCAAGGTAGCCGAGCTTGCCGAGGTTTACACCGATGATGGGCACTTGTCGGTGTTGCATGGCCTGACCAACTGCGAGGATGGTTCCATCGCCACCCAGGGCCATGACGAAATCAGGATGGGTGTCGGTCAGAGACTCCGGCTTCCCGTCAAGATCCGACCCGACCAGGACCCCCAATTGGTCCAGCCACTTCGTCATCTTCTCAAAGGCGGACGAGACGTTGGGCTTCTGGGCGTTCCCAATGAGAAAGACGCGGGGTGTGTGCTGAATGGTGGTCATGATTGCTCGCGTACCGACGACACCGGATAAACCGACTCATTATACAACCGGAAAACCTAGGCGTTCTCGGACTCGACCCCTTAAGAAAAGGCCTAAACCGCGAGCATAACCCCCTATCAAGACGATGCTTAGCAGCGGCATCCACGGACCATTCACTGATGGTCGGACACCTTGCGAGTCTTAATAATTCGCACGGACACCAGACCCGCGCCCGCATTCCGTCCCGATGGTGACAGCAGCCACCGTCTAACAGGCTATAGCGTGGCACAGGCAAGGCGTAATAGGTCCACAGAGTCTCGGTTCGGAGATACGTGTCATGCCCGTTTTTCAATACGAAGCGATGAATGCCGCTGGGCAGGAAGTCAAAGACGAGATTGAAGCGCCGACGTCAGAAGACGCCATCGCCAAGATCCGCGGCCTCGGCTACTTCCCAACAAAGGTCAAGCAGAAAGGCGGCGCCAAGAAGGCCGCCGGCGCGGGCGGCGCCAAGAAGGGTCGCCGTGGCAATCTCGGCTCGGTCTCCACGAAACAACTTACGTCGTTCACGCGGCAGCTCTCAACGCTAATGGACGCCGGCCTTCCGATCTTGCGGTCACTCCGCATCCTCGAACAGCAACAGAAGCCCGGAACTCTCCGCGTTGCGCTTCGATATGTCTCCGAAGACGTCGAAGGCGGATCGACACTCTCCGAGGCCATGGCTCGCCACCCCAAGGTTTTTGACCGCCTCTACTCAAACATGGTTGCCGCTGGCGAAGCGGGCGGTGTGCTCGACATCATCTTGCAGCGTCTGGCCGAGTTCATGGAAAAGGCGCAGAAACTAAAACGCAAGGTCGTTGGCGCGATGATCTATCCGATCTGCGTTATTAGTTTCGCCATGATGATCGTGGCGGGCATCATGTACTTCGTCGTACCGAAGTTTAAGGCGATCTTCGCCGACTTCGACGCGAAGCTTCCCGCCCTGACCATGATGCTCCTCGGTCTTTCCGACTGGATGGTCGGCACCACTACCGATTCCACCGGAAAAGAAGTACCAATGGCGGTACCGGGATGGGCACTCATCATCTTAATGCCCGTTGGTATCATCGTTGGTTACAAACTGATCAACCGGTTCCGCGGCGGACGCGTCGCGCTCGACATCATCAAGCTGAAGATCCCGATTCTCGGGACCATTCTCCAGAAAACGGCCGTCGCACGATTCACTCGAACACTTGGAACGCTCGTGGCGGCCGGTGTCCCGATTCTCGAAGCGATCCAGATCACCAAGGACACGTCTGGCAATGAAGTCTATGCAACCGCCCTTGGCAAGGTGCACGACGCGATTCGCGAGGGCGAGTCCTTCGCCGGTCCGCTGAAGGCGACGAAGGTCGTGGACAGCCTCGTCGTGAACATGATCGACGTCGGCGAAGAAACCGGCGACCTTGACAAGATGCTCATCAAGATTGCCGACAACTACGACGACGAAGTCGAAACTCTCGTGGCCAGTCTTGTAAGCCTGCTCGAGCCGGTGATGGTCGTCGTGCTTGGCGGCATTGTCGGCTTCATCGTGGTGTCACTGTTCCTTCCGATGGTCAGCTTGGTGAACAGTCTGACAAGCGGCGGCGGCGGCGAAGGTGGTTGATTGGGGAATTACTGGGTAAGGAGACCGACTCGTGCAGTTTGCAACTCGAACAACTCATGTCACGCCGACGCGATGCCGGGCATTGAACGCCCGGTCACTGCGCGGCGCGCTCACGTTGGTTGAGTTGGTGATCGCGATCACGATTATCCTGATCTTGATCAGCGCCGTGATTGTCACAGCCCGGATGGCACGCGACTCCCGAAAAAAGACGCAGGCCCAGCAGTCCCTGGCCACCGTTGCCAATGCAATCAACGAATACGCTTCGTTTTGGCCGGCGTGGAAAATCGGTACAGTCAAGGTCGCGGATAAAGGTTGGCCAGATTTCATTGCAGGCCGGCTCTTTAACGCACCCTTCCCACTGGTCGTGGATTTCAACGACTATGTGAATCTCTACTCGCCGCCGGCAGGTGCAGATAACGTCCTGAACGCAAACGAGTGCCTGTTCTATTCATTGACTGCCGAAGTCGGAAAGGGCCCGTACCTCAAACCGGACATCAGCAATGATCGCGAATATTCCCTCTCGCCTGCCGGGGTCGCCCGGCTCTACCCCGGCCTGAGCGATGGCGCACGTCCACGACAACGAATCCTCGACCCCTGGGGCACGCCCTACCGCTATTTCTGGGTGTATCGCGTTCCCAATCCAACGCTGGACCCCGCCGTGGTTGCTCATCGCGGGTATTTGCCGGTGCTTACTGCGGACGTCACCGATCCCAACTTCCGGGTTGCCATCGGCTATGTGCTCGAAAGCGCCGGCCCCGACATGCTTTATGGCAACGTCTGGAAGGTCAATCCAACAACACAAGAAATACTCGAGGCAGAGGACAACCTAATCGTCTCCCCGTAACAACGACCATGAACACGCGCGATCGTCAACCAAACATTCGAACGACCCGCTACGGCGGCGCATCGTATGGTCGCGCATTCACACTGATCGAATTGATGGTCGTGCTCACCATCATCATCGTGCTCATCGGCATCTCGGCCTTTGCCTTCCGCAAGGTGACGGATGGCACCGTGCTCGCCCAGTCACGAAACATGGTCGTGACCTATGCCAAGATCGCCCGCTCTTATGCCATCGCCAATCGCATCGAAACCATGATGGTCGTAAACCCGTTCAATGGTCGATTCGAACTGTGGCACATGAATCCGCCCTACTTCGGCGGGCCGTTTGATCCGCTCTCGGGCAGCACCGACGCCCGCGATGGCTATGCCTTCGCCCCGATCTTTGATTCGTCGGCCCGCCTGCCCCTCGATGCAAACAGCCGACCACTCGCCGCCGTCCACCCGATCGACTTCGCCGACCCGCTCGATCCGTTGACGCAGAACGGCCCGACCTATCGCCCCACGAACGACGACGCCGAGGATCGCAACATCGACAACCTCACCTGGGCCGCGTTCTGCTTCGATGAAAATGGCCGACTCGTCGTGCGTTCGCGCCGAATCGCCACGCGCACTTACACCACGCGTGACGGCATCGCGCGGCTTCCCGTCGATCGGAACCGGCTGATCGATGAAACGCCCGATCTCACCGTCCTCGCGCAATACCCACCAAGGCCGCAAGGCGTCGGCCCCGAAGACACTGCCATCACCTCGACCCGCGGCTTCATCATCAGCGACGCGACGCGGCTACGAATTGTCGCTCCGCAATTCAATCGAATACCGTTCGACCTCGTTACGAATTGGCTCTTCGAGACGCTCCCCGGCGGACGGACACGGGATTATTCCACGACCGTCGTTCTCAATCGCTTCAGCGGGCAAGAAATGATTGGAGAGGCGCCATGAGAACCGATCGTCGCGCATTCTCCATGCTCGAAACCAGCATCGCCGTGGCGATCCTCGGCGTCGGCCTCATCATGGTCGCCGCGGTTTTCCCGGTGGCGCTCTCGCAGCATCAGTCCAGCAGCGAACAAGCCGCCGCATTGGAGTTGGTCAGCAAGGCAGAGGCGATCATCAAGTCACGGATCAATCCAAGCCTGCTCTATATTCCAAGTTACATTCCCGCTGGCGTCGATTCGCCGTGGTTCATGCTGCCTTCCATGAATCTCTCCGTCAACGCCCTCGATTGGGACGTCATGGAGCAGAATGTCTCGAACCCGGACCTCACCGCCGGCCCCGTTACGAATCTCTACGCCAATTTCGCAAGCGGATTCGGTGGTATCAACAACCCACCGGCCGGCGTCCAACCAGAAGGCAATATCTTCGGATTCCTCGACACAACGACTTACCCTGTGGTGCCGTTCGCACCGAGACAGATTTTCCCGTTCGCTCAGGACACTCTCAGCGACCATTCAATCTCGCCGGACACCGACGAAGTCCTTCAGACCGCGCCCAATCGCCTCGTGTGGTACGGCTTCTATCGTCGGCTTGCCAATGGCGCGTTCCGGTTTGCTGTCGCCGTTTGCAAGCAGCGACGAGGACAGGTCTTTGCCGAACAATCCATGAGCGCAGTTGATTCTTCGTTGCCTCCCGGCAGGCAACTTCCATATAACGGGCCACAAGGATTGCCGCCCATTCGCCGTCTGCCCGTACCTTGGCGCGTCACCGTCGGCTATTTTGGCGGCCATCAATTAACGAACCGCCCGATCAACCCCGTGCTTGGAAATGGCAGCCGACTGGGTTCGCTCGCGCCAACCGGCTCGAAAATCATGATCCAGGGCGCGTCGTATCCCAACGGCGTGAATTCAATCCCTATGCCCGCTGGCCGCGTGCTGACGGTCTCGCGCGTCGTGGATGATTACACCATCGAAGTCGTCGAAGACATCAGCGATCTGCCCGGCCTGCAAGTCAACGGCACCGGCACGCCGTTTGACATTTGGGTGGTCCCGCCATCGGTCGAAGGCAATCAGGTCAACCGCGAGTCGCCCGTGCTGTTGTGGAGGGTGAACCTGTGACCCACCACCGCACCAATCTCAATCGCGCATTCACGACGGTCGAACTGCTCGTCTCCACCGCCATCATGACGGTCGCTTTGATCGGCGTCGTCAGCATCTTCAACATCAGCTCCAGCGCCGCCAGCCGCACCAACGCGCACGCCGAGATGCTCGAAGCCTCGGCATCGCTACAGAACGAACTCTCGCACCACCTCTCGCAGATGGCCCCGGGCCTGTTGATCATTGAGTCGCCGCCGGCCACGACCGTGCGCTCCGACATCCCCGGCGGCCCCGGCGTTCGTCGATTGCGACACGACCGACTCGTCTTTATCTCCACGGCGGCGTCCGAGGAGTTCCAATCCAGCATCGATCCCCGTCGCGGCCGGCCCGATGATCCACTCGGCACGACGGACAATCGCCTTCGCCCGGCCGCCACGTCGCGTGAAGCATTGCTCTACTTCGGCCCCGGTATTCCGGTGACTTTCGAGTCCGACGGTACTCCGATCCCCCGAAACATCGACTTCCTCGGTGGAACATTCCCCGACGTGACGCTCGCGGCCTCTGAGTGGATGTTCTTGCACCGCCAGATCCTGCTGCTCAACGAGACCAGCACACCCGGCTGGGCCCCAGCCCCGCCGGATGTCACGGTGTTCACATCGCCCGGTGGAATGCTGGACTATGCACCACTCGATCCCCAATTCCGCGAATCACGCATGGACACGGTGATCAACGCACCCACAGGCGAGCGCGCAACGGCATCCACACTAATTGACATGGTACGAACGCGATCCATCATCGGCCGCGATGCCGATCCGACGCCGGCACAGATTCACGCCCTGTGGCAACCCAATTGGGCGATCCTGCGACCACGACTTGAAATTCCCGCCATGCCGATGAACCCGCCGGACCCACTCCCGCCGGACTACTACACCCGCACAGGCAGCAACTTTATCCCGCGCCTCGCGGACTTTCGAATCGAATGGACCGACGGAAAGCGCATCGATCCCTACGGCGCCGACGGCGATGCGACGACGCTCAATGACAACGACCACCGCACGCGCTGGTTCGGCCTCGCCCCCGACCCGAACACCGATCCGCCGTTTGCACCCGATCCAACAGACCCCGTCAGCATCAATCTGATGCGCTATCGAGCCCGCATGAGGGCCATTGCCGGTCTCGACTCCGCAGGGAAGCCGAACCCGTCAAACCCGAGCACGAACAACCCGGATAACACAACAGAGGAGACAGCCGCCTTCGCAAATATCGAATGGTCGCCCTTCGGCATCGACGCCGACCAGGTCGCGCAATACCGCGCGGTCTGGCGCGCGGGAAATTGGCAGTATCGCCCGAAGGCCCTGCGATTTACGTATCGCCTCTACGACGCCGGCCGGCGCTTGTACCAGACCACCACAACCGACCTGAACGAAAACGGCCTCCCCGACCCCGACTTAGCGCCAGTCACAGACAAGCCGTCGGTAATCCAGCATGGAATTGAGTTTTCGATCGTTGTACCGATTCCGTAGGAAGTCGTGAGCCTCCAATGAACCGCTACTCAAAACCAATGCAGAGCCACAAGACTCAAGACTCAGGACTTCGACGGGGCACCGCCCTC
>CAZSBF010000031.1:12092-42581 GCA_964605185.1 uncultured Planctomycetaceae bacterium
CCGAAGCGCTCGTCGCCGCCCGCCGCTCGCGCGATCTCGTCTTCGTCCTCGGCGTCCTCACCCTTCTTGCACTCGTCGGTCTCGTTCTCATCGCCCGAACCCATGGAGAGTTTCAGCGCGTCACGCTCGACAGCACCGCCTCCAGCGATCGCGGTGTGCTCGATGGAATGGTTCGATCAATTCAAGACACACTCCGACAGGATATCTGGGGGCAGACGCCGAATCCGCTTTATCCATTGACGCCGCCCACGTCGATTCCAAAGGGCGACTTCCGCGAAGTGAATGAGGCCTTCGACGCGCCCGGCCCTGATGATCGCTGGCTGGCATCGCTCGCGCCGTTCAACGCGGGCACGTCGCCACCCACCGGTGCGGCCAATTCGTTCCCGCCACCCATCGGCAATCCGATGTCGCTGGTCAGCGAATACAACGTCCTCGCCTGGCCGAGCGTCTCCTATGTCGGCGTCGATCTGCTCGCGCCGGCCAGCCGGTTGCCCGGCGATACAACCATTCCAAACATCGGCACCCGGCCCTTCGTCTGGGCCGCAAACTCGCGCGTGCCGCCGCCTTCGACGCCCGTGTTCTACAATCCAGACACGAACTTGGCGAACGTCGCCGTCCTGCAGACTCCGCCTCCAGATCCAGCCTTCACCGGCATGAATCTCATCGCCGGCTCGACCACGAACGTCACCATCGCCCAAGCCCGTGAGACATGGCTGAGCCAGTCCCACCAGACGGCCCTTAGTTCGCTTCCCCAGTTCGGCGCGGGCAGCCCGCGCGTGCCGCAATTTCCGTACTTCGACACCAACGCCGACGGCATCCTCGATCTCTACGACGCCGATGGCGACGGCGTTCCCGACTCGCCGCTGAGCCTGCGCATCCCGATCAACGGCGCCAACCCCAACGCCCCGCGCGATCTCTACGCCGCCGTGCGCATCGTCGATCACAACGCGATGCTCAACGTCAACACGGCCTCCAGCCTGCGAAAGCCGAGCGGCACTTCGAGTGAATTGACCTTCGACGAATCCCGCGCCGGCCTCCAGCGCCGCGGCCAGCGCTCGGCGGAGCTCTTGCTCGATGACGTCGTTCACCATGATGATCGGGATTACGAGAGCATCGGGATCGACCGCGCCAAGGGACTCGCGCTTGCCCGCTCGGGTGATTTCCCGGACACCTTCGACCGCGACCTCATTCGCACAAAGTTGTTCGGCGGCAAGCAGAATACGGGGCCAAGCTACTTCCCTTATGGCCTTGCCGACGAAATGGCCCTTCGGCACCGCGGCACGCTGGTGCCCTACGACCGGCGCTTCGAGTATCAGGCGAGTCAGAATGACTTCACCAACATTGACCGCGCCTTGCGCCTCTCGCTGCAATGGGCGCGGGCGACGCAAGCCGACGGCGGATACGATCCCGGCCCGGCCCGCTGGACGCGCTTCAACTCCAATTACGGAAGCCTCGACTACGAAGGCGCCGATCTTCCGCCAAACGGATTGGTTCGCGGCTGGCGCACCATGCTCACCGAGGACGAGCCTTTCGCCGTCCGCCGCCACATGCTCACGACAGTCAGCAACGACGTCGTGCCGATGCCCGATCTGATCCGAAACATCACCGAAGTTCCGGGCGAAACACTGCTCGACACACGCATCAAACAGCTCTGGGCCCTTGGCATGGATTGGCCGGTGCTCATTGCGGATAATTCGCCGCTGATCGGTATCGCCCCACTCTGGTGGACGAACAACTCATTCTCACAGAAGCTCGTCATCCCCGCGGCGCAGATGCCGCCCGAACATTTCCGCGCCCTGCAGATCGACCTCAACATGGGCGATCTCGATGCCGCCGCCGCGAAGCAGGCCTTCATTCGCTATGCCGCCGCCGCGATGTACATGGCCTTGGAAAACGCCGGCCAATATCAGGGCATCCGCATGCCCGGCCCGGCTGACCCGTTTGTCACCGGTTTCGAAGCAAGCAATCGCGAATACACCGCGTGGCAATTCGCCGTGAACCTCGCCGACTATCGCGACAATGACAACGAGCCGACTTCATGGGAATGGCCCGTCGGCCTTGCCCCGGCGCACTACGTCTTCGGAGTCGAGAAGCAGCCCTTCTTCACCGAGGCCTACGCCTATCTTTCGGCCGGTACGACCGGAGGGCCCGGACCGGTCGCCGGCGGTCCGGACAAGTGGTGGTTCGCGGTAGAGCTGTTCGTCCCGCCATTCTGGAAACTTGACGCAAGCAATCTCTATCTTCGCATCCCGCGTACTGCGGGCGTGCCAACCGTACTCTCTGTTCCCGGGTCGTTCCGCCAGATTTCCTCGGGGTCGAATCTCACCGTCCTCGATGGGGGAACAAGCGGACGATACTACGTATTCTGCGGCGCCACGGCGAATGCACCGCTCTGGGCCAAAGGCAATCCCGCGTCATATCCGCTCGGTTCAGGATACAACGATTTCTATCAGATCGTCCCCGCACCCGGCGTCACCGATCTTGTGCTGCCCACCGACGGCACCGGCCGCGTCGAATTGCTCTATTCCAGTGCGACGGTTCCGCAGCACGTGATCGACGTGATCGGCCCACAACAATCCGGAGATCGTCTCGACGAGAATCCATCAAGCGGCGCCGGTTTTTCAAATGGAATGAACCTGTGGGCCTTCCGTCCTGCGGGTGCAATGGTGGGCGATAAGTTTGAATACAACATGAGCCGCTGCACCATCGGCTGGCGATTTACGACGGCCTGGCAGCACTTTGAATACGGCCTTGAGATCATCCCCGGCCCCGGCCCTGTTGCCGGCCGCCCCGTTCCCAAAACGCTTGGCCGCGCCAACGAAGCATTCCCGGCCAACCCATCGTTCAACCGAACCTATCATCTTTATCTGAACATCCCCGAATCCATCTGGCCCGGACGGGCACTCGTCGATATCTCCGGCGCGCCCACATTGCAACTTGACCCGGCAGCCGATCCAGTCACGGGATTCAACCCAGCTAGTCCGGGACAGTTGTACACGCCCTATCCGGCGTTCGACTCACCGGCCGACCTGAGCAAGCTTTATATGATCGGCCCCCTTACGAATCTCGCAGTCGCTCCGCCGACCTTTGTTCAGATCTACGCCGCCGGCGCTGCTGCGGCCACCGACGTTCCGACGACCGTCGCGCTCGCTTCGATGATCCAATATGGGGATTCCGTTTCACCCACGACGCCGAGTCCCGCCGATCAACCGGCGGCGTCCGATCTATCCGCCCGCATCGCCACCGGCCGCGTGAATTTCGCGCCGGTCGATCCCGCACAACCCGGCAAGGCTCAGCCCGCATGGGTCGGTCGACTCTTCAACTTCTTCACGACGCAAAGCCCGCTCTTCGACGGCGTCGACAACGATGGCAATGGCGCAATCGACCTCGGCGTCGGTGGCACAACCGCGCCGATTGATCCGCTCGAAGCATGGGCCGTCGCCAATCGCACTGCCGGCCGCCTGAACATCAACACCGCGCCGGCCCACGTGCTGCGAAGCGTGCCCTACATGAGCCTGCTGCCGACCAGCCCCGAGTTCCTGTTCCACAACGTAATGGGCGGCGGCATCAATCCGGTGCCGAGTAATTACAATCCGTATTCGACGTATTTCAGTCAGCCCGCGCCAACCCCCTTCTGGGATTTTGCGTCGGCGATTGTTTCCCGCCGTGAAAATCGAAGCGTCCCGCTGCGGATGTTTGATCCGACCTACGCACCCAACCTCGCCAACGGCGAAACGAACATGCGCACGGTCGGCATCGCAGGCACCCAGGCAATTGTCGGCCCCTTACCCGCCGCGGGCCCGCCCTACCTGAAGGGCGCGTTCAAGGCCGTGACAGACCTGCAGCGTCTCTTCGACCGCAAGGATCTGTCCGCCACGAACGACCCGTGTGTCTTCAACATCAACCGCTTTGTGTCCGACCCGACCCTGCGCCTACCGCAGCATCGCTACGACACAGCCGAACCGACCTTGGGACCGACCAATCCGCTCTCGCCGGACTTCCGTTTCCGCCGAAACAGTGCAACCTCCGGCTACGTCGATTACGCGTCGGTTCTCGCCGCGAATCTTCCGACCACCGCCGCCGAGTCGGGTGGTCTCCGCGCCCGCGACGCCCTGCTCTCGCGCTGGGCGAGTAACCTGACCGTCCGCTCCGATGTCTTCACGGCCTACATCGCCCTGATCGATGAGAACGGCAACTACGTCCGCCGCAGCCAAGTCACCTTTGACCGCACCGGCTGCTTCAAGGAAATCCCTGCTGTGAACTCGGCCAACGCCCCCCGAACGGTTATCCAGCCCGAAATCCTGATCCGATCGGACACGAACTATTCGGACGACACGAAGTGAGAATGCTAGAGTCTCAGGCCCGTATTGGGCTTAACGCTCGGCCCGCCTCAATAGATGTGCCCTAGGGCACCCGGACACCTAGTCCTGTATTACAATGGAATTAGGAATCATAACTTTACTCCGCCCCCCTCTGCCGCGTATAATTTCTGGGCACTCGGGGGCACACGCCGCGTTCTTTTTACCTGCGGAGGACATGCAATTATGAATCGCACCAGCCGACGTAAGGCCTTTACCCTCATTGAGTTACTGACGGTCATGGCCATCATCACCCTGCTCATTGGCATCCTCACCCCGGCCCTCGGCGCCGCCCGCGACAAGGCCCGCACCACTGCCGTCCGGGCCCAGATCAACGCCATGGAAGTTGGCCTTGAGAGCTTCCAGGGCGATGAAGGGAAGTACCCGGCCTCGAACCCGGTCTTCTATGCCAACGACATCAATAATGTCGGTGGAAACCTCGATACAGAGCTTCAGAACTGGGAAATCGGAACGCTTGCCTCACCGCTTCAGGGTGCTCACCTCTTGGTGGATGCCCTCGTCGGCCGCGATTTCCTTGGCTATGACCCCAAGCCCACGGTCGTCGGTACCTACGACCGATGGACGCCAACCAATGCCCGGCGGTCGCCCTACATCCCGGTGGATGGCGTGGATGTAACCTCGACGGACAAGCCGCCGGAGGATGCGTTCGGACGACTTGTGGCTGCGAACATCAATGGCCAAAACTTGGATCCGCAGCCCAGCATTCAAGGCAGCGGTGCGACGACTCTTCTTTGCCGTGTATTCCGCGACAAGTTCGGTTGGCCGCTCATCTATTACCGCGCCAACCCGTCCGCTACGTCCACAACGCCGATCATCACCGCCAGCAACGGACTTCCCGTGCCCAATGCGAACTACGGCAACGGTTTCTACGACGGCCAGGACAACGGCGGATTCACCAGCTACGTAAATTCGCCGCACAAGATTGCCGATGCGGTAACTGATTTCCCGGTCGTCGCGGTCGGAAGCAACTACGGTACAGTGCTGACGAACAAGTTTGCCGAGTTCATCCGCTCGATCCGGGCCTCGTCCTATGACACGACGGTCGCCCCGCCAGCCCCGTCGCCCATTCTGAACCCACGACCGGTCAAGGCCGACCGATTTATCATCCTCTCGCCCGGCAAGGACGGCCTCTATGGCAACCTCGATGACGTTGCCAACTTCTCGGTGCTCTCGACTGAGCGATAATCGCTCCGAACGAGAGTTCAATCAAGATCACAAACGGCACGGACCTCGCGTCCGTGCCGTTTTCTTTTCATCTATCACCTGCGTAAACAAAACAGCCGCGATCAAACCGGCGTGTCCGGCCTTGATCGCGGCTGTCGCGCCACGCTGCTCAGGTGCGTGGCGGTCGCCGCGGCGTGTTGCGAGCACGGAGTCCGCGGCGCACGTGGAGTGGGAGCAAGCTAATTCTTCGCCGTGCCGCTCTGCGAATCCTGCAGTCGCAGATACTTCTTGTGCAGCTCGGGCTGGGCAGTGCGAAGCGCGTCGGCGTTGTCATACACCGTCACCAGTTCTTCGCCGCTGCTGCGCGTCGTTACGCGGATCTTCCCGTCCGACGTCGTCTCGAAACTCGTCTTGGCCTTGCGGCCGAAGGCAAACGTCGCTGGCTCGCCGGGCAACCCAGGGACGCCGTCCAGTTTCTTCATGAACACGTTGGCCTTGCCCATCGCGCCATGGGCGTTCTTCATGGCCTCGTGAATCTTCAATTTCACTTCATCATCGAGCCCTTGAATGTGCATGTCGGCGTCGCCAAAAAACTGAAACGCACCGTCCGGATTAAAGCACATCGTCTTTGAAAGTTCCGGCTCGGCCGCCTTGAACTCCTCCTCGGTGTTGTAGGTCTTCGTCGAGGTGGATTCCTTTCCGTTCTCCTTGGTCGTGGTCGTAACGGTGATCTTGCCGTCGTCGCCCTTCTCGATGCGCGTCATGTGATCATCATCTTTGTGCATCATGATCTGCATGTTCGAACCGACGCCGCCGAATGGAACCTTGACATTGAATTCCTTGGCATCCGGGATGAACTTCCAGACGTCCGGCAGGTCGGCCTGGTTAAAGTTCTTGAAGACCCAATTGCCCTTGTCATCCTTCTGCAACATGCCGCCGCGATTGAAGATGCGATCGCCGAAGATCTCCTCGTCGTCGTTCTTGTATTTCGACGCGCCGATCTGCTCCGGCCGGGCGCCGATGGTGATCGTCGCCGTCATCCGCTGGCCGCCACGAAGCAGCGTCAGTGAATGCGCCTCACCCGGCTTGTAGGCTTGAATGATCGACATAAAGTCTCCAATCTTGCTGGAGACATTCTGCCCGTCGATCGCCGTGATGATGTCGAACTGCTGCAGGCCCGCGGTATCGGCCGGGGAGCCTTCCACCACATTCGTCACGACCTGGCCGGTGCCTGCATCGAGCCGCAACTGCGACGCCAGCGGCTTGGCCACCGGGCCGAACGCGATGCCGAGCCAGGGTCCGCCCGGCTGCGCCGCCTGCATCGGTTGGCCGGCGACGAAGTGCAGCGTGTGGCCGCCGTCTTCAACATCCACATTCCCGGATTGGGAATCAACCCACATCACATGGGCCTTCGCCCCCTGTGCCGGCGGATCGATCATGCCGACGCCCACATTCGCCACGACAGGCGACATGGACCACATCATTAATGCTTGAACCATCAACATAACGAACTACTCCTTTTCATTCGTTCCCGCGCCGCACCCGCGATCGGGGGAACATCCCGTGGCAGACTCGCACTTGTTACTCGTTACAACTCGCCGGAGATGGGGACCATCCGGGTTGACTGCTTGCCTCGTTCGAACAGATAGATCTCGTTGTTCGGCCCGCGAATGCCGATCACATCGCGTTGCATGTCGCGCTGTCGAAAACGCGGCAGGACGTCGCCGCCGTTGTAATCAACGTACGTCGGCTCCATGGATTGACGGTTCGACGTCGGGGCGACGCGCTTGTCATTCTGGGTAATCGACGGTCGTGAATCAGAACTGATGTTTCGCCAGATGCCCGGCACAAACGAAAACGCCAGGACGGCAGCCGCGGTCAGCACCGCGCCCGCGGTGGCGAGCCACAAACCGCGCCGCACGGACCCCGCGGCCGCCGTCGTGGCGCTCTCAAACTCCAGACCAAGGGCCTTCGCCGCCGACGCATCCTGCGCCTGATACTCGTCATAAAGCCGCCGCGCTGCCTCATTCCGAAGCAGGCAAGACGCCAACTCGGTCAGCTCTGTCGGCGTGGCCTCGCCATCGAGTGCCCGGCAGATCAGCCGCTCGGTGGCCTCATCGACGTCAGGTAGTGGTGTTTCGAAATCCGTCATGGCTGCATCACTCATTCTTCAGGGCACTTCGCAAGTGCCGTCTGGCTCGCACCAATCGCGTCTCCACCGTGTCGATCGGCAGGCCCAACGCCTCGCCGATTTGGGCGTAACTCCATTCCTCCAGATGCCGGAGGATGAACGGCTCGCGATAAATCGGCGGCAACGCGTCAATCGCCGCGAGCACCCGCCTATGTTCCTCTGCAATAATCAGCCGCTTCGCCGGATCAACCCCACGACCCGGCGCATCCTCGCTGAACGCCCGCCGGACTTTTCGCTCGCGGGCGTGTTTCAGGCCGACATCGATGGCCGCATTCTTGGCCATCCGATACAGCCATCCGCGCCACCGCGCCGGATCGACCAGCGTGCCGATCTGTTGCCACACCGTCGCCCAGACACGTTGCACGATGTCATCGACGCTCGCCGGATCGCCGCTCGTGGCATATACCACGTTGCGAACCCAGCGATCATGTCGGCGCACGAAGGCATCGAGGGCGCGTCTCTCGCCCTTCTGAGCCGCGGCAATCAGCTCGTGATCGCCGTCGTCCATGCCCAGCGCCATCATCGCGTCCACACACCCTTTCAAGACGACCAGCCGCCCCGAACCCTGTCAGGGATTATGGGGCAATTCGGGCCTTGGGTGTGTAAGGGAACAGCCCTCAGGGAAGCCGCCGAGCGATACCCCCTGCCACGGAAATGACGAAGAATCGGGCACCAGAAGTGCGCCTTAAAGGGCTGTGGTGAGCCAAGGAAACGCGTAACTAACCCACATCCCCCGGTTGCGTCGCCGGCGGCATGCCCGGGTAGCGCAGTCGCGGCAGGTACTTCTCCACCGCCGGGCCGTACGCAATCAGTCCCCCGGTGATCAGCGTCCACAGGATCGCCGTTATCAGAAACGGCCGATCTTTAATCAGCACATCCGTCGGGCCGGTGAGTATCCCCTGCTCGATAACGAACGCATACCGGAAGATCGCAAAGAAAACGAGCGGCGTCGTGAACACCAACGAGTGTGGCGACGGCGTGCTCGGGTCCAGCGTGTATAGCAGGAACGTTATCACCGCCCCGCCGCCCGTGACCGACAGCAGTTGATTGAGCAAGTCCGGCGTGTAATGGGCCAGCGTCGAGCGGTGAGATTTGGCCTTTTCGCCGCTCTCGATCACCGCGATCTCGCACCGCCGTTTACCGAAGCCAAGGAACAGACACAGCGTAAACGTACAGACCACCAGCCACGCCGACACTTCGACATTAATCGCCGCCGCTCCCGCCAACGCCCGAATCACGAACCCGATGGCGATAAGAATCACGTCGAGCAAGACACGGTGCTTTGCCCAAAGCGAATAAACAAGATTGAGCGAGAGATAGCCGATCGCCGTCAGGGCAAAGCTCTGCGGCAGGCGGAACGACAAATACACCCCCACCGCCGCCAGCGTGATCGATATCACGCCGGCCAGCCCCGGTGACAGCGCCCCGCTCGCCACCGGCCGCCGCTTTTTCGTCGGATGGTGAGCGTCTTCCTTGTAATCCAGCAAATCGTTAAACGCATAAACCGCGCCCGACAACATGCAAAAGATCGCAAAAGCAGCGGTCGCGTGTGCAAGTGCCGCCGGATCGCCGCGCCGGGCGCCGAAGACCAGCGCCCCGAACACGAACACATTCTTGACCCACTGGGCCGGTCGAGTGAGTTGAATGGCAGCAAGAACAGTACGAACCAACGACGGGCTCCTATCGCGGCGTTAGACGTACCTTACGGAGTCGATGGGGAAAGGTCAAAAAGCAGTCCGTGCAATGAATAGCAAGCGGATTCCGAAGGAATTCATGTTTAGGACTGCGGCAACACGGCCTTCAACTTCCTCGGCCGCAATCCCGGTGAAACCTCGCGGCCCATGCCCGTTCGCGCAGGCCGAGCCTCCTCGAACTTCAATGGGCGGTCGAGCTTCAATCCAAGACGAAAGCGCCCCTCTTCCGCCGGAGCACAATGCCGCACCGTGCATGCCACATTCACCGGCCGGCCCGTCGCAGAGCGATAGGACACCTTGCCGCGCATGCCTTTCTTGAGCACCGCGTCATACAACACCGCGAAACCTCCCGCCGAGGCGTTCACGACCGGACACTCCACATGCTCTACTTTGCCGGATTGGTGCTCAAGCGTCAGGCAGATACTCACGCTCATGCACTCGTGCCGCGCATGGGCGCGCTTATGGCCGCCATCGGTGGCAATCGGCGCATCCATCGCGCTCTGATCCGGCACGATGTCGGCCCAGGTCAGGGTGCTTTCTTCGAGTGGAATTGGATCGTCGTCGCCCATTCGGCGTCCCCCCGGCCGACCGGCGACGGTCGGCGCAGACTGCCGAATTCACTATCGAATGTTCTCGCGGTGCGGGCCACTCCCCCTCGCGACGTTTGCGATGGACGATGTGATTCACGGACGAAGCAAACCACTGAGTGCGATAATCGCCAAGTACCACCTACATACGAAGCCCCAAGCGATTGCCCGCCTCCTGTTCCGCGTTCCCTGTTCCCTTAGTGCCTCTTTGCCTTCGTGCCTACGTGCCTCTACCTCACATCCCACAAATTCCCATCCACGCCCGAGTAAGTGTCCTCAAACCGCATCATCGACGCGTGCCCGTCGCAGAATGAATACGGTTGCTTGTTGCCGTAGCGTGGACGATCTTCACGAGCGGTAGGATGACGCCCCTCGATGACCTGATCCCAGGCACCGGCGCCATCAGCATTTGGAAACAGGCTGGCCGGTGGTGTAGCGCGGTCTTTTGTCCAATGAAAAGCCTCTTGCGGATCATCCGTCGGCGCCCATGGGTCAAGGCACATATCGAAATAGACACTGCCCCAAAAAGGGTGATTCACATCCGACACCGGCAACGGTGTCGGCGGCGTTTCACCGGTCACCTCGGCCCAATGTTGCTCGCGGATGGTGGCATAGATCGTGTCTGACGGCGTGGCGATGCGCGTGTCTTTTCGCGACACTCCGGTGATCAGGCCGTTATCAACGAATGACCCCCACATCGCCGGGATATTCGCATCCGGGTCGGCAGGGTCAAACCAAACCGTTCCTTTGGATTTGGCAATGCCATCCTCGCTGACGCCACCTTTGTCGGTCAGAATATACTTGTTCAAAGCGCCCTGATAATTCTGTATCGCCCACCAATTCGTCGTCAGCGGTTGAGCATCGCCGGTCGTTTCCATCGTGCGCGGAAAGTACCCCTCGTTATCCTGGCAGTACATCTGCGTCGCCATCGCGATCTGGCGCATGTTGCTAAGGCATTTCGCGCTCTGACTGATGCGCCGGGCATGTGACAGTGCCGGCAACAACATGCCGATCAACACGGCAATGATGGCGACGGAAACCAGCAACTCAATCAGCGTGAACCCCCGGCGCGAGGGTGGACGAATTCGATAGGACATTTTCGTAGCCCTTCCCGAACACATTAGTCATGACTGACTAATTAGGCTTCTGCTTGATAGTGTAGCATTGGCTACATTTATGTCAATCGCATTCTCCCATCTCCAACGACACTCTCATAAACCCTTGCGAATGAAAGGATTAAGGCTTACAAATCACGATGGCTTGATGCCAAGGGGAAGGGTACCGTTCAAACCGGCATAGCGCCTCCGAGGTTGGCACCATTCACATGAACAAATCGCCGCCCACCACGCTTAATTACGCATCACAGCGCGACCAATACCCACCCGCATACCGGCAAACCTTGCTTGGTCAAATCGACGCTCGCATTCTCCATTATCCCGCCGCCCCGCTTATCGCGGCAATCGTCCTCGCCGCGCTCCTGATCGTTCCATCCGTGCAATCCTCCGTCAGAATTCGCAAGGTCGACAAATCCGCTTATCGCGAAGGCGGCGAGCGGCATCAGACCGCCCTCGGCCGCTGGCTCCCCACCGCCGCCGTGCTGAGCGATGCATCGGCCGACCCCTACGGCACGGGCCACTGGTTTCCCACTCCGCCCTTCGTCTTGATGCTCCTCGTGCCGCTATCCAAACTCGGATTTCTGTCGGCCGGAATTATCTGGGCCGTGCTCAAGACCGGCGGATTCACGCTCGCCATGGCGTTTCTTCTCCGCACCTTGCGCGAACAAGGAATTCGAATCCCGCTTGGTGTCCTGATTGCCGCCGGAATTTTCGGCCTTCGGCCGATCATTTCCGACCTGCAACACGCCAACCTCAACATCTTCATGATGATCTGGGTCGCACTCGCGTGGGCATGCTTCCTTCGCGGACAAGACCTGCTTGCCGGCACGTTCATCGCCCTCGCCATCGTGACCAAAGTCACGCCGGCACTCCTGCTTGTTTACTTCCTCTACAAACGCCAGTGGAAAATCTGCCTCGGCGCGGCGATCGGCCTTGCCCTGGTCTTCCTTATCATTCCAGGCCTTTACGTCGGCTTCGCGCGGAATATCGAGTTACATCGCAACTGGTATCACATGCTGGCCGAACCTTTCGCCCGTCACGGATGGGCCACGATCGAAATCGCCAACCAATCGCTGTATGGCGTGCTCCTGCGAATCCTCTCCAACGCCGGCCTCCTCTCGATCGAACACATGAGCATCAATCAGGCCATGGAAATAGGGATGGAAGAGATGGCCCGCCCGGTGACCGCGCTGGGCAACCTGATTCGCCCGTGCATCACCATCGGTGTACTTGGCTCACTCGCATGGCTCTGCCGACACCGCATCCAACGCCGAGCCGATATCCGAGTCTGGCTCGAATTTTCTCTCGTGCTCGTAGCGAAGCTGCTGATGGGCGAGCGAACTTGGAAACACCATGCGACCACACTCCCAATCGTCTATCTCGCCGTGTGGTATGTACTCACTTGCCTGCCGTGGTCGCCCCGTTTTCGCGCGGGCTGCGTCGCTGCGCTTGCCGTGCAATTTGCATTCCTCGTCGCCGGCGGTGAAGGATTCCTCGGCGACCGGCTCGCAGAGCGCATGCTCGACGGTGGAGTCTTCTGTTGGGGCCTTCTCATTTGCGGGATACAGATCGCAGTGATGCTCGTCGCTACCCAACGAGCCGCGCTGCGCTAGCAAGCGGTTGCGCGACTCGTGCGAATCGCGTTTGCTTGCGCGTGGGTAACTGGACCAGTATCATTTCCCAGTCACCGTCATATCCCGAAACGGCTTCGACTGCCGATACAACTCGACGCGATCTCGAATCGCCTTCGCCGGGGTATTCTGCTTTTCCGACTCCGCGATCTTCAGAGCCTTTTCACCAGTCTGCGCGGCCTCAATGTATCGCCCCGCTTCTGCATAGGCTGTCGCCAACGTATCGAGCGCCCCGCTGTTTAATCCACCGGTCAATTGATTCACCCGCTCAGCCAGCTTCACTGCCTCCGGCCCGTTTCGTAACGCCGAATTCGGACACGTCGCTAACAGCCATGCCAGCGTATTCAGCGACGCGACGTGATCCGGATCGTGCTTCAACGCCGTGCGGAGTTCCATAATGGCGTCGGAGGGCATACCGGTGAATGCCAACGCCACGCCAAGATTGCTCCGGGCAAGCGTATACGACGGCTTGATCTCCAACGCCGCCCGATAGTGCCCGATGGCGTCGCGATAGTGATTCTTCAGTTGATAGGCATATCCAAGGTTGTAGTGCGCCCGCTCTTCTCGCGGCCGCAAACGCAGGCATTCCGTCAACTGCACCATCGCATCATCAATACGCCCAAGCTTGCCCAACACTGAGCCGAGGTTATAGCGCGCGTCCGCAAAACTCGGGATCAGGTGCACTGCCTGCTCTAGGTGCGGCAACGCCTGCTGCAACTCACCAATTCCCTCCAACGCCGCGCCGAGATTGTTGTGCGCCCTCGGGTTGTCGGGTCGCTTCGAAATGACGTCCTTCCACATACCAATCGCTGAGTGGTAATCTCTATTTCGAGCAATCGTCGCACCACCCAAGGAAAGAACGACCGCGGTAAGAACCAATGGCCTCGTTTGCCATGGAATAGAACGAGCCTTTGACAAAACCGCATCGCCCGCAAGCACAATAAGCGCGATCACAGCCGCCGAAGGCAGATACATCCGATGCTCGGATGCCACGATCACAATGGGCACCACGCTCGAAGACACCGCCAATACGCCAAATAACCACACCCCCGCCATCGACCACGCCCGTCGTCGCATAACACCGACCACTGTAGCCCCCAGCATTCCGACGATCACAGTCCCCGGCAACACGATCTCCCACCACTGCGTCGCCACCGGCCATTCATAATCCAACACTAACGGACTCGGCCACACGACAAGTCGCAAGTAATGCAGAATCACCTCCGGCTGTGTGCGCAAGTACTCCCACACCGAGATGGTCGCCAACGACACGCCCGCCGACTCCGAGCGCGGCGCCGAAGCCACCAGAAACCCCAGCGGAATCCAGCAAGCCATCAGCCCGACGTAGACCCACGCTCGCCGTCGCATCGCCTCGCGAAACGAACCAGTCAGGAACAATACGTCGTAGAGGAGGACCACCACCGGCGCGGTCGCCATCGCCTCCTTTGCACCCATTCCGGCGAGGCATGCGAGAATCGCCCCGATGCCCCAGCGCCAGGACTCATTACTCCGAATCACGCAATACAACGTTGCAAGGTAGCACAGCCCCATCAACGATTCGGCCCGCTGAACGATGTATGTCACGCACATGGTGTGCAGTGGATGCACGGCCCAAACCAGAGCGATGCAACCGGCCAATGCATCTGCCCTCGCACTATATCGAACGCGAAAACGTTCTGAACAGAATGTGCGTCGAAGCACCGCAAACAGCAGCCATGCCACCGCGATGTGAATCAGGACGTTAACGGCATGAAATCCCCACACCCTCTCGCCGCTGATGGCATAACTGACCGCCAGCGATAAACACAGTGTCGGCCTTCCCGCCGCTGTAGTTTCGCGGGGGGCCTTCATCGCATCCCAAAGTGGCCAGATCTGTCGAATCTGGGGGTTTTCAACAATCGCTGCGTGGTCGTCAAAAAGGAAAGGAACTGAGAATGAGTTCAAATAGACCAGTGCGACGACGGCCGCAAAACCGAATCCAATCCAATGCCTGACGGCTGGTCGCCGTGAAACGGATATAGCGGCTTCCAAATGGCTTTTCCTCATCGGGTGTGCCGATCTTCGTCCCATCACAACCTTATACCGGAGGCCAACTAAGGCCCCAAAACGTACTCGTCACGATCCTCATATTTACTCCAATTTCACAGGGTGCTCCCGGCAGCTTCGGTGGCAATACCCCCAAACCCCCTCGGGGCAGCATCGGCCCAGCAGCCGATGCCCTCGGTTTAAGTTTACGTAAATGTGCCCGTTAGCGGTTGACTCTGGACTGCCAAATCCGGTATTATGGCATTCGTAGCAATAGGAGGAGGGAGAGAGTCTCCCCCACAGAGGAAATAAGGATTGCACCACAGCCCGCACAAGTGCGGTGTCTGTCCGTGCGGAGGAAACTGAAATGAAGCGCGTAGCAACATGCCTTGCACTTACAGCTTTGCTGCTCACGACCGCCAATGCCGGCGCATCAATCATCTTGAACAGCTTGGCTCCCGTCAGCGAGAACTTTGACGGCCTCATGAACACAGGAACACTCGCATTAGCAGGTACTGGGACTGTCGGTGTTCAGGCTTCCGTTGGCCTTGGGTGGGAAGGTGCTAAAACAGCTGGAACAAACACCAATCCAATGCAGTTGATTGCAGGAACCGGTTCAGGAACTAGCGGTGCACTTTACAGTTTTGGTGCAAGCGGCTCTGGCGAGCGTGCGCTTGGCTCAGTTGGGTCAGGCTCTTATTCTCCCGCATTCGGTGTGGAAATTATCAACAATACAGGCGGCGTGATTGACTCTGTAACTATTAGTGCCACCACAGAATTCTGGCGATCTTCGACTACCACACAGAATGTTCATGCATTCGGATGGGGCGTTTCGGGTGGTACAGCCACAAGTTTGAACTATCTAACCGATGCTGGCGCGGGCAACGTTCTTGCGGGTCTCGACGTGGTTGGCCCTGCCGCCGTTGGCTCGAACGGGGCTTTGGACGGGAATGACCCTCTTAATCAGGGATCTATACTCGGTACGATCAATCTCTCGCTCGCTCATGGTTCCAGCCTTTTTATCCGCTGGACTGATACAAACGACATAGGCAACGACGCTGGCCTCGCGATTGATAACCTCAATATCGAAGTCACGCCGGAGCCTTCCACCCTGGCCCTCCTCGGCCTTGGTGCGGTAGCTCTTCTCCGACGCCGCAAGTAAAAATCCTCCTCATTGTGAACCCAAGGGGCCGCAAGTACGATAGTACTTGCGGCCCTTTTTTTATTGCGCCGCCGATCCCTGAGCCAATCGCTCGGGAAGTGAAAACAACGACAAAGTCACTCTGGAGTGTCTCCCGTGCCGTACGCCCGGTTCCACATCATGCTTCGCCGATTCTCAATCTGTGTCGCAGTTACCGCGTCAATGGTGTCCGCTCTCGCGTACGCTCAAACGTCCCAACCACAACCGTCGCTTGTCGACCCATGGCCGCCCTTCGAAGAGAGCTTGGCCGCCATCCGCAAGCACCTGCTCCTCCAGCCGGAGGACAAAGTCGACCTGGAGGGAAAGCCGCTATCGGACGCCAGGAAGAAGGATGCGGAGAACGCCACGAAACTCCTGGATGAATCAAATCAACTGCGAAAAAAGGCGGACTTTGCCGGCGCGCTTCCCAAAGCGCGCGAGGCGTTGCGATCCCTCATGGCAATCTACGGCTCCACCCATTTCCACACCGTAACCGCCATTGCAGCGGAAAAGACCCTGGCGCGATACGTCGCCTCTCCCCCGGCCGAATTGAACGACCTGGCCGAATCCGACCGCGCTCAGCAAAAGGCCGAGGCCGCATACGACAAATCCGATTACGCCAACGCCGTAAACCTTGCATCAAAAGCCCTCGGTATCCGCGAGCGAATCCTTGGACGCGGCCACCATGAATTGGGCGAGTGTTACCGCATCATCGGCTCGGCGCAAACCGAACTCTCACAGATGAAAGAAGCCGAGCTTTCCCTGAGTCGCGGCGTCGAATCCACGGAAAAGGCCTTTGGAAAAATGCACCCCATGCTTGCCCGGATCCTCGACCGGCAAGGCTGGCTCTATTTCAACACCGGCGATCTTGCCAAGGCCCTGTCTTCCCATCAGACCGCGGTTCGAATCTACGGCCTCACAACGGGTGACACGCTCGATTCCGCGGAAGCGTGCGACAATCTCGGGACAGTCCTTGCGATGCGCGGCGACTACGACGACGCCCTGAATTACAAAATCCGGGCCCTTGTCGTACGCGAGGCCGTCGCCGGCCCCGACTCAAAGGAGGTCGGAATCTCATACAGCAATCTGGCATGGCTTTATACGCGGCTCGGGGTCGAAGCTCAGGTGGTCCCGCTTCGACAGAAGGCGCTCGCCATATTCCAAAAGCTTCTCGGCCCCGACCACCCGTACACCACGACAGAAACCGTCAACCTCGGCGTGAACCTCCAGAACCTCAAGCGTGTCGACGAAGCCATCGCGCTCTTCAAGCAAGCTGTCGACGCGGATGAGAAGCGCGCGGCTCCCGTCGACGCCATGGTCGTCAGCCGAATTACACGGCTGGGCACGGCCACCTTCGAAGCCGGCCGGCGCGACGAGGCTGACGCAATTCTCAAAAACGCACTCGAAAAGGCCAAGGAAGTGAAGAAACTTGGCAATACCCGTGGCGCCGCAAACGAAGTCCGGATGATTGCGGACGTTTGTGATGCCTATCGAATGTATGACAGTGGAATTGCAGCGCTGCAGGAAGCGGCCAAATGGGATGACCCCGCTGCCCCCGACGACGGGACGGTCGTGCGCGGCCAGATGCTTGGCAACATGCTCGTCGCGGTCGGTCGCCCCTCGGAAGGACGCGACGTTCTGAAGAAGACCCTGGACATTGCCACCAAGATGTACGGAGTCGGCGATCGGCGGACAGCCGCCCCGCTCATGGCGCTCACCGTCGCTTACGAACGTTGCGGCGATCTCGCGGCGGCGGAGCGAAGCTGCGACCAGGTACTGAAGATCAGTGAAAGCAAATTCGGCGCCGAATCAAAAGCCAATGCCATCGCGCTGCGCCAAATGGGTCGCATCTTCCTTCTTCAGAAAAAAATTGACCTTGCCCGGTTCTCACTCGACGACTGCAAGAAGATCGTCGAGAAGTATCAGGAGTTCGAACAAGTCGAATGGATCCGCACACTTCACGAGTACGCAGAACTTCAAATCGCCGAAGGCAAGCGAGCCGACGCCGTCAAATCCCTTCGTGACGCTCAGGAACGATGCAAGAAACTCTTCGAAAAAACCAAGACCCCACATCTTGATGGCCTGACCGCCAAAACGCTTAAGAAACTTCTCGACGCCATCGGCAACGACGCCGCTCCCGACAAGGACGCGCTTCGCAGCGAATTGCGCACCATCTTGAGTCGCCTCAAGGAAGGGCGAGGCCTTGATGCCGATAACCGCCAGTGGTTGACGGAACTGGATGGTAAGTAAGTCGCCGCGGTCACTTGATCATGACAACCTCCGATCCGCCTCCGATCGTTCCCTACGCCCGGAGCGGCGTCAGCAGGTTCGCTTATCGATTCCTGATCGCATCAGTCATATGCTTCGTCTTCTATCCCGCCGCTGATTACGGCTTCGTCAATTGGGATGACCCCGCGAACTTCATTCAGAACACTGGGTATCGCGGTCTTTCCCTCGGCACGATCCGATGGGCGTTCACCACGTATCACCTCGGCCACTACCAACCGCTGAATTGGCTTTCATTCGCCGCTGATTATTCCGTCGCCGGCCTCAATCCGCAGCGATTTCACCTGACCCAGATCATCCTGCATATAGTCGCCGCCCTATGCGTGCACCAGCTCGCGCGGAAACTTCTTCCGCTCTTCCAGTGGAAGGTAACCTCCGCAGCCATCGAGTTCGCCGCAGTGGCAACCGCACTTCTCTTTGCCGTTCACCCCCTTCGTGTGGAATCGGTCGTCTGGCTCAGCGCCCGGACCGACATCCTCGCAATGATCTTCATGTGCTTGTCGACACTCGCGTACCTGCGCCACGCAACAGCCCCGCGTCGTTCGTTTCCGTGGGTTTCATTGGGTTTCTTCGTCGCCGCCGTGCTCTCCAAAGAACATGCTGTTGTGCTTCCGGCTCTCTTCATCCTGCTCGATTGGTATCCGCTCAGACGCATCCGTGGTGGCAAATCGCTTCTCAACCGCGAGTACCGACCGATTTGGCGCGAGAAACTTCCATTCCTGCTCATCAGCCTCCTCGGCTCAGGCAACGCCATACTCGCAGCAGGCTCATCCGTCGCCTCCATTGACAAGAATCCGCTCTCGCAACGATTTGCGCAGATTCCCTTTTCGATCGCGTTCTACCTGCTGAAAACCGCCGAACCCAGCCGACTCTCTCACTTCTACGAGTTCCCCGGAAACTTCGGCCTCGACCACCCCTGGGTCATTTTCTCGTTATTCGCATGTGGCATGATCGCATTCGTCGTCGCCATCTCGCCAAAGAAAGCGCCAGGCCTCGTCCTCGCCGCCGTTGCCTACGTCGTTATCCTTGCCCCCGTCAGCGGCATCATGCAGCGCGGCCCCCAACTTGCCGCCGACCGCTACAGCTACCTCGCAACACTGCCCCTTTACCTTCTCTTGGGATCCGTTCTCGCTCGAATCGCGCACCGATCGGGTTTCATCGCCGCAACGATCGCGATCGCGATCACACTGATCTGGTCCCCGATGTCCCGAATGCAGGTATCGAACTGGCGAAGCTCGTTTGCACTGTGGCAAAGCGCCATCAAGTACGACGACCACAACGCCACCGCTCACGCGCTCATTGCCCATGTCCATATGGATGAAGGCCGCATCGACGACGCCATTCGCGAGTTTGAAACCGCCTTGCGAATTCGCCCAACGCAGCCCCTCGTCCATCGCAATCTCGCCGCGCTGTACAGTCGACTTGGCAGGCTCGACGACGCCATTCTCCACTACGAGGCCGATCTCGTGGAAAACCCCGCCGACGCCGCCAGCCGATACTTCCTCGGCGCATGCTACGAACGCCGCGGCGATCCCGAACGCGCGTCAAGGCATTTTCGCGCCGCACTCGATCTCAACCCCGATTTGGCGCCCGCCCACCTTGGGCTTGCCCGGCTCTTCCTGAACGCAGGCTATGTGAAAGAAGCCGAGCCGCGCCTCCGTCGGGTGGTCGAACTCGATCCCGAAAACGCTACCGCCCTCGAACTCCTCGCCCAACTATGTGCCAATACCGGCCGTGCCGACGAAGCAGCCCCACTCTATGACCGCGCCATCGCTGCGGCCGAGCAGCGCCACCAATCCGATGCTGTTCAAAAACTCCGAGCCGCGAAGGCAAGCCTCGCGACCTCCGCTTCTTCCCAATAATCAACCGATAACTCCATCCCGAAAAGCAACTTACAGCAAATCACATGCGCGGTTGAAACGCCGAGCAAGATTGATAGGTGTTGGGAGAAAACTCAAACCCTGTCTTGGAGGTCGCTTTCATGCTTCGCGTCTTGATCTTGCTCATCCCTGCAATCACCGGCTGCTCAAACCTCTTCAATCAGCACGCTCAACTCATGGACGCCATGCGCGGCGTCATGGCCGACACTGCGGCACGCCTCGCCCAATCCGGAACAGGACAGATCGCCGCCGGCGGTCAGGTCATAAATCCGGGCATCCGTGTCTCCGGCGGTATGGAGTATTACGCGGTCGCTCAATACCAAGGCGTCTCCGGCCAGGTGCAGGCCTCCATGATGGGCACCCTCGATCGCGACATTTCGCCCGACGTGCAAGCACGCGCCGATGCCATCTGGCGCGACGCGTCCCTCGACACTTCCGCAAGACTCAAACTCACAGCCCAACTCCTGGCGACCCGCGCAGGCACGACAACGGACACGAATGACCGGAGTAAGGCCCCCTGACAGGAGCGCACTCACATGAAGCTCACCACGCTAATCCTCGCGACGGTCGCATCTTTCGCCTTCGGCTGCATTCACCCCGCCGCCCGTGCCGGACGTGACGCCGACAGCAGCATTGCCGGAATCCGCGCCGATGTACGCGAACTCTCGACCGCCCTCGCCCAGTTCAAGACCGAGCAATCCGCCGGCCGCGATGTGAATCAGAACGATAAGTGGACCATGCGCCTGCTCGGTCTCGGCACGCTCCTGTTGGGCTTGTCCTACCCCATTGGCAAGATCGTCTGGCTTGCGTCAACGGCACTTTCGCGTCGGGCCCTGTTGCGGATTCCAACACCCACCCGGGAAGATCTCATGCCGCTTCGCCAACGAAACCGAAACACCACGGACCGGCTGGTCAGCGCATGAAAAAGCCCGTGGAGGGTCGCTCCACGGGCGGAAACTGTTTCGCAAATGGCGAATCGGCTATTTCTTCTTCGCCGGCTTGCCCTTTGGATCTTTGATCGCAGCCTGCGCCGCGGCCAGCCGGGCAATGGGCACGCGATACGGTGAGCAACTCACATAGTCCATCCCCACGGCGTGACAGAAATGCACGCTGGCTGGGTCACCGCCGTGCTCGCCGCAGATGCCGATCTTCAGCATCTTCTTGGTTTTGCGACCACCGCGAACGGCGTGTTCGATCAATTGCCCGACGCCTTCGACGTCGATCGACTGGAACGGATCAGCCTTAAAGATGGCCGCCTTGTCCTGATTGACGTAGTCAGGGAGGAAGCGGCCCGCATCGTCGCGCGAGAGCGCCATCACCGTTTGCGTCAGATCATTGGTGCCGAAGCTGAAGAAGTCGGCGACCTCGGCCACCTTGTCGGCGGTCAGCGCGGCACGCGGCGTCTCGATCATCGTTCCAACCAGGTACGGAAGTTTCACCGCGGCAGCGGAGAGAATTTCATCGGCGATCGCGCGGGTGCGATCGGCGAGAAGCTTCAATTCCATCGCATCAATGGTGAGCGGGATCATGATTTCCGGCGCGACCTTGATGCCGCGGCGTCGGCATTCCACCGCCGCCTCAATGATCGCCCGAACCTGCATTTCCAGAATTTCGGGATACGTGATGCACAAACGGCATCCGCGATGGCCAAGCATCGGGTTGGCCTCGTGCAACTGCTCAACGCGACGTGCGACGGTCTCATAGTCCACACCGATTCGTCGAGCCAGCTCGCGTTGCTTCTCTTCGGTGTGCGGTACGAATTCGTGGAGCGGTGGATCAATCAGCCGAATCGTTACCGGCCGGCCCTTCATGGCGTCGAAGATGCCGATGAAATCCTGCCGCTGGAACGGCAGCAACTTGTCCAGCGCCGCCCGTCGATCCTTCTCCACGTTGGCGACGATCATCTGCTGAATCGCCAGACGACGCTCCTCGGTGTCAAAGAACATATGCTCGGTCCGGCAAAGGCCGATGCCCTCGGCACCCATGCGCACGGCGTGCTCGGCGTCATACGGCGTGTCGGCGTTGGTCCGCACGTTGATGGTCCGGCGCTCATCGCACCAGCTCATCAGTGTCTGGTATTCCTTCGGCAGCGTAGGCGAGACCAGCTTCAACTCGCCCTCATAAATGCTGCCCGTGGAACCGTCGAGCGTGACAAAGTCGCCTGCCCGCAATCGCTTGCCGTTGATGTTGCACGTCTCGTGCGCTTCATCGATTTGCAACTGATCGCAGCCGACGATACAGCACTTGCCCCAACCGCGGGCGACGACCGCCGCATGGCTGGTCTTGCCGCCAGTCGCTGTGAGGATTCCCTGTGCCGCGTGCATGCCGCCCACGTCTTCCGGGCTGGTCTCCTTGCGAACAAGAATGACCTTCTTGCCTGCCGCGTTCAGCTTCTCAGCGATCGGTGCGGTAAAGACGATCTCGCCACACGCGGCCCCCGGCACGGCGTTGATGCCGACGCCAAGCTGCCGCATGGAGAGCGATTTCGAATCAAAATCAGGATCAATGATCGGGTAGAAGAGTCGCTCGATGTCGGTGCCGGTGATTCGGCAGATCGCATCCTCCTTCGACAGCACCGGCTTCGTCGCGGCAGCGACGTAGCGTTTCGGAAGGTAGCCCTTCTTTACAAATCGCGCGGCCTCGGCCTTGGAAAGCAGCGGTTTGGTCGCCTGATCGACGGCGATGCGGAACGTCGCGGCCGGCGTGCGTTTGCCAGTGCGGCACTGCAGCATATAGAGCTTGCCGCGCTCGACGGTGAACTCCAGATCCTGCATCTCTTTGTAGTGTGTCTCAAGAATGACGCGCACGCCGCAAAGCTGCTCATACACATCGGCATTCTTCTTGCCCAACTCGCGAAGCGGGATCGGCGTGCGAATGCCGGCCACCACGTCTTCGCCCTGCGCGTTCATCAGCAGATCGCCGTAGAACACATTTTCGCCGGTGTTTGGGTCGCGTGTGAAGCAAACGCCCGTGCCGCTGTCCTCACCCATGTTGCCAAAAACCATCTGGCAAACCGAAACGGCCGTGCCGGGCAGACCGAAGAACTTCTCAACCTCGCGATATTTCACGGCCTTCTCGGCCATCCACGAATTGAACACGGCGTTAATAGCGCCGTAGAGCTGCTCCCACGGGTTCTGCGGGAAGTCCTTACCCGTCTGCTCGCGGAAGAACGATTTGAACTGGCCGCATAGATCGCGAAGGTTTTCCGGCGTCAAGTCGGTGTCCGCCTTGATGCCGAGCGAGTGCTTCATGTTGTGCAGCTTGCCCTCGAGAATGTCCTTGGGCAGGCCGACGACGACCGTCGAATACATCTGGATAAAGCGGCGATACGAATCCCACGCGAAGCGGGCGTTCTTGGTGCAATTTGCCAGACCCTCGACGGATTTGTCATTCAGGCCGAGGTTCAGCACTGTTTCCATCATGCCCGGCATCGACACCGGCGCGCCCGAGCGCACCGATACGAGCAGCGGATCCTTCGCATCGCCGAGCTTCTTCTTGCACGCCTTCTCCAGCCGCACGAGATGCTGCCTGACCTCGGCCTCCATGCCGGTGGGCCACTTCTTATTACGATCGTAAAAGAGCTTGCATGCCTGCGTCGTGATGGTGAAGCCGGCCGGGACTGGCAGGCCAATGTGCGTCATCTCGGCGAGGCCCGCGCCCTTTCCGCCGAGGAGCAACTTGTCCGTGCCCTTGCCTTCCGCCTTGCCATTACCAAAAAAATAAACGTATTTCGTTGCCATAAGAGTGCTGCTCCCTCAGCCGGTTCGTGTGGGTACGAGGTGTCCGGTCGGTTGGTTCGAGAAGAAATCCAGCGCCGAAGGGCGTCGCAATGCCCCCGGTCGGCTCACATTTTTCGAGCCTCGCAAGTGTATGGAAAAAGTGGAATGTGTCAAACGACATGCGGAAAATGGCCGGTTTTCGCATCAGTTGCCACTGCCGTCAGAATGTGCGCATCGCTCGTCCACTGAATGACTCAGGCTTTGAATCCGCCCGGTATACTCCCGACATGCGTGTGATTGCCGGCATCCATCGCGGTCGCAATCTGGAAGCCCCACCGGGCCGACAGACGCGCCCGATCCTCGATCGTGTTAAGACGGCGCTATTCGATTGGCTTGGCTCGCGGCTGGCGATGCCGGGGCAATTGCCGGCGATTCGCGTCCTCGACTTGTTCTGCGGTGGCGGCAGCATGGGAATCGAGTGCCTGTCACGCGGAGCCAAGTCGTGTGCTTTTGTCGATCAGGACGCCGAGGCAATTCGATGCCTGCGGGCCAACCTCGACGCATTGCGAATCGGCCCCGATGCACGGATTCACCAAGCCCCGGCCGAATACGTCCGGTTCCCCGAGCGCGACGACTCGCAGTTTGATGTGATCTTCCTCGATCCTCCATACGCGATGAGCGAATCACTGGAACCCGGGGGAGACATGATGCGATTGCTCGCGCGGCTTGGTAAGGAAATCGGCGCATCACCGGGGGCGTTGCTGATCTGGCGGCATGATGCCAAGTCCCGGCTGCCGGACTCACTTCCCAACGACTGGACTCGCATTGATCAGCGCTCCTACGGCGGGATGACACTGTCGATCTACCAATTCGCAGGGGGCGACGCATGAGTGCCGCCGATTCCAAGCCGCTCGCCGTTACGCCGCGCGACGCCGCTCTGACGATCGTGAAACGATTGCGAGAAGCCGGCCACGAGGCCCTTTTCGCCGGCGGATGCGTGCGCGACATGCTCATGAACCGGGAGCCGAGCGACGTCGACGTGGCGACATCGGCCCTGCCGGAGCAAGTTTCATCGCTGTTCAAACGGACGCAGAAAGTGGGTGCCAAATTCGGTGTCGTCCTGGTCCGGATTGGTAAACAAACCGTGGAAGTGGCAACGTTTCGCCGAGATTTGGCCTATTCCGACGGCCGACACCCGACCGGCGTCGAATTCACCAATGCACGCGAAGACGCCCAGCGTCGCGATTTCACGATAAACGGCATGTTCTTCGACCCGCTGAAGAACGAGGTCGTCGACTACGTCGGCGGGCGTGACGACATTGCCCGCCGAGTGATCCGTGCCATCGGCGAGCCAACGAAACGCTTTGCCGAAGATCATCTTCGACTACTCCGCGCAGTGCGTTTCGCAGCACGTTTCGAATTCGAGATTGAGCCCTCAACGTGGGCCGCCATGCGCGAACACGCTCCGGAGATCGCCCGCATCAGTCCAGAACGCATCCGCGAAGAGCTTGAAGTCGTGCTCACTCGTCCACGCCGGGCGGCCGCCATGCGAATGCTCCACGAGTGCGGCGTGCTTGCCCATTGTTGGACGCACGCGCCAAAGGTGTCGAGCGACATCGACCGGATCGAAGCGGAATTACGCCACTTGCCCGCCGAAGCGTCCTTTGAAACGGCGCTCGCCGTAACGCTCGCAAGTCTCGACGAAACGGCCATCGATGAATCATGCGACGCCCTGCGCTGCAGCAATTTCACGAAGAAAAAAGTGCTTTGGCTTCACACCCACCGGGACGCCCTTATCAACCCGGCCCGTCTGACGCTCGCAGACCTCAAACTCCTCATGGCAAATCCGGCATTTACTGATTTGATCTCGATTTGCACGGCCCGCGTGGCAAATAATCAATTCCCGGATGATGCTTCGAGCGAGATCAGTCGCCGTATCGCAGAGATCCGACCGGAAGATATCGCCCCCCCACCACTCCTGACCGGCCATGACCTTGAATCCATGGGATTGCAGCCAGGCCCCGCGTTTAAGCGAATCCTCGAACGGGCCTATTACGATCAGCTCAATGGCACAATTCGAACATCCGATGACGCCAGAGCACTAGCACGCACGATGATGCCATAACTCGCTTATTTACAATGCCTTACAGTCCATATTGTCACGGGACCCATTATTCACTTGACGACCAATGGCTTGTATCCTATTATCCGCATATACGGATATGGCGGCCAAGGAACACCAAACCAGAAAGCCCGGCGACAGCGAACGAATCTTCCGCGCGCTCGCCGACACTACGCGCCAGCGCATCGTCCAGTTGCTGCTCGCCGAAGAACTCAGCGTCACCGAACTCATCGAAATACTTCGCCAACCGCAATCGACGATCTCGCGACATCTCAAATCGCTCCGCAGTGCGGGGCTGGTGTTGGATCGCCGCGACGGTGCAACGTCTTATTATCGCGTTCATTCGGCAACGGAGGATGGCAACACCCTCACTCCCCTGCTGATGAACTGGTTCGCGAATTCGCCGCTCTCCACCACGCTTCGCGATCGCTTGCAGCATGTGCTTTCGGACCGACGCAGCGGCACTTGCTCCTTCTTTGATCGACTCGGTCGAAAATGGGATGAACTTCGCGCGGCGGCATTTGGTGACGCATTCGCCTTGGAGGCCATGCTCTCGTTGCTTCCGACCGAGTGGACCGTCGCCGATCTCGGAACCGGAACGGGCTTCCTGCTCCCGACACTCGCTGACAACTTTCGCAGCGTCATTGCCGTCGAACCCGCGGCCACCATGCTCGAATGCGCCCGTCAGCGTATCTCCGATCATGGCGCCGCCAATGTCGCCTTCCACCAGGGCGACCTCAATCGACTCCCGATACAAGACAACACGGCAGACCTCGCCATTGCCTGCCTCGTGCTGCACCATGTTGAAAAACCCGCCGACGCCCTCGCCGAGATTCACCGCGTCGTTCGCCCGGGTGGCCGCGTGTTGCTCATCGAACAACAATCACACGAGAACCAGTCGTTCTACGAAACCATGCAGGACCTATGGTGGGGATTTGAGCCGGACGATCTCGCATCGCAAGTAAAACGAACCGGATTCAACAGAATTCACCACCGCCGTTTGGCCTCGGCCGAGCGCGAATCACGAACCATGGAGGCCCCGCGGCTTTTCATGGTTTCAGGAACAAAGGAAAAGTAAGCCAAGCCGTCGCGTGACGCGCTTCGACCGACTCTAAACGTTAGATGGAATAACGATTGACCCCTTAGGAGTTTGAAATGGCAACCGCCGTAATGACGAATCAGGATTTCAAAGTCGCCGACATGAGCCTCGCGACGTTTGGCCGCAAGGAAATCGATCTGGCCGAGCACGAGATGCCGGGCCTCATGGCCATACGCGATGAGTACGCGAAGAAGCAGCCGTTGGCCGGATCAAGAATCACCGGCTCGCTGCATATGACCATTCAGACGGCCGTGCTGATCGAAACGCTTCAGGCCCTCGGCGCGGATGTCCGCTGGTGTTCGTGCAATATCTTCAGCACTCAGGACCACGCCGCCGCCGCGTTGGCCGCCAAGGGCACGCCGGTCTTCGCGTGGAAGGGAGAATCGCTTGAGGAATATTGGTGGTGTACGCTCCAAGCATTGACCTGGCCCGATGGCAGCGGCCCGACGATCCTGCTCGACGACGGCGGGGATGCCACGCTCCTCGTGCACAAGGGCGTGGAGTACAACAAGAGCGGCAAAGTGCCGTCACCCGATTCGACGGACGTCGAGGAAATGCAGATCATCCTCAAACTGCTCAGCGCCGAGCAGAAGCGCGACCCGCAGCGGTGGATTCCCGTGGCCAAGGCCATTGTCGGCGTTTCCGAAGAGACAACGACCGGCGTCCACCGGCTCTACCAGATGCAGGAGGCCGGCACGCTGCTCTTCCCCGCCATCAACGTCAACGACAGCGTCACCAAGAGCAAATTCGACAATCTCTACGGCTGCCGACACTCGCTGGTCGACGGCATCATGCGCGCCACCGATGTCATGCTCGCCGGAAAGGTCGCGGTCGTCTGCGGCTATGGCGACGTGGGCAAGGGTTGCGCCCAGTCGCTTCGTGGCCAGGGCTGCCGCGTGATCGTGACCGAGATTGATCCGATCTGTGCCTTGCAAGCTGCGATGGAAGGCTATCAAGTTCTGCCCATCGAAGATGTCGTAAGTACGGCGGATATGTTCATCACCGCGACGGGCAACCTCGACATTATCACCGTCGAGCACATGAAGAAGATGAAACACAACGCCATCGTCGGCAACATCGGCCACTTCGACAACGAGATCGACATGGCCGGTCTGAAGAAAGTGCCGGGCGTCAAGCGAATCGACATCAAGCCTCAAGTTGACGAATGGAAGTTCCCGGACGGCCACTCGATCATCGTGCTCGCCGAAGGCCGCCTGCTGAACCTTGGCTGCGCGACCGGCCACCCCAGCTTCGTCATGAGCAACAGCTTCAGCAATCAGGTGATTGCTCAGATCGAGCTGTGGCAGAACCACGCGAACTACGAGAAGAAGGTCTACACTCTGCCGAAGCACCTGGACGAAAAGGTTGCCCGGCTGCACCTCGGCAAGCTCGGCGCGAAGCTGACCAAGCTCTCCCCGAAGCAGGCCGAATACCTCGGTATCTCGGCGGAAGGCCCGTTCAAGCCGACGCACTATCGATACTAAACAATGCGTGATGCATTGAGCGATACGTGAGAAACAAGCCCCGTCGCGTCGTGCGGCGGGGCTTTTCTATTTGTCGAATTCACCGCGCGATGCATCGCCCCTGCGGCACGGCTGCTTCTCCTGATAAAGCCTTAGCCGCGTTGCAAATTCCTCGGCGTCCTTCGAGTCGGGCTGTTTGGAGGCGAGGTTTATGGCACGCTGCACGGTCACGACCGCCGCCTCGAAGTTTCCCGTCTCCGCATACGCCGCCGCGAGAATATCCAAGGCACGCGGGTCGCGCGCCTCCGTGCGCTTGCAAAGCTGTTCCGCAAGTTGCACGGCCGTGCGACCATCGCGCAATCGATCCACGGGGCACGTCGCCAGGTTCCACGCCAAATTGGCGATGATCGTCACCTGATCCGGGTGTTCCACCGCCCCCTGCCGCAACGTCTCGAACGCCTCGTCCCAGCGTTTCTGTTTCACAAGGAGCACACCAAGACTGCTATACACATCCGGTCGCCGATTAGAGATGGTCAGTGCCGCGCGAATCAGCGGTTCAGCCTCGGCCAGATCTCCGCGCTCCGCCAGCGCATTGCCGAGGTCGAAGCCAACTTCCACGTCATCCGGCAACAGCGAACGCGCCTTGCGCAGGTTCTCGATCGAATCATCCAACCGCCCCGCCCGCCAATAGGCGTTTGCCAGATTCACATACGTTTTCGAAAGCTTCGGATTCTGCCGGATGGCCTCCTCAAACTCGCGTGCTGCATCGTCGAACTTGCCCGAAAGCAGATACGCCGACCCCATGTTGGAGCGCGCCATCGCCGAGTGCGAAGATCGATCGATGAGGTGCCAGTTCATCGGTACCGCCGCCAGCCCCGCCGTAACAGCGACGAGGTCAAGGCTCAGAACGCCCGACGTCCTCGCCTTCTTCCACGCCTCCACAAGCCCCACCCCCGCAAAAAGAATGAGGATCGGCGTCATCGGCAGTCGATAGCGAGCCATGACATAGAACGCAAGAATGCTCAATGCCAGTGTCACCAGCAGCGCATGCAGCAGCCACACCTCGCGCCAACGCTTCCACGTAAGCAACACGCCGAGAACCGCAAGCGGCGCAAGCACGCCAAAATGCAACACCTTGCCCAATGTCCGCAGTACCGGCGAATACTCCATGTGAAAATAAATGTCTTCCGCGTCCGGCACCTCATACGCGTTGATCAGCCACAGCAGTTTGGACACCATCACGTTGCCCCATGCCCCGGGGTTCCCGCGAATCCACGACCACGCCTGCGATGCCCAATAGTCCGAAACCTCACCCGGCGTTAGGGTCCGGCCAACCGCTTGCTGTGCCAGATCAGTGGCATCGAGCCTTTCCACCGCCGGATCGCTTCGCCCAGGGCGCAACGGCACATAACACCCCGTCGCATCGGCGTGATTGCCGATGTAGAAGTTCGGTCCGAATTGCGACGTCGTGATCAGAAACGATCCGCCGATCCGTTGATTGCGAATTCCAACCGGCACGAGCACCACTGCCACTCCCGCGAGAAACAATGCAACTGCAACCGACCGTTTCTTCACTGGCTCCGATGCAAGCCGCACGACGAGCCACACCACAATCACCGGCACGAAGAGAACGACATTCTCCCGTGTCAGCGCGAAGCACCCGAGGACCACACCCGTCGCAATCATCGTCCACGGCCTCATACGCCCGCCGAGCAAATACACCAGCAGGCACATGAAAAAGAAATCCAGCACGGCCTTCTGAATCTGCGCATCAAAAAAAATAGCCGGCGCATACACCGCCGCCACGAGCCCCGCCGCGACACCCGCGGCCGGTGAAAACCACCGCTGCCCCGCGAGAAAAAGCAGTCCGCACGCCGCGCTCCCCAGCGCGACTTGCACCATGCGAATCCGCCACAGGTCGTGCCCGGTTACAAGCTGAGTCACCGCGAGAAAA